>JAQVSS010000037.1 GCA_028700415.1 Kiritimatiellia bacterium
CGACTTTGGGTGCCTTGCCGAGCAACTTGCGCAACTCGTGCTGGGCGTCGACGATCTTGACGACCTCGACATGTGCGAGTTTCATCGCGGCGAGGAAGTCCTCTTCCGAGATCTCAGCGGCTCCGCCCTCCATCATCAGGAAGCGCTCGCGCGTGCCGGCGTAGATCAGGTCAAGGGTGCTCTCTTTGCGCTGCGGCTGGGTTGGATTGATGATGAACCCGCCGTTGACACGGCCGACGCGCACGCAACCGATGGGACCCATGAAGGGCACTTCGGAGATGTGCAGGGCGGCAGATGCGGCGTTGACGGCCAAAACGTCGGTCTCATTCTCGCAGTCTGCGGAAAGGACCATGTTGTTGACCTGGACGTCGTTAATGTAGCCGTCCGGAAAAAGCGGGCGGATGGGGCGGTCAATGATGCGGGCGGTGAGGATCTCTTTTTCGCTCGGGCGCGCCTCGCGCTTGAAGAACCCGCCGGGGAAACGTCCTGCGGCGTAATACTTCTCACGGTATTCGACCTGCAACGGGAAAAAGTCGATCCCCTCGCGCGGCTTGTCCGTGTTGGTCACGGCGGAGAACACCAGGGAATCGCCCAAACGGCAAACGGTGGCGCCTGCGGCCTGGCGTGCGAGGAGTCCGGTCTCAATCGTCATCTGGGCTCCACCAACATTGATGGAGACCGAGGTTGTGTCTTTCATTCTGATACCTTTCAGCGAACAAGGACCGGAAAGTGTTCTGCCAGGAAAGATGGCTCACTCGGGTGAGTGCTTGTGAGGTCCGCTAGAAGGTGTCCGCCAGGGCGGAGAAGGTGTGGTCACGCGGTGACAAGCCACGTGACCGGCAACCCGCGCTTTTAACGGCGGAGATTGAGATCCTTGATGACCTTTTGGTAAATGGGCTCGTCCTCCCGCTTGAGGTAATCAAGCAGGCTGCGGCGGGTGTTTACCTTGCGGATCAGCCCGTACCGGGAACTGTGATCCTTCTTATTGGCCTTGAGATGCTCGGTGAGCATCTCGATCTCTTTTGTGAGAACGGCGATTTGAACTTCGCTCGACCCCGTGTCACGCTCGTGACGTTGGAATTGCTTCCGAATGACTGTTTTATCGATCTGGCTCATAGACTACTTAGCGGTCCTTGTTCCGCGATTTCTTTTCTTTTGTTAACTTTCCGGCGCATACTATAGATAATACCCCCGCTTGTTGTAAAGCGAAATCGGGCCGGAAAGGCCAGATGACCCGCAGCGGGGATTATTTCCTTAGACGCACCGCAGGAAGGCAAAACATTAGAGGAACCGCTTTTGGAAGTCAAGGGGGGCTGAATGTTTTTTTTGCGGCCGCGCGGAAAAAGCCGGGAAAAGTTCCGGTGGGTGTTGCCTTGACCCGTAGGGGGGCGGGCGATATACTTTATCCCCAGTTTTAAATGTTGAGAAACGCCGTTAAGGTGGAATGATTATGGCAGTTGAGAAGACAGACCAGGTGGCCCAGCAGGCTCAGAATTTCTACAATAAAGGGGTCGCGGCATTTGAACGCGGCAATCTTGATATCGCGATCGATCTCCTGATGCAGTGCGTGACGTTCGCGCCGGGCTTTTCCCGCGCCCGGAAATTTTTGCGTGCGGCGCAGATCGCGAAATTCCGCAAAACGAAAAAAAGTAACCTTGCCGGGCGGATACAAGAGTTCAACGCCCTGCTCATACGGATGAAGATCGCGGGACTGATGAAGGCGGGCAAATACGAGGCGGCTTTGCTCGAGTGCGAGAAAGCGCTCTCGCTGAATCCCCTCCATTCCCAAAACGTTGAAATGACCGTCGAGGCCGCGGAGGCCGCCGGACACCAAGATGCCGCGCTCTTCACGGTTGAGGCGGCGTATGAGAACAACCCGGATGACATGGCGCTCCTGCGGCGGGTGGCCGATTACTATATGGAGGTGGGCGATTATGACAAGGCCCGTGACGCCTATATCAAGCTCAACGCCTACCGTCCGGCCGATCAAACCATCTTTAAGCTCTTGAAAGATGCCGAAGCCCGCATGACGATGGCCAGCGGCGGGTGGGAGGAAAACGCCGGGCAGAAGGACGGATACCGGAACCTGATCGCGAACAAGGATCAGGCCAAGAAATTGGACATGCAGGCCAAGGCGGTTGTGGCCGGCTCGGATGCGGACTATCTGATCGAGGAGGCGCGCGCGCGCATTGAGAAGGAGCCGAACAACCTGAACTTGTACCGTGCCCTGGCGCGTCTGTGTACCCAGAACAAACGGTTCGACGAGGCGGTTGAGACGTTGGAAAAAGCGCGCACGGTGAACGCGGCTGACCCCGAGCTGGACCGGGCGCTCACGTCAACGAAGATAGCGGCCTTCGAGGCCAAGATCGAAGCGCTGAAAGCGGCCGGGGACGCGGCCGGGGCGGCGAACCTGGAGACCGAAATGAACCAGTTCGTCTTCGACGATTTGAGTTCGCGCGTGCAGCGTTATCCGAACGACCTCAAGTTGCGGTTTGAACTGGGTCTGCAATATTTTAAATACGAGTATTATGACGATGCCATCGGCCAGCTGCAACTCGCACAGCGCAGCCCGAAGGAGCGGGTCGAGGCGCTTTACTATCTGGCCAAATGTTTTGCGAAGAAGGGGCAGCGCGACATGGCCGTGATGCAGCTTGAGACGGCGAACGAGCAGTTGCCGATCATGGATGAGCTGAAAAAGAAGGTTGTCTTTGAACTCGGCTGTCTGTCGGAGGAGGCCGGCGATATCGAGAAGGCGTTCGGCTATTACAAAGATGTGTATGGCGCGGACATCGGTTTCGCGGATATCGGCGTGCGCATGGAGCGCCTCTACAAATTGCGCCAGTCCCAACAGGGCTGAAAACGGGCAGCGGATGTAAGCGGCGCGGAGCGGTTCCCGTCACCATGACGCGGGCGAGGTGATGCCCAGCAATGTGGCCGCATTGCCGCCGAGGATGGCACGCTCCGTCTCAGGGGGCAGTCCCGCTGAACGGACGAAACGGACACCCCCCGCAAACCCCAGCCATGGCCAGTCGGTGGCAAAGAGCAGCTTGTCGGCGGGATGTTCGCGCAAAAGCCGCAGCGGTTCCGCATCCCCAAAGTGCGGTTCCAACACGGCGGTGTCCAGATAGATGTCCTTGCCGAGGAGTTGCTCGATCGCGCCGCCCCACTGCCGCCACCCCCCGAGATGCGCGGCAACGAAATGAAGGTTGGGAATCTCGCGCATGACGTGAGCGACGCGTTCGGGGCCGCACAGAGGGTCAAACGGGAACCCGATGTCGAATCCGCAGTGGCATTGAACGACCAGGCCCAAATCGCAGCAACAACGGAAATATTCCAACATGTTGGGCGTGTCCAGCACACAGGTCTGATAATAGGGATGGAGTTTGACGCCGCGGATACCGCTTTCGGCGGTCTGCGTGAGATGCGCAAAACGCGCTTCATCGTCCGGATGGATTGATGCGAACGGGATCAAATGCCGCGCGGCGTCCGCCCCCCGCATCCCGTCGCGGATGGCGAGGGCTTCCTGCAAAATCCCTTCGAACTGAGAGGGCTTTGTGGCGATCGGGCAGACCACCGCGTAATCCACCTGTTCGCGCCGCATCTCTTCAAGCAGACCCGAAACGGTGCCGTCGGCGACGGGAGTGATCTGCGGGGCAGTTTTGTCGGCCAATTTTTTCAGGGCGCGTGCGGCCAGATCATCGGGGAACGTGTGTACATGGGCATCAATCAACATTAAGGTTCTCCGTTTCTCATTTCAATGGGGAAAGTGTAATGCGGAGACTGATCGGATTCGAGAAAAAAACGGACAGCTTCGCCGGATTACGGGGCACGTACGGTCGGAGCCGTTTATCGGGCAATCCTTATTGCAGTGTGGGGTGGGCAAGCCCTCCGGTAAGTTGAGCCTCGCCGCCTTCTTTCTCATAGACGCCGTAGAATTGGCAGACCGAGTCCAGCCACGTCACGATCCGGCTGGCCTCCTCTCCGGTGAGTTTCACGTCGTGGTGCCCGTTCTGAAGCAGCGCATAGAGTTTGGAGGCACGGGCGCCGAACGCGCCGGGTGTTGACCGGTAGAACTGTGGCGTGTTCCAATTACGCGCCGATCCGTATTGAGTAAATCCGTAGGGTTCGGCAAGACTCAGATAGGAAGCGGTGTAACGGGTGGTTTTGTTCATCCATCCTTTTCCCGGCAGTTCCATGACTTCGCTGTCGAGCCGGGGCGGTTTTTTTTGTCCGGCCTGTGTGGCCTTAATCTTCCCGGAATGACAAGACACGCAGTGCCTGTTTAGCACGGGTTGCACGAGTCGCGTGTAGCTGAACGGATTGGATCCCTCTGGGCCGGGCATAAGCTCAGAAGGCGCACGCCTCATGGCCAGCGGTGTCGCGGTGGGCGTACGTTCCGGGGTGCCGGTTTTGGGTTCGTGACAGCCTTGACAGGACATCCGCTCGCCCGGTACCAGCGCGGTGGCGGAACGCATCGACTGCACCGCGCAACCCTTTGCGTCTAACGCTTGGAAAAAGAGTTCCACGTCCGCAGGCACGGCGAAATGAACGCTGCCGTCTTTTTCCACGGGCACCGTGCCCAGTACCACGCGGGCAAGGTTGATCGAATCGTGCCCTTCTGGAAGTTGAAGGCCGATGTTGTGCGTCACTTCCGCCGAAGCCACAGAAAGCGGGAAAATCTGCCAGACGCGCAGTGACGCGATGACCGTGCCCTCCGGCCAAGGCTGCTGGCTCCTGTAGATGTCGGCGATCGTCGCGGTAGCCTTGCCGCGTTCGCCAGACGCGAGGCGCTGGCGCTGTTCGGGGATCACGGGTGGGCGCGGCGTCGGACGCAGCGGCATGGGACTCAGGCACGCAATGTCCGGATCCCGGTAGACGAGTTCCTTGTTGCCGAACTGATCGAGGAGGTAGAGCCCGAAGACATGCCGAAGCGCGGCGTTCTTGACTTCGACCGGCTCATAAGAGCAGAGCATGTATTTTTCACTGAGCGGCCATGGGGTGCCGTACGTCTGCGAGCCCCCCTGACTTTCCGGGAATCCGGCGTCGGGGGTCAATCGCTTGACCGGGGACATGGCGTCGTCGTCCTCAGCGCGCGGGTCGATGACGACCAGCGAGCCGAATGCTTGACCATGGTGAGGGGCAGCGGTAGCCACGAAACGGTGCGAGTTAGGGATAGGCCGCGTATCGAGCTCCATGTCGGCGCGTTTGTAACGGAACGAGTAGTTGCCGTGGACTGGACGCGGGTTACGCCCGTCCGGCGTGATGACCCACGGCATATGCGCCACGCAGCCATGGCGGTCAACATAGTCCCAGCGCGTCCAGAGCAGCAGGCCGTCGTGTGTCACGGCGGGAGACCACTCGTTGGTTTCGTGGACACTCAGACAGCGGATGTCTGAACCGTCGGACGCCAGGTCGAAAAGCGTGAAAGTGGGGCAGTAACGGCCGCACCGCAGATAACCGCCGCGCCGTTCGGAGATGAAAGCGAGGCGCCCGGCTGGCGTGAAACAGGGCTGGAAATCGTTGAACGTGCCGTCTGTGAGTTGAGTGAGCCGCGAGCCGTCTGTGCCGACAGAGAAAAGGTGGTAACAGAAATCCCGTTGCCAGTGACCCTCCTGCGCGTGATTCAGGTGGCTGATGTGCTCGCGCGAGCCGATGCCCTCCACATAGGCAAAAGCGATGGTCTTGCCGTCATACGAGACAGCGGGCGAGACAAGTGAACCGCCGTCTTTGCCCTGTGTGACGCGGGTTCCGAAAAGCAAGGGTTGGCCTTGTAAACGCCCGTTGGCGACGCGGGCGTCTGCCAGCACATCGCGCAAGGAGGGGCTTGCGCCGAACGGGGAGGACAGCACGAAGAGGCCGCCGCCGGAACGCTGCTGCTGGCCGTAGAACTGGTCGCAGCAGTGTTCCATCACACCGCGCACCTCGCGCTTGATAAAGAGAAGTTCTCCGAAGTCGAGCAGAGGGTTGGAAAAAGCGATCCTGCGGCGGATGGGCAGTAACCGGTTGAAGAGGACTCGTCTTGCGGCTGAATTCCCGGGGGCGACGGATGCGGCTTCGGCACGGATGGCGTCGAGATCGCGTTGTGGCACGGTGAGAGCGCGGCATCCGGCAAGGGTTTGCAGGTCCGCTGCCAGCGCGGCGGTGCGGCGCAACAGGATGTCGAGCGGGTCACGGTCGGCATCGGTGACCAATGCCTCGGCGCAGTAGGCCTCCGGCGCGAATTTCGCGAAACGCGGTTTCTGTGTCAGGTCGTATGAGAGAAACGCCCACTGGCGGTCGGCCTCGCCGTCGGGATAGGCCACGCCCGGTGGCGGGGGCGTGAGCCACCCGGAGACGCCATGTGCCGACATGACAAGCCACCACGCACCGATGATGATGGACCCTGTTTTCAGTCTCATGGTGTCTTTATCCTTACCATGACAGGCTCCAACGGGGAGAACGTGTAAACGAGGGTGCCGTCGGCTCTCATCTCCGGCGGTTTTCCGAATTCGGCAGACACGCTTTGGCAGCCGCCCGCGACCGTCACGGTTGCCGTGACCGGTTTCGCCTCGCTGTTCACCGCCAGCAGGTAGACGTCCGGACCGGATCGCCACGCGCGCGTTTCGATGCCGGCAGAGCCTTCGCAGGTTACCTTTAAGGCGGCTTCGTCCGACAGGATGACGGGGATGTAGCGTTTGATCTCTTCCGCCATCGCGCACACGTCGGCCCAGCGTGTGTCGAACGGGTCACGGTCATTCATCCTGTACAGGTCAAAGAAAGAAAAGAAGACCAAGCCGTTCGCGCCGGCCGCTACGCACTGCCAGGCCATCGACCGCATCTCTTGCAGCGTCGGCGCGCGCGCCCTTTCGCGCTCGGCACCTTTGCGGTGCGCGCCCCAGTCGAAAACCTGCGGCACTTGCCACAGCGCCCGCGTGCCGTGCGTCTGGTCACGCGCGATGCGCGTCCATTGCAGCGCCATGGCTGCGGGACGCTCCGGGATCGGATAGGGATCCGTTCCGACCACGTCGCATGTCGGGAGATACGAGATCACCTGGTTATATTGGTTCAGCACGGCCCATGTGGGATGATCCGGATCGAGCTCCTCCATCAGCCGTTGCCGTGCCGTGAGGCGGTCAAGCATGGTCAGCGGCCTTTCGTCGTTGACATACCACGCCAACAGAGCGGGATGTTTTTTGAAAGCCGACACATGTTTCTGGATTTCGGCGCGCTCGTCCGCTTCGGTTTTTATGTGCGGTGGAGCGCCACGTGTGCCGACGTACAGCTCTTTGATCGAATAGATCACTTTGAGCCCATACGCATGGCAGGCGTCCATTTTTTCCGCCGTGGGCCTTGCGTACGGCATGAGGCAGTTGAACGGGCCTCTGGCGTAGGTTTTCAACTCGGGCTCTTTTACGATCGACCAGTACATGCCCAACGGGAAGAAGGGGTGGCCGTTTAAGATCAGGCGCCTGTGGGCATCGATGTACGCTTTGCGTTCAGGAAGCCGACCGACCCGGTGAAACGGTGTTTCCGCCGCGCTTTTCGAGGCACGGTCTTGTGTTGACAGCGCGAAACGCACGGTGTAATCGCCGACAGGGAAATCCGACGCGTTCACACTCAGTCTGGCGCATGTGTCCGTCAGCGTGTCCGGTTTCGCCGTGCGTACCGGTTTCCCGTCGGCAGTCTCGATGGCGAACGTCCCAGCGACTTCCGTGACGTTGACACCCGCCTCGTTTAGCGCGAGCCCCGCCGAGAAAACCACCTGCCCGCCCGCCGACGTGTTCCGGTAGCATGAGGCGCTCACCGAACTGACGAGTGGCGGGGCGTAAGGCGTCACCTTCAAGTCGTCGAACCACGCTTTGCCGGTCATGCCGGGCCGCACATAGGGGGCGACGCGGACGCAGGCGGCATTGGTCGGAACCGCGCCCGTGTATCCCTTTACTTTCTGCCACCCGTCGCTTGTGCCGCATATGCCCTCGGGGTATGCGCCGCCCAGGTGCCTTCCGTTGCTGTCCGACCACTCCATACAGACGGTTGCCCCCAATTCGTTTCCAATAAGTTTCTCCGTTTTGACCCACACCTCAACGGCATAACAACGGCCGGGCTGCACGTTCACCTGCTGTGACGGGAACGAATAATAGTTGGGATCGGTGTTATTGAACGCGAGTCCGCGACTGCCTGCCCGGCCGACGCCGTTCGCGAAACAATAGACCGGTTTCCGGTCTGTCCAGTCTTGTGTCGCGCCTGAGGGCCCAGTCTTTTCAAACCCCGGATTGCGCACCGCGTTCTCCTCGGCAGAAACGCCCAGTACCGCCACTCCCAGAATAAGACACCACACTAACACTTGCTGTCTGCCTGTTTTCATCGGTTCATCCTGTTAGACGGGGACGGCTTGACGGGTGCTGGTCAAGAGCAGCGAACACCGGATCGCATGCTCGGGCAGCCCGGAAAGTTGCGCGAGCGCATGCCGGTAACTCGTCATCTGTCCCACGTATGTTTCATACATCCGCTGCGCGAAGGCGGTTTCGGATTCTCCGTCGCGGCACCGGTTCGATTTGTAGTCAAAGATTTCCGCGCGGCGGGTCCCCTGCTCTTCGAAAAAGACCACGCGGTCGAAAACGCCGGAGATCCATTCGTCATTGGCGATCAGCTCAAAGGGACGTTCGCGCCAAAGCTCGATCGCATGGGGCTGCCGGATCAATGCGTCACGAAATGTGGAAGGAACGGTCAGGTCGAGATCGGCGGCGGAAATGTCCGAGGGTTGCGGGGCTGCCGCATCGAGCCATTCGAGCCGGCACAGCGCTTCGTGCAAGCGCGTGCCGCGCTGCGTCGCGGAGCTGTCACGCGGGCTGAACAGCTTGCTGGCCGCTTGGCCGTGATACGAGGCGGAAGAGGGGGTCATGCGGCGGATGACCCGGCGTTTGGGACGGGCAACCTGCCCGGCGGGCATGGGCAAGGGTTGGGTGGCCTCAGGGGAAGGCACGGGGCGTTCGAACCAGCGCGGATCACCGTCCGACCAGGGTAACGGCGCATCGAATGCCTCTGCCACGAGGTCGCTGAAATAGAGGGTCTCGGACGCCTTTTTGGGCTCCGGCTTGAGCAGCATGACCAACGCGCGCCGCACGCGGGTCATGGCCACATAGTACACGCAGAGGTTTTCGAAAACGCCTCTGTTGACGGTGCGTTCGCGGGCGGCAGACAGCCGTGGGTCGGCGCCGGTTACGTGCTTGCCGGGGTCGGAGAGTAGCCAGGACTCATCGTTGGCCGTCAGAACCTTGCCCGGGCGGATGGTGGTGATGCCGTCATTCTCAATGACCGGGAGGATGACGAAATCGAACCCGAGCCCTTTGCTGCGGTGGATCGTGAGAATCTTGACGGTGGAGGTGTCGGCCACGTCGCGTGTTTTAAAGGAGCCGACGAAAGCGATGAAATCGGTGAGCGTGGACTCGGCATCGGTCTGTGCAACGAACTGTGTGGCGGCACAAAGCAATGCGTTGAGGCGAGCGCGCGTGAAGGGGTCGGAACCGATTCCCGACAGCGCGTCGGCCATGTTCTGCAAGGTGCGGGGAAGACCCAGCCGCGACACGTCATCGAGCACATGCCGCGAAAGCGCGGCAACGCCCTGCTGTTGCGGCAACGCACAGGCGTTGAGGAAGACCGTGCGCGCAAGCGGAGAGGCGCACACGTGCCGCCAGGCCAAGGTGTCGCCGGGATGCACGGCCACTTTCAAGGCGTGCAGCAGGGCAGAGACTGCGGGGGTATCGCTGATGGCGCTTTCGCCCTCCCAGACGGCGGGGATGCCCGAACGGCGCAGGGCTTCGGCGAAGCGCTGTCCTTGGTCGTTGGTGCGCACGAGAATGGCGGCGTTTAAACCGCGTTCCCAAGGCCGGACGGCGTGCAGATGGGAACACGCGGCCTCCAAGTAAGGGACGACTTTGTCTTCGCCGGTTTCCGCGTTACATTCACGCACGCGCCCGACATGGAACGCCCCGTCCGGTTCTTGCGAAGTGTGCCGAGTCCAAAGATCCCTCCACTTCTCCCCCGCCTCACGGGCGGAGCCGCTGAGGATGGCCGCAATCCGCCCGCCTTCAAACACGCGGTTGACGAGGTTTGCGATCTGAGGGCTGTACCGGTGGGAAAGGCTGAGGTCGGACTGCTCATAGCAGCCGGAAGAAAGCTCGCGCTCAAAGATCGCCACATCGCCGCCGCGCCAGCCATAGATCGCCTGCTTCATATCGCCGACCAGAAAGATCGAGCGCTCGTCTTCGCCGGATTGGATGACCTCGTCGACGAGGTTGTGGATGGCCGCCCATTGCCCGCGGGACGTGTCTTGAAACTCGTCCAGAGCCCAGTGGCGGAAACGTCCGTCAAAGCGGTACTCAATGTTCTGGCGGACGGACTGGTCAAGACGTCCGATCAGGCGGGGGATGTCGTCGAAGGTCAGCAAGCCGCGGTTGCGCGTGTTTTGCGCATAGGCGGATTCAATCTGCGCCATGAGGTTATAAATGCCCTGTGTGGACTCGCAGCGCGTAAGCAGCGTCAGGCCGAACAGCGTTTCGACGGTTTGCAGGAGCAGCAGCGCTTTTTCGCCGGTGAAGTCGTGCTTTTCCCTTACGTATTGAACGGCAAAAGAGGCCGCCTGCGGCTGGTATGCATCCAGCACCTTGTTGACGCTGGCCTTGTTGGGGAAAGTCCCGTTGAAGGTGCGGACGAACGCGCAAAACTCATCCCACATGGATCCGGGTTTTGCGCCAATCCAGTCTGGACGGATTTCATCGGTTAGGCGCTGGGCAAGGTGCTCCGCCGAGTCATGAATCGGGAACGGCATGGCGCCAGGCCAAATGGTCTCGGGACGACCCCAGAGGGTCGCGTCGGGATAATCGAGAAGGAACGTATGCCACGTTGAAACAAAGTCCTGCAGTTTCTTGCCATAGGTTTTTCCCTCACGGCCGAAAAGCGCCTGACGGAAGGCTCTGAAAAGGGCGTTGTCGTCCGGGCCCGTCCCTGTGCGGTTCAAAATCCGGGCAATGGCGGCATTTCTCTCGCGTTCCGCACGGTAGTCGTCCATGATCGTCAGGCTGCCCTGCAGGCCGAGTTCGAGCGGGAAGGCCTGTACCATGCGGGTCATGAAGCTGTCGATCGTGCCGATCATGCTCATGTGCTGTGTGATGATCAGCTCCCGCAGAAGAGATGCGAAAACCGTTTGTGGGATGGGGTCGCCGTAACGGTTGCGGAGCATTTCCTGAAAAGGGATGTCCAGCCCGCGATACACGTGTCCCGACTCCTCTTCCGCCTGCGTGTCAGAGGTCGCAGCGTCCGCCAAACGGTCCGCGATTTTGCTGAAGATCTCCCCTGCGGCTGACCGCGAGAACGTGAGCGCCACAATATGGTTTGGCGCCACGCCAAGGAGCATGAGCCGGATCATGCGCGTGGCGAGCGCGAAGGTTTTGCCGGTGCCGGCGGAGGCTTTGATCAGGCAATTTTTTAGGACGCTCATGGGGAGCCTCCGTTTTTCGCGAGCCGTGCCTCTTGGTCGGCGATCCAGTCACGGTTGATGCTCTGCCCGGGCGTTTCGAGAAAAAGGGAGGCGTAATCGCGTGCCCATTCGTCGCGAGGGGTCGGCGGCCAGTAGATGCCGGCCTGCATGCGCCCGATCACCCAGCGCATGGCAGCCACCGCGTCGTCCCGGAAGGGTGCGAGATCCCATGCTGTGCAGATCGTGTCCTCCAGGGTCTCCGCGACAACGAAATAGCCGCACTCCACGCGTGCTCCGGAAGGCAATACGTTTCCGGCTTGGGTCATCAGCAGGTACAAGGGGAGTTGCAAATCAATCCAGACGCGCGGCTTACCGGCAAAATCGAAGGGTGCCAAGCCGCGTTGCCTGGCGGAGTCGAGGTCGGTTTTTTTTGAGGACAGGAACTTGTCGAGCCCCCCGTTCGCACCGGGGCGGTCCCATGTTTTATAATCGAGGATTCGCCATGTGTCGCAAGCGGGATTGTAATCCAAACGGTCGGCGCGGCCGTTGATGGGGACTCCCTGCTCCTGCATGGCGAGTCTTTTTTCGAGGGCGACGATTTTCCAACCTTCGGCACGCAGTTGGGCCTGGCGGGCGGCAAAGAATTCCATTCTCTGGCAGGCCGCATATTCCTGCAGGCGGAGAACCGTGGAGAATGTTTCGCCAAACTGGCGGCGGACGATTGTGCTGATCTCAGCTTTCAGAAAGCCGGCGATCTCTCCGGCATCGTCCGAGTCTTTCCATTTGGACTTGCCAAAGCTCTCCAGCGCGTTGTGGCAAAGGGTGCCAAAGGCCATGGCATCCAGCTCGCCCATGCGGTCGTCGCAGGCTTCCATGCTGAGGACGTGCTTGAGATAGAAGGTGAAGGGGCACGCCAGATAGGTCTTGAACGCGGTCGCGCTGAGTTTCTCCGGGGGTGACGAGGGAAGCGGCAAGTCCAGACGCCAGCCGTCGGGAAGCGAGCGGGGATGGCTGGCGATCGCGTTCTCAGTGTCGTGGAAGAGCTTTTTTGCGCGTGTGGTGAGCGCCTTTTCATCACAGAGGAAAAGCAAGCGCGATGGCTTGCGGACATCATTTTGACTGGAGGCGCGCTCGAGAAAGAAGCGCACGGCACCGGGAGGGCGCGAGGTCACGAGCGCCTGCAGCAGGGCGGTGTCGCGCGCGGTTCGGCGCTCGTTGCCGGTGAGCCCGAGACCTTGGCGCAGGCGGTCGGGAAGAAATGCGTGGCCGACAACCGCGTCGGGCACCGCGCCTTCGTTGAAACCGGTGATGACCACTTCTCGTGCCGGGCTCCACGGCAACTCCAGCCATCCTTCGGTCAGAAGCGCGTCAGAGGTTTCCGGCTCGAGCTGGTATGTGGCGGAGACGAGCAACGTCTCGAACAGCAGGGCGCGCTGCGGTTCGTCCAGGATTTCCATAAGGAGGCCGGAGCGCAACGATTCGAAGACGGCGAGTGTGGCTTCGGCGGCGGCGGCCAATTCGCGGTCGCCGGGTGTCTGCTCCCGCAGCGTGCGTGCCGCAAAAAGGGTCTGGAGCATGTCGGTCAGGTGGTCAAGGTGGGGGCGTCCTTGCGGATCGAGCAGCGTGCGGATCTCATCGAGCGCGGCGAGCAGGTGGCTCCATTGCGGGGCGGAGGTGTCGTTGTCGCGTTCCTGTTCGCAGAACTGGCGGGCGCTGTCGAGCGTCTGCGGCAGATGCTTGTTCTGGAGGTCGTCGAGGGTGCGGAGCACGGCGGCGTATGCGAAACCGGGAATCGGGGCAAGCCGGGTCTCGATCCAGTGCATCACGTCGGCCTCGCGCAGGAAGGCGGCAAGGAGGGGGAAACGCGGCTGGCGGCGGAGCTGTTCGAGCTGCACGATGAGGCGGCCGAGCGATGAAGCGGTCAGCGGGTAGGAGGCGGGATTATGGAGTTGCAGGCCGCGCATTGAAAATGCCGACTGGAGTTCGTTGAAAAGGGTATCGTCAACCATGCCGAGGGAAGGACGCTCCTCGTCTTTTGCGACGGCGGCGAAGGCTTCCGCGGCAAGGCTGGCCTGTCCGGCGCTGTTGGCTGAAAGGAATATCTGGCTGTCGGTTAACGGCAGTATCGGGGCATTTTTCCCCAGCCACTTTTCCGGGTCGGGGCGGCCCCACCGGTCAAATTTTGCGTCTTCGGACTGGGGTGCGTGGATCAGGACGGTCAGCGCGGCACGTTCGCCCAGTTTCTCAAGAACGGGGTAGAGCGCGGGCTGTGCGTCGGAAAGGGCCGGCAGGACGATCCGTTCGATGCCCTCTGGAAACAGTGGCTCGGCAACGGCCTGTTGACGTGCGGCGGGAATCGGTGTGCGGTTGCGCCGACCCAGCTCTTCAAAAAAGAGCGTTTCCAGTTTGGCGAGATCCTTCCAGCGGGCCACTTCGACATCGAGGTCTTCGCCGCGGAGGAGCGCTTCGATCCGCTCGGCGACATCCTGCATCGCCAAGGCGTTCTCTTGGAGTATCCCCCAGAGATCGGTCAACTGCCGAGCCACACCCAGCGCCCAGGGGAACGTTTTTTCGCGCGGGTGGCCTTTCTCGGGGAAAAGGTTGGGGTAGTCGTTCAGTTCGAGGCCGAGGAGGAACCGGCTGAGTAACCCAACCGTTTCGGCGGGTGTCGCGACCGGGGCGGCCGGTTCACGGGCGGGCACGATCAGTTGCGTTGGCAACCGCACAAGCGGAGGAAGGCAGCCCTTCTCCCCTGACTGTTCCGCCAGTGCCAGACGCAACCGGCGGCCTGCCTGCCGGGTCGGCACGATCACAAGGATATGGCTGAGCGACTGCACCCCGCCGGGAGTGACTCGCATCTGGGCCTGTAGCCACTCTGCAACGGCGGACACCAGTAAGGCTCCGGCATTCAGAAAGATTCTTTCCATACGGGGCTCCGGACTGGTGCCCGGATGGGGCACAAACACGACCGTGTCCGGTAAACAAACATTACGATAACCATACCACACACAGGGACTGCGCCTCAAGGAGCGTTACCGCAAACACGGAAGTAAGGGTGTGCGGATTATTTCTGCGTCATGGCCTCTTGCACTTTCTGCGCGAGGGTCTTTCTTGAAAACGGCTTTCTGATGCAGGTGCTGGTTGTTTCGTCCAGCCCTTGCTCTGCAAGGAGGTTAGCCGTATGACCCGATATGAACATGTACTTCAGTTTTGCGCACTGTTTCAGCATCTGCCTGACCATTTCGGGGCCGTTCATGCCCGGCATGATCACGTCGGTGATCAACAAGTCGATCTGATCGCTATGCTCTTCGAACAGCTGGAGGGCATTTTTTGGCGAAGTGGTCGCGAACACCTTGTGCCCCAGGCTTTCGAGAATACGCTGGGTGGTGTGCAGGATACTGTTCTCGTCATCAACAAGGAGGATGTTGGCGTGGGAGGAGCAAGCCGGCGCTCCGGCATCTTCGGGGGGCTCGTTCGCAACAGGTGCCCCGAAGTAACGGGGCAGGTATATTTTGAAAACGGAGCCTTTGCCGGGTTCACTGTCCACACGGATGGTTCCATTGTTCTGCCGGATGATGCCGTAGACAATGGAGAGACCCAGCCCCGTGCCTTGACCAACGGGTTTGGTGGTGAAAAAGGGCTCAAAGACTTGATTGCGGACCCCCGGTGGCATGCCGCACCCGTTGTCTTGAATGGAGAGCTGGACATAGGGACCGGGGGCGATGTCGCCGAACAGATGGGCCTCGGCGGGGGATAGCTGGACGTTGCCGGTCGCGATAACGATGCAGCCGGAAGAGCCGATAGCGTCGCGCGCGTTGATGCACAGGTTGACCACGACCTGGTCGATCTGCCCGGGATCGATCATCACCGTGCCTAGGTCTTGGCCCGGTTTCCATTCCAGGCGGATGGTTTCGCCGATGAGGCGGCGGAGCATGGCGGACATGTTCTGGACAGCCTCGTTGAGGTTTATTGCTTTGGGCGCCACGATCTGCTTGTGCGCAAAGGCTTGGAGCTGACGGGTGAGATTGGTTGAGTGCTGGGCAGCCTTCTTGATTTCCATGAGGTCGTTGTGCAGGGGTTGTTCCGGGGGCACCTGATCGAGGGCGATTTCAGTGTAGCCGAGGATGGTTTGGAGCATATTGTTGAAATCGTGGGCGACACCGACGGCGAGGCGGCCGACCGATTCAAGCTTCTGGGCATGCATCAACTGTTCCTGCAGGGCAGTCTTCTCCTCCTCGGCGCGGTATTGTTGGGTGATGTCGCGTTTGACAGCCACAAAATTGACGATGTTGCCGACGTCGTCGCGCACAGGCGAGATGCTGACCTGTTCGATAAAGGCCGTTCCGTTCTTGTGCTTGTTGACGATTTTCCCTTCCCAGTTTTTACCGTTTTTCAAGGTTTCCCATAACTGGCGGTAAAACTCCTTGTCGTGCATGCCGCTTTTGAGGATGCGCGCGTTCTGTCCTAAAGCCTCCTCGCGGGTATACCCCGTCGCTTTGGTGAACTCGGGGTTCACATAGACAATGGTGCCAAAGGCGTCGGTGATGAGGATGGTGTCGGTGGACTGCTCGATGGCGCGGGTGAGGCGCTCCCGTTCGGCTTCGGCGCGCTTGCGGTCAGTGATGTCGCGCGTCGTGCCGTGCAACTCCAGTCTGCCGGTCCGTTCGTTTGTCCAGTAGCGGCAGAGGGCTTCGGTGACAATGGTGCCGCCATCCTTGCGGGGCTGGCGCAGTTCGAGGGTGAAGAAAGTGTTAGAGGTGATCTCGCCCCGCCGGAATTCTGCGGCGTGCTGGCGGAACATGGCCATCACTTTTTCGGTCTGCTCCGGAACGAGGGAATTGGTCAGTGTGCCCGCCATGACTTCTGCGACTGTGAAGCCGCGCAGTTTCTCGACCGCCGGGCTCACGTAAATGAACCGTTGCGTTTCGACATCGATGATCCAGACCACATCCTTCATGGTTTCGGTCAGCATGCGGTATCGCCGCTCGCTCTCCCGCACGGAGTCCTCGGCGTGCTTGTGGTCCGTGATGTCGGTGCTGGTGCCCCAGTACCCCACGATGTTCCCCTGATCGTCGCGCGTCGGGATGCCGCTGGAGGAGAACCACGCGGTTCCCCCCGACTCGGTCATCACCGGGTGGATCAGATCTTGGAGGGGTTCGCCTTTTGCAAGGGCGCCAAACACCTTCGCCTTGAATTCCTCCCGCCCTTTTTCCGGATGAAGCTCATAGAAATGCGATTTCCCTTTAAGTTCTTTCGGATGATACCCGGTGACCGTGATGGTTTCATTGCTAAGGTCGGTGTAAAGCCCATGGGTGTCTATCGCCCACGTGATGATACGGTTATGCTTTGCCAGCAGGTTGTAACGCTCCAAGGCGCGAACCAAAGCGTGCTCGGTACGTTTGAGCTCGGTGATGTCAACCGTGTAGCCCGCCAGCAGAGTCTTTCCCCCTTGAACAAGCGGGAACTTGGTTGTGGAGTAGTAACGGCCGTTCAGCTCTTCATCCGCTTTCAGCACCTCGCCTTTGCTCACGACGGCCCAATCGTCGGCGGAGGTCTTCGCCGCGAATTCCGGGGGGAACAGTTCTTCCATGGTCTTCCCCTGCATCTCAGACCCTGGAACACCGATCATCTGCTGGAAATTCTCGCTGGCCGTCAGGACCCGGCTTT
Organism: Kiritimatiellia bacterium; assembly: GCA_028700415.1. Classification (GTDB taxonomy): domain Bacteria; phylum Verrucomicrobiota; class Kiritimatiellia; order RFP12; family UBA1067; genus JALHET01. The sequence continues at coordinate 17,123 of JAQVSS010000037.1, forward strand.
CGGTGGCTGTGACGTGTTTGATGAAGGCGTGAATCGGCGAGTGCCGGATGAACAGCGACAACAGTTCTTGGCTCTCCCGCAACGCCCTTTCGGTCTCTTGCCGTGCGGCCAGGCTTTGCCGGACGGTTGCCAACGCGGCGCGCAGCTCGGCGGTCTTGGCGCGCACAATGCGTCCAAGCAGCACGTTGCCCATCACTAGCGTCAGGAAGGCGCTGAGCCCTCCGAAGATCCAGAGGCCCCAGTTCTGAAGGATGCCCTTGAGCAGGACGGGAGACCCCATCCATTTCCGGTCGATGGCGCGGTATTCGCTCCGGGAGATCCGGTCGAACCCGCCCTGCACCAGATTCAGCAGACCGGGGCGGTGCTTGTGGACGGCCCGATGGAAGGTTCCGGTATAGAGCACGAAAGACTCGCGGAATTCGTTTACGAGGCCATGCTTGCAGAGAAAGAAAACGGCCGCGGGTTGGTCAACGGTGAAGACTTTGATCTCATGGTTTTTCGCGGCCAGTATGATCGCTTCATAGCTGGGATATTCCCTGAGGGTGTCGATGCCCCGCTGGGTGAGATGGCTCATGACCGCGTCGCCGGACTTGACTCCGACCGTGAAGCCTTTCAGGGACGGGATGTCGCCGATGCCGCCGAGCGTCTTATGCACATAGACGGGCACCTTGATCTGGGCGTAGGACGGGGTGAAGGCGAAAAGTTTGGCGCGCTCTTCGGTAAAGAAGAACGTGTCGATGACATCCGCCCGGTTCTCCCTGATGAGGCGCTGGGCCTCGGCCCAGTCCATCGCCTGTAAATCAACCCTCACCCCGGTCTTCTGTTCCCACAATGCCCATTGGTCAGGAAGGATGCCGCACAACTTTCCGCCGGACTCACGGAAAATATAGGGCGGATAATTGTCGTCGATCACCACGACGAGCGGGGCGCGGCCCGCCGGGTTTTGGCTGTGCGCCGCACACGGGAATCCGGGCGCTGTCACCAGCAGGAGAAAAAGGGACTGTGAACACATGCGCCGGAGTGTTGTTCGGTGGATGTTTGACAGCAATTTCAACCGCATGCCCTCCCCTGGGGTACGGAGCCCGTCACCGTAACGCATTACCCGCTTTGAAAGTCTTCCTTGGGCGATTCTGTCCGCCTTCCCAGTCTCATCGTCAAAAGCCAACTTTCATTTTTTCTATATATAGCAGGGTGAACCTGCGAATACCAGCAAAAATGTTGAGGGCCGGATGCCGTGAAAATCGATTTTTCGCATGACACATGCGGAAAAGATATGCCATACTAAAAACACATAGTTGTTCGATATGGTGTCGATTTATTTGTAAGGGGAAAAGTGATGAAGACAAGTTTTGTTGTGGTTCTTTTTACGGTCATTGCGGAAGCGGTGCTGGCTGCGCAGTGGTACCGGGGCAATCTCCATATGCACTCGATGTGGAGCGACGGGAATGTTTTTCCCGAGAACGCGGTGGCGTGGTATCGCGACAACGGCTACCAGTTTGTCTGCCTGTCCGATCACCAAATCCTGCAGACGGACACGGGCGCTTGGCTGGAGGTCGGTTCGAAGCGGCTGAGTCGCGCGGCGGCTGACGCATATGTGAAGGGGCATCCGGCGAGCGCCGAGGTGAAGAAAGAAAACGGCAAAGAATACCTGCGGCTTAAGACGGTTTGGGAGCTTAAGAAGGCTTTTGACGATCCTGCCGCCTTCCTGATGATCCCTGGACATGAGCTGAACCGCGTGGTTGCGGGGATGCAGGTCCACATGAACGCGATCAATGTGCACGCGACGATCCCGTACCGCTATGGCGACACGCCGGCGGAGACGTTCCGGCGCGTCGAGGCGGCCGTGCGGGCATGGGGGGACGAACAGGATGTGCATACGCTCTTTATGCTCAACCATCCGACGTGGCCGTATTTCGACATCAAACCCGAAGTCTTGATTGCGTTGCCGCAAATCCGTTTCTTTGAGGTATGTAACGCGGACGGGGGCAGTGTCTATCCGCCGCACCGCTCATGGTACACGATGGAGAAATTTTGGGATATCGTGAACGCCTTCCGGGTTGAGGACGGCTATGATCCGGTCTTTGGGACCGCGTCCGATGACACGCACAACTACACCAACCCGGCCGGCAACGCGAGACCGGGTGAAGGGTGGGTGTGCGTACGCTCGGCAAGCCTGGATGCGGGGGCACTGGTGCAGGCGATGTACCGCGGCGACTTTTACGCGTCCACCGGCGTGTCGCTGGCGGATGTGGTTTTTGATGAGGCGGCGGGCACACTCAGGGTCAAGGTGAATCAGGAAAAGGATATGACGTACACGGTCCGGTTCACAACGACGAAAGCAGGGTTCGACCGCGCGACAGAGACGTTTGACGACCCGGCCAAAGGGAAGAAGCCGGCCCGGACGGGAATCCGGTATTCTGACGCCATCGGCAAAACGGTCAAGATTGATACGGGTGTGGAAGCGTCCTATACGCTGGAGCCGGACGACCTGTATGTGCGTGCCACCGTGATCTCTTCCAAAAAAGCGGGGCCCCGCACAAACAACGAACCCGAATATGAGACGGCGTGGACACAGCCGTATGGGTGGCGCGCTTGGCAGGCGCGCAATCCGGTCAAGGCACGGCTTGCCCCGAAAAAGTAAACGGGGCGGGTGACGGGGACATAACGAGGAGGCATGAGCGATGGGTATGCAGACAGGTTTTTCAAGGCGGGTGTTTTTGCGGGGCGCGGCGCTAACGGCCGGCGCGGCCGCGCTGAAAGGTTGCACATACACGCGGTCAGCGGGTGAGACGGTGAGACTCGGCGTGATCGGCGCGGGCGGGCGCGGCATGGGGAACTGGCCCGCGATGGTCAATTGCGGCGGGGTGCGGATCACGGCGATGTGCGACGTTGACACGACGTTCCTCGACGCGGCCAAAAAGTGGTATGCGGACAAAGGGTTGAAGGCTGATTTCACCACCTATGCCGACTACCGCAAGATGCTTGAGACCGAGAAAGGGCTGGACGCGGTCGTCGTTTCCACACCCGACCACACCCATGCGCGGGCGGCAATCCAGGCGATGAAGCTCGGCTGTCATGTCTACGTCGAGAAACCGCTGGTGCGGACGGTCTGGGAGGCCCGGTACTTTAAACGGATTGCCAAGGAGTATGGCGTTGTCACGCAGATGGGAAACCACGGGAGCGCCAAGGACGGCTTGCGCCGCGGCGTGGAGATCCTGCGTTCCGGCATTTTGGGAAATGTGCGCGAGGTCCACGTGTGGACCAACCGTCCCGAGATTTCGCCTGGAAACACCTGGGGGTGGAAACAGCCGTTGCCGCGTCCCGAAGGCGCGGATCCGGTTCCGCCGGAAATGAGTTGGGACCTGTGGCTGGGCACGGCGCCGGCGCGCCCTTTCAGGAAGGGCGTTTACCACCGCATCGGGTGGCGCGCGTTTTACGATTTCGGCACGGGCGCGTTCGGGGACATGGCCTGCCACACCATGAATCTCGCCTTCCGGGGGCTCGAACTGGGGAAAATCGTGTCGGGCGAGGCGGTGGAGATCTCCGAGCATTTCGACGACACGTACCCGAAATTCAGCAAGGTGCGCCTGACATACGCCGCACGCGGCAAAAAACCGCAGGTCGAACTCTATTGGTATGACGGTTACCGCAAACCCGCCGCCGAGATCATGCCGCAGGTGATCGCCACGCTCGGGCAGGTTCCCACGACCGGCTGCCTCATCATCGGCGACAAAGGCATGCTGGTGAACACCGACGACTACGGCGAAGTCAGTTACCTTGGGCTGAACGGTGAAGCGAGGATGAAATCGCTGGACAAGCACGAGGCGTGTCGGGCAGTGCCCGTGACGCTGCCGCGCGTGAGAAATCAAAGCCAGTACCTCGAATTCCTCGACGCCTGCCGCGGCCAGGGCACAACCTCTTCGTCCACCACGCACTCCGTGCCTCTGGTGGAGAGCATGCTGGTCGGCTGCATGGCGCAGCGCATCCCCGGCAAGATCAACTGGGACGCGTCAAAGTGCCTCTCCGACAACGCGCAGGCCAACGCGCTCATCAAGCCGCACATCCGGGCGGGATGGGCGTACTGAGGAAACACAACGATGAACGCGCACGCGAAGTAAAACGGTCTGATGTCACGAACGGAATGAGACGATCATCCGTTTCGCGCGGAGGAAGCTAAAGGCGCAGCGGCCTTGGAAGGGGGAATGATGAACAAAAGCAGCGACGTGTTTTCCGGGGGAGCATCCATGTGTTCACGCAGGACGTTACTTCGCGGTTTGGCGGGAGCCATGGCTGCGGGAATGCTCGAACCCTTTTCTCAGCCGGCGTTTGCCGAAAGCGGCGGCGGTCGTTTGAAACAGTCGGTCTGCCTCTGGTGTTACAGCGGATTCCTGAAACGCTCAAAGATGGAGACGGAGGCCTTTGTCGTCGCCTGTGCGGCCATGGGACTGAAGTCGGTTGAGCTCGTCGGCCCGGACCAGTGGCCGATGCTGAAGCGCCACGGGTTGATCTGCGCCATGGCGCCGAGTCACGGCATCGCCAAGGGTATCAATCGCGTGGAGAACCACGAGATGTGTCTGTCGGCGCTTCGCAAGGGCATCGGCGCCGCATCGGAGGCCGGCTTTCCCAACGTCATCACGCTTTCGGGCAACCGCGAGGGCATGGACGACGCGACGGGTCTCGCGAACAGTGTGGCCGCGCTGAAGCAGGTCGCCGGATATGCCGAGCAGAAAAAAGTGACGATCTGCCTGGAGCTGCTCAATTCCATCGACCACAAGGACTACATGGCGGATTCCACAAAGTGGTGCGTCGATCTGGTCCACCGCGTGGCGTCGCCGCGCGTGAAGATTCTCTACGATATTTACCACGCCGCGATGATGAAGGAAGACGTGGTGGCGGACATTCAGAAGCACGCGGACTGCTTCGCCCACTACCACACGGGAGGAATGCCGGGGCGTAACGAGATCGACGGCACGCAGACGCTCGACTACGCCAAAATAATGAAGGCGATTCAGGCGTCTGGTTTTGATGGCTATGTCGGACAGGAGTTCATCCCCAAGAGGGAAGACGCGCTGGCGAGTCTAAAACAGGCGTTCGACATCTGTGATGTGTAGTCGGTTTCTCGCAAGGGGGCAGAAATCATCAGATGCGTCGGCCTTGGCACCCTCCCTGTTCACAGCACGCTGCCGAGGTGGCTGCGGCGGTAATGGCCCGGCGAAGTTCCCGTGATGCGTTTGAAAGTACGGGTGAAATGGCTGTGGTCATAGAAGCCGGTTTCGCAGGCGATGTCCGCGATCGTGCGGTCGGTGTTTTCCAGTAGCGTGCGGGCGGCGGCGATGCGGACGCGAAGGATATACTCGTACGGTGTGGTGCCGAAAATACGGGTGAAGCGGCGTTCGAACTGGCTTTGTGAAACGCCTGCGAGGGCGGCGAGTTTCTTGATTTCCAGGCTCTCGCCGAAGCGGGTGTGGATCTGGG
>JAQVSS010000287.1 GCA_028700415.1 Kiritimatiellia bacterium
GAATGGGGAAAACGGATGAGAATGGCGGAGAGGGAGGGATTCGAACCCCCGGTACCCGTAAGAGCACACAGCATTTCCAGTGCTGCACCTTCGGCCACTCGGTCACCTCTCCAGAAAAAAGTCCCTCTTTTATACAGATTCGCCTTACGGAAAACAATCCTAAAATGGATTCTGGATTTTCGCAGCGCCCTGCACGTTTTGAACTTATGTGGAAACGCTGTCTTGGGGCAATGGCGGCATGTGAAAAAAAGCGATCAACAGGCCCCGGAAAGCGCCCCTGAAATAGGCGTACGCGATGTCTGTGCGCGCGTGGCGTATCGCAGTCCAGCAATAATAAAGGGTGAACATGTGGATAAAGAGCAGAAAAAAAACGAACTGACCGTGCCAGGGGGCGAAACGCCGCATGAACACCGAGCGGTTCCGTGCGAACAAATAGGCGCGTTCCGGGGTCTCAATACCCAGCCGCCGCAGGGCTGAAACCTGTCCGCTCCCGACAGCCCCCAGATGCAACGTCCGTGCGGAAGAGCAGATTACACCTTTAAACCCGGCGCCTGTGATACGGAAACCGAAGTCAGCCTCCTCATACATCGCCTTGTAGAAAGGGTCGAATACCTTTGCCCGTTCCATCGCAGTCCGCGTAACCATCACCGCATTGGGTGAATATCGCGTCGGATAAAGCACCTGCATGTGGACGGTTTCAGGACGTTCTCCCTCATGAAGGTTGATCGGCATCGAAGTCAGAAAATTGTAATCCGCCCCTAGTGTCCAAATGCATCCCCTGTCTGCCTGAATGGAAAGCGCGCCGACAAGGCCGATATCCGGATGGGTCTCGAAAACACGGACTAAATGCCCAATCATCTCCGGCTCAATGATGTTGTCATTGTCTAAAAACAACAGGTAGTCACCTTTTGCATGAGAGATGCCCGCGTTACGCCCGCCGGCTGCCATGCGGTTTTCGGGAAGCCGGATATACTGGACATGCCGCCCGTCCGTATCCGCTCCATAGCGCAATGCGCAGGCCGATTCCGTATCGTCGGTTGACGCGTTGTCAACGATCACAACCCCAATGGGCGAATAGTCGCTTCTAAGAACCGAATCGACGCATTCCCGCAGTACGGCGCTCCGGTTGTAGGTGGGGATAATGACGGAAACCTTTTTATTTTTTTTAGCCGTGTTCGCCATCTTTCACCGTTCCTCTTTCTGCCACCTGTCACGTGCGACAGGCGCTTGCTTAACCCCAAGCATTTTCAACACGGTCGCTGAACCATACATCCAAAGTGTGATCCAGCACACAGGGATATGATACAGCCAGGCCCAATCCGGCTTACGCAAGAAACCGCGGATCATTTGAACCGAAAGCGGGATGACCAGGACGGTGGACATGCAAAAAAGAAAGACCCCGGCTTTCCTTTGGCGATCCCACGGATACGTCCGTTGTTTTTCTTGCGCGAAGAAAAGGAAATCGCGGATGCGGCGTTGCTGCTTTCGTGCGAAATCCGACAATCTGGCACAGTAGAGGTGCACGATGCCGGTTTTTACTTTGGCCACCCGCCCGAATCCCGCGCGAACCGCCTGATGCATCACGTCGATGTCAAAAAAGTAGGGGTCCCAAGTGACATGATCCAGCAAGGACTTTCGGAAAACAAAGCCGTTCGCGCCGATCGTGGGCAGGGCTGCCTCAGTCAGGGACACGTCGAGGTAATCACCCCGGTCGGTCTGGCCGACCTTCAACCCCGTCCATTTGCCTGATATTGCACACTCGCGGTCATAATTCCGGGTGAACAGGCAAATGGGGTCGTTCATCCCCAGCAGGGCAAAATAGCGTGTCAGTGCGGGATCGCTTTTTCGTGCAGTGTAGCGGATCGGCTCGCTCGCCACGATTTCCGGGTCGTTGAACGGTGCGGTCATCCGCGTTAGCCACTCCGGATCGGGCAGGAGATTGTCGCTGTCGACCAGGGCGATCAGGTCGCCGGTTGCGGCTTTGATCCCGGCGGTTTTCCCCGCCTCCCCGGTTTTAAGCGGATTCCCGACAATGCGGTCAACTCCCATGCGCTTCGCGATGTGGAGTGTGTCATCCGACGATCCCGCGTCTGCCACGATGATCTCATACGAACGGCGCGGCACGCGCTGGTTCAAGATCGCGTGTAAGCACATTTCCAGGGTTTTCGCGGAATTCAGTGTTGGAACGACAAAACTGACCATACTGCGTGACCGCCTGCTTGAGGTTGTTTTCCGGCTCAAGAAACGGCTCAAGTGTAGTGGATTCGCCGTCTGGAGAAAAGAACGCATCTCGTTTTTGGAATCTCCTTTCTTGTATTCGCGCAAGTGGCCACTTATCATATGTTTCCTCATCGCATTTGGAGGCTGTCTGGGCGCCGGGGAAAAGCCATCCGGGCACTTTCGATATTTATGATGTCCCTCACACATGTTCGTACTCGGATCAAGGCCCGTTTGGGTGAGTTGTGGTGGTATACCCTCATCCTGTTTTGCGTGCAGCGTCTGGGCGACGTCATCAATGCGTTTGTGGGGTTATGGCTGGTCCCGAAATATGTTTCGCAGGAAGAGTTGGGCGCGGTTTTGCCGTTGGCTCAGGTCGGCACGGTTTTGGGGCTGCCCCTGTCAATTCTTTTAGTCCCGTTCATGAAGTTCCTGAACACCTATGCGACTCGCGGGGAATATGGCAAGGTCAAGCGGTTGTTGCGGGATGTGTTTGTTTTGTCAGGAATCTTGCTCGCAGGAACCCTCATTTACGCGCGTTTTTTCATGCCGGTTGTTTTTGAACGCATGCGTATAGCCAACGGTTCGTTGGGATTATTGATCGTGGCATCCGGAGTGCTCGGCACGGTGTCGCCTGTTTTCGTCAACGCATTGCAGGCTTTGAAGCGTTTTAGGGTGATTGCGGTTGTCAATCTGCTGTCAGCGCCTGTTCGGCTGATAACAATGCTGATCTTCATGCCGGTCCGTGCGCTTTCCGGTTATTTTGTCGGCCAGTCCGCTCCGGCAGTCTTTTCGATTTTTGTTCCGCTTATTGGTCTGCGGCGGCAACTCGGGCGACAGGTGAAATCAGAGAGCTATTGGCAGACAGATTGGCGGTCATTAGTCCGGTATACACTTCCTGTGGCTATGGTGTTGGTCGCCAGTACGATACAAGTGGCGGTTGAAATGTTTGTGGTTCGCCATCGGTTGTCGGATATGGATTCGGCTGGCTATTATGTGATATCACGGTTTGCGGAAATGGGGGCCTATGTCGGATTGACGATGATAATGGTTCTTTTCCCATTGGCAGCGGAGCAACATCAGCGAGGACAAAATCCAATCCGCCTTTTATGGCATTCAGTAGCGGGCACAGTGCTGGCTGGTTTGATTTTAGCGTGTGTTTTCGGTTTTTTCGGGAAAGATATTTTAGGGATGTTACCTGTTTGGCGCGACTACACTCGGTATGCACCGTCGATGTCATTGTTAACAATCATCATGACTTTACGTATGGCTACTGGTTGTTTCTTAAATTTTGAAATGGCCTGTGGCAGGACTGGTTTTGTAAAATTCATAAGCAGCGTGGCAGCCATCGAGTGTGTGCTGCTATATGGGTTGACAGGATGTTCATTTTTCACTGGATTTTTGCCGGCAGCCTTGATTAATTGGATGGCAGGCATCAAGGCCGCAAGGTTGGATTTCGTTTTGGAAGTGATGCTATGGAGTTCAATCATTTCTTTTGTATTTATGACGTTCGGCCAGGTGTTTCAAAAAGCGAAAGACTGCGATCCGTCTTTTTTAAAAGGGTTGGAGGCGAATTCTGCATGAGTGTGAAATTAGGATGTAGAGACAACCCTATTCCGGGTGATCTAAATGCCATATGTAGTCCGTTAGGCTGTTTACAAGATGGGGATAGAACTTAACAAGGAGAAAAAGCATGTTCAACATTGTCCTGAAAATCTATCGCTGGATATTTGCTCGACATATATTTCAGAAAGTCAATTTGGCGCTTTTCCACATGAGCTTGAGAGGGCTCGGTATACTAAACTATGAAAACGACAGTGTGAGTGGTGAAAAATATTTAATAAGAAAAATACTACCGATAGCTGTAAAAAGGAATAATCCTGTCTTTTGTGACATAGGCGCTAATATTGGCAAGTACAGTGCTTTACTGTTAAACCAATTTCCCTGTGCAACAATTTATGCATTTGAGCCTCACCCAACTAATTATGATCGACTTAAAGAAAACCTCGATCCAATTAAGATAAGAAGTTATAATATTGCAGTTGGAAACGAACAGGGAGAGTTGACCCTGTACGATAGAGCAGATTCCAATGGCTCGACACATGCGTCATTACATAGAGAAGTTATTTCTGAAATACATAAGAAAAGTGTCGTAACATGCACTGTTAAAATTGAGAAATTGGATGATTTTACTGAAAAAGAAAAAATAACGTACATAGATTTCTTAAAAATTGATACGGAAGGAAATGAGTTGGCTGTTTTGCTTGGCGCATCAAACCTGTTGGAACACAATAAAATAGGATGTATTCATTTTGAGTTTAATGAGATGAACATTATAAGTAGAGTTTTTTTTAGAGACTTCAGAAGAACACTATGTAATTATGACCTATATCGATTGCTTCCCAATGGACTTTTACCGATTTGTGATTCTCCTTTATTAAGCGAGTTTTTCGCTTACCAAAATGTTATTGCCTTGCCAAAAAACTTCAGTGAAAGTCATTCCCGCATACGATAGGGGCACCTTTTATCTGGCGAAAACGTGCTAAGTAATTTGTTGATATACACACAGCCTGATATATGGTTAGTTTTCTGGTGCATACAAGGTGCCTTGAGGCGTTATTAAATGAACAAAATTCCTCCCGTTCTTCTTATGGGTTTTAACCGCCCCGATATGTGTGCGGTGGTGTTCGATGTGCTAAGAAAGGTTCGGCCGAAAGAACTTTTCTTTGCTGTTGATGGGCCTCGTGCAAACCATCCGGAAGATACTGTTGCATGCCAAGCGACACGCGACCTCGCCCATCTGGTTGATTGGCCGTGTTCGTTGCATACCCTGTTTCAGTCGCGGAATAAAGGGTGCCGTTTTGCGCCGCCCGCAGCGATTTCATGGTTTTTTGATTTCGTGCCGTATGGCATCGTTTTGGAGGATGACTGTGTTCCTTCGCTAGATTTCTTTCCTTTTGCGCAGGAAATGTTGACGCGCTACGCTTCAGAACACCGCATAGGTATGGTCAGCGGTAATAACCATTACGGGTTCCAAACCGATCAACAAACATCTTATCACTTTTCCCGCCATACGTTGCTTTGGGGGTGGGCTACATGGGCTCGCGCATGGCGACACTACGATATCGATATGAGCCGTTATTCAGGACAACTTGACGCTATTCGAGCAACAGTAGGACATACCAAACGCTTTCGCTCATATTGGTGGCGATATATTAAGGCTGTTCAGGAAGGTTTGGACGCATGGGATATTCAATGGGCGGTGGCACTGCTTGCAAACCGGCAACTGTCAGTTAGCCCGGCAACTAACCTTGTGGCGAATATTGGGTTCACTTACGAATCTACGCACACGGGGTATGATTGCGATGCTGCCCTGTTTTCAAAAATCTCATCCATAAAGTTTCCCCTTGTACACCCAGAAACGATTGAGTGCGATGAACTGGCTGACTGGATGCTGGAACAGCACCATCTTT
>JAQVSS010000288.1 GCA_028700415.1 Kiritimatiellia bacterium
TCGCGCTGATCGTCGGCATCGGGCTGTCGGTTTTCGGGCAGATGACCGGCGTAAACTCGGTGATCTATTACGGGCCGGACATTCTCAAAGAGGCGGGGCTGAACTCGGCGGCGCGATGGGGTATCAGGTGGCGCTGGGGCTGGTCAATCTGGTCTTCACCCTGCTGGCGGTGTGGAAGGTGGATTCCTGGGGCAGGCGCCCCCTGCTGATCTGGGGCATGGCGGTGGTCACGCTTTCGCTGGGCACGGCGGGCGTGCTTTTCGCCGCAAAACTGGCGTCCGGGCTTCTGATCGTGTGCGTGCTGGGGGTCTACATGGCGTGTGTGGCCCTCTCGATCTGCGCGGTGATCTGGGTGTTGACGCCCGAGATCTTTCCGAACCGCGTCCGGGGCCGCGCGATGTCCATTGCCGTGTTCGCGAACTGGGCGGTCAACACCGTCAACGCGTTCCTGTTCCCCTGGTTCGCCGCGCGTTTCGGGATGCACGCGGTCTTTTTGACGTTTGCGGGGATCTGTCTGATCGCCACCGTGTTTTTCTGGCGGTTTGTGCCTGAGACCAAAGGGAAGAGTCTGGAAGAGATCGAAGGATATTGGCTGGGGCGGCAGAAAAAATCGGGAGGGGTAGCGTGATGAAAGGGAAGAGGGGGCAGGGGCGCGTTTCCGGCCTGTTGGCCGGCCTCTGCTGCGTGTCTGCCGCGGCTGCGGTTCAGGCGGGTCTTGTTTTTTCCTGCGGGGAAGCGAACGACCTGTACCGGACGGTGAAGGCGGCGGGGCTCGCCGCGGCGCGGTGCGGCACGCCGTCTGAGGCCGTTGAACAGGCCCGGAAGGGCGACGGCGTCCTGATTTTGGCTGACGGCTATCCGAAGCAAACCACGGCGCTGACGGCAGACCTGTATGCGGCGGCGGCACGGAAAGGCGTGCGGGTCTATGTGGAGTATCCCTCGATGCTTCCCGAAATGGAGGTGCTTCCCCCTAAGGAGATGCGCTACGAGCGGGCCGTGACGGCGTCTGGGTTTTTCGGCGAAAGGCTGCCCGCGCTGCGCATCCTGGCAATCAACGGCCTCCGGCTGCTGCCGGTCAAGGCGGAAAAGCCCCATCTGGTCGCCGCGCGCGTGGCGGGTTTTGACACGGCGGTCTACGGGCTTCCGGAAGAGACGTTCCCGCTGCTGTTCGAACATCCCCGGGGCGGGCTTCTTGTCGCCACGACACAGCTCAGCCGTTTCATCACGGGCCGCTACGCGCCGCAGGACGCGTGGCAGGCCGTCTGGCGGGCGGTGCTGGGCTGGCTTCAGCCCGGGGCGGGGGCGGTGGCTTTGAGGTGGGAACCCGCCGTGCGTCCGGCTTACGGGCGCGACGCGGAACTTCCGCCTGACGCCGAAAGGCAGGCGGTGCGCCTTGGGGCGGAGTGGTTCTTCAAGGCGAAGCTGTTTCCGGACACGGCGCGGCCCGGGTACGAGTGGGAGCTGCCGGCATCAGAGATCGAGCAGATGAAGAGAAGCGCGAAGATCGCGACAGGTTTGTTCGGCGTTCAAGAGGGACTGCTTTCGCAGATCCTGCCGGACGGGAGCCAGCCCCAGCTTGGGAGCCGGCGCGGCGACTGTACGGCGGAGTCGGCCATGGCGTTGGCTTTTGGCGGACGGCTGCTGGGCGATGCCCGGCAGACGGCGGTCGCGGCGAACCTCCTGGATTTCTATTTGCTCCGCTCCCACGCGGCGAAACGGGAACGGGGCGATCCGGCGCACGGCGCGTACGGCCTGATCGCCTGGGGGATCGACAGCAAGGGCCTGTATGTGGCGAATTACGGCGACGACAACGCGCGCCTGATGCTGGGGTCTCTGGCCACTGCGGCGCTGACGGGTGAAGACCGGTGGGACGAGACGGTGATGCGCTGCCTGCTCGGCAACCTCCGCACGAGCGGGCGTTTCGGTTTCCGAGGAGGGCGCATCGACATTCCCGCGCTGTCAAAGCAAGGCTGGGAGCCTTTCTTCCGGCGGGACATCACGAATTACACCGGCCACTACGAAAGTTATCTCTGGGCGTGTTACCTGTGGGCCTACCACAAGACCGGCTTTGAGCTGTTCTACGAGCGCGCGGAGACGGCGATCCGCATGATGATGGCGCAGTACACCGACGGGTGGCGCTGGACGAACGGGCTGGCGCAGGAGAAGGCCCGGATGCTGCTGCCGCTGGCCTGGCTGGTGCGGGTGAAGGATACGCCCGAACACCGGGCTTGGCTGAGAAAGGCCGTGGACGGCGTGGTTGCCCTTCAGGCGCCGTGCGGCGCGATCCGCGAGGAGATCGGGCTGCCCGGCAAAGGCGCGTATCCTCCGCCCCGCTCGAACGGCGACTACGGAAAACACGAGGCTCCGCTGATCCAGGCCAACGGCGAGCCGGTGGCGGACATGCTCTACACGGCCAACTTCGCGTTCATCGGGCTGCACGAGGCGGCCGCGGCCGGAGACGGGACCGCGAAACGGGCCGCAGACAAGATGGCCGAATTCTTCTGCCGTATCCAGGCGCGCTCGGACGTGCACCCGTCGGTGGACGGCGGCTGGTTCAGGGCGTTCGATTTCGGCCGGTGGGAAACGTGGGCCAGCAATGCGGACGCGGGTTGGGGCGCCTGGACCATCGAGAGCGGCTGGACCCAGGGGTGGATCGTGTCGGTGCTGGCCATGCGCCAGATGAACGGCTCGCTCTGGGATCTGACGTCCGACAGCAAAATCGCCCGGCACTTCGGCAAGCTCCGCGCAACCATGATTCCCGACGCGGCACTGTCTTCGCGATAGCCTGTCCCGGGCGCCCGGGCCCCCCGTTTTTGTTTTTAAGCTTGCCGCGCGGCAGAACTGCGGGCAAACGGGAAATCGCATAAACGCCCATTCGAGCCTTGTTCTATGCCTCCTACGGGTTTATCATGACAACAATAAGTTGATCGTTATGGGGAAGGCGTTGACAAGGTATGAGCACACGGTTTTTCACCAACCGCCGCGACAATACGCTGATCGAAAAGTTCGCGGGCGTGTTTTCCAACAAGCCGTCCGAAAAGTCCGTTCCGCTGCCGCCCGGCCATCATGCGCAGGTACGCCTTGCCGTCGAACACTTCGAGAACGCCATCCAGTCCGAACTCACGGCCAACCGCAAGGTAAGTTCCAAACACACGCCGTCCGAACAGAGCGCCCTCGCCCTGCTCAAAACCCTCTCGGCTTTCCACCTGCTCAGCCCCGAAGAACAGCACCTCTGCCGCGTCGCCTCCGAGGCCGTCGGCAAGGTCAAGTTCCAGAAACTCGCGGGCAAACTCGCCGCGCTCGCCAAAAAACAGAAGAAGACCCCGTCCCCCGTCGATGTCTTCATCGACAGCGCGCTCGCCATCCTGAAAACCTACCCCCTGCTCGAACCCAGCAACCCCGATCTGCCGGACGCCCCTCCCGCCGGGCTGACCCCCGACATCATCATCTCCGAGTCCTTCATCTAAAAATCCCGACATGAAGCAGCGCATTTTCATCAGCAGTGTTCAGAAAGAGTTCGCCGCCGAACGGCAGGCACTCAAAGCGTATGTTTCAGGCGATGCGCTGCTGAACCGCTTTTTCGATGTGTTCCTGTTCGAAGACAGCCCCGCTTCAGACCGCCGCGCCGACGAGGTCTATCTGCACGAAGTCGCACGGTGCGACATCTATCTGGCCCTGTTCGGAAATGAGTACGGTTGGGAGGACGCCGACGGTTTTTCGCCAACCCATCGGGAATTCAGTGCGGCGTCGGCAGCCGGCAAGGAACGTTTGATTTTCGTTCAAGGGAACTCCGACGACTCCCGACATCCGAAGATGCTGAACCTCATCCGCACGGCAGGCAACGAACTCATCCGCCGCCGCTTCAATTCCACCGAGGAATTGATCGCGGCCGTATACGCGAGTCTGATCAAAGTGCTGGAAGCGCACGAACTGATCCGTTTCGCGCCTTTTGATGCGAGCTACTGCCGAAACGCGACCCTCGGCGATCTTGATTTCAACAAAATCTCTCAGTTTCTCGCGCAGGCTCGCCGCGGACGCAATTTCCCGCTCCCAGAGGACACGCCGCCGCAGGACGTGCTCGCGCATCTCAACCTGCTCGACAACGGACGCCCGACCCATGCGGCTGTTCTTCTGTTCGGCAGACAGCCTCAGCGCTTCCTGCTCTGCTCCGAAGTGAAGTGCGCCCATTTCCATGGCACCGAAGTCAGCAAACCGATTCCCTCCTACCAAGTCTACAAAGGCACGCTTTTCGAACTGGTCGATCAAGCCAAAGACTTTGTGCTCTCGAAAATCGACCTCTGGGTCGGAACCCGCGCTCAGAGTGCGCAAGCCCCCACCGCCTACGAAATTCCGCCGGAAGTGGTGTCGGAAGCTATCGTCAACGCCATCGCCCACCGCGACTATACGAGCCACGCCAGCGTTCAGGTGATGCTCTTCAAAGATCGGCTGGAAATATGGAACCCCGGCGGACTGCCCGTGGGCATGACACTCGAAAAACTGCGGGGGCCGCATGCCTCTGTGCCGACGAATCCGCTTATTGCCGAACCGCTCTACCTGACCCAATACATCGAACGCATGGGCACCGGCATCAAAGACATGATCGACCGTTGCCGCAACGCCAATCTTCCCGAACCCGAAATCCGAATTGACGGCGGCTCATGGATCACCACCGTTTGGAGAAGATCGGGTGGGAAACCCAAACAGGCGACCCGCCCACGGCTAGAGTCACGGCTAGAGTCGTGGCCAGAGTCGTGGCCAGAGTCATGGCCAGAGTCATGGCCAGAGTCATGGCCGAAGACCATGACTAACAAGATCCTTTCTTTGCTCTATTTCGGAGAACGCTCGAAATCCGAACTGTCCGAACGGACCAGGGTCACAACCGATGCCAATTCGCTCAAGCAAGCTCTTCGCCAGCTCTTGGACGGGAAGCTTATTGCCTACACGATCCCCGGTAAACCCACCAGCCGTCTCCAGAAATACCGGCTCACCCCCAAAGGCCACGCCCTTCTCGCGTCCCTGCAGCCGGGAGGTAAAACGTGATCGCCCCCTTCAGCATTGTGTATTTTCCAACTCCCGAACGTTAGAACTTCCCTATGAGCCTCCAAACCCGACTCCAATCCTCTTACTCCCCGCAGCCGGGAGGCAAACCGTAATCGTCCCCGTCCGTGTTGCGTATTCCCCACTCCCGAACTTCTCGAACTCTAGAACTGTCCTCTTCACTTCCCCAGCAAGCTCTTCCGGTGATATTCGAGCAACGTCGCATCCGGATTGAACTTCGTTGGACGCGCCAAGCGCTGGCCTTCGAGCACAAGAAAATATTTCTTAAAGGCGGCGTCGGTGTAGTGCTCTTTGAGCGAAGGACTGAGAACAAGACGGAGGTCTTCGTCGAAGGTGATCAAATGACGGTCAAAGGCGGCATCATATGTGGCCGATAGGCAAAGGCCATTGGCGGGATTCATGCGGTGCTCTTTGTTCTCGGACCAGCCGACAATATGGCTGGCGCGCAACACCTCCGGAACAGACAGCCCCGTGAGGCAACAACGCGACGCGTAGTTGCGCAGAATCATTGAACGGAAGAACTGCTGATTCACACGCGCCTTGACTTGGCGCAACACATCTTTGCCCTCTCGCGTGGCGAAGTCGATGGCATCATTGTCCACCAAGGCTTGAACTTCAAG
>JAQVSS010000038.1 GCA_028700415.1 Kiritimatiellia bacterium
TGGCGATGTCCTTGAGCTTTTCCGGTAACGGTACGGTCATGGAAATCCTTTTTACTTGTAAGTATAACGCACATCGGGCGGTTGCCGCAACCCGCATAAAATTGATTGCTGGTGGCGCAATGTTTACGCTTGAACACCAAACACATCTTCGCGTATGATACCCTCCACTTTTGCATCAAAACCATTGTTTGCTGTGGAGAGGTGGCCGAGTGGCTGAAGGCAGTGGTTTGCTAAACCGCCGTATCGGATAAAACCGGTACCGGGGGTCCGAATCCCCCCCTCTCCGCCATTTATCGTTGAAAACCCTTGATTTCGCAATGAAATCAGGGTTTTTTGCTTTTATATCGCCTGTTTCGAAACCCACGGGGTGCCCGCCAAAAACCCGCCTTTTCCCGCCGAATCTCGTTTGCCTCCTGTAAAGTGCAGGCTTCGCCGTCCCGATTGGATGAACAGGCAATGTGAAACGGTGTATGCCCAGCGCGGTAAATTTGGTATGGTTTGGTTGAGGTAGGAATGTTAAAACGAAAATACGATTACTTGGATGTCGATCTGAAGAAGTGGGGAGGCTCGGAGACGCTGTTTCCCGGATGGAACGCCGCGGACGAAAGGGTGTGCGTCTATTCGCCGCATGATGACGACGCGATCCTTGGTGCGGGGTACGCGATGCGCGCGGCGATGGACGCGGGGGCGGAAGTCCACGTCTTCATTGTCTGCGACGGGGCGTGCGGATACTCGACGCCGGAGGATAGAGACGTGATTGTCGCGCGGCGGAAGCAAGAGACGCTCGACTGCTACCGCGAGTTCGGCGTCCCCGAAAAGAACATCCTCTTCCTCGGTTATCCCGATTTCAGCGCGGTGCAGTACGTCGGGCGGATCCTCGATCCTGCCCGGAATGGGCATTTCCGGACGACGATCACCGAACTGAGGCAACGCCGCATTACGCGCATTCTTGCGCCGAACCACTACCGCGAGCACATCGACCACGTCGCGGCGCACCTGATGGCGGCGTTCGATTCGCCGCAGGCGGGGGACGCCCATTCCGTCGATTGGGCCGAGCCGTATCCGGTGAGGTCCACCGCGCAGTATTCCGTCTGGGCGGAGCTCGATCCCGAGGATGCGCTCGTCAAGGGGCGCAAAGACAAGGGGCTCCGCGCGGACGTTGTCCTCGCTGTATCGCCCGAGGTCGAGGCGGCGGTGATGGACGGCATCCGGCGCTATCCGTCCCAAAAGGCGATCATCGCCTCGCTCGTCGAACAGCGTCAGGAACGGCTCTTGGAGGACGGGCGCTTCATCGAGGTTTACCGCAGGTTCGATCCGCGTCCGAAACTCGATTTTACCCCATACAAACGGTTGATAGAAGGGATGTGACGATGTTCAAGTCGGCAGAGTGGCGGAAACAGGCGGATCTTGTCGCGGAGGTGCTGGGCCGCGCGCCGTCCTTCGACAAGGAGTTCCGGATTCAGGAGGCGGAATTCAAGGCGAGGTGGCAGAAGACGTGGGATGAGCTCGAGAAACGCGGCATCGACCTCGGGTTCGTCTATTCGGACGAGCATTACTGCGGGGACGTCCCGTATTTCGGCGGCAACACCAACGTTCACGTGGAGCCCGTCGGCGGACTTGTCGGCCGGAACGGCTTCTTTCTCCTTGCGGGGATCGAGGGCGGATATTGCGCGGAACTGCTGGCGCCGCGGTCCGGGTGCAAGGTGCGCAAGGTCGAGATGCTCACGCTCGCGGACGAGGATTATCCCGTCGAAGCCGTCCGCATGGAAGACATCTTCGAGGAGGCGTGCGGCCGCAAACCGAAGAACATCGCGTTCCTGACGCCGACGGAAATCGTGCCGTCGAAGTTCCTCACGACCTTCCGCGAATATTTTGGCGGCGAAGAAAAAGTCCTTGATGCGCGCGATGTCCTCTTCAAGGTGAAGTACGAGAAGAGCGAGAGCGAGATGCGCCTCATCGGCGAAGCGTCCCGGATCTGCGACGTGATGATCGAAGGCATGCTGGCCGTGCTGAAGCCGGGGATGTACGAGACTCAGGTCGCCCAGTGGGGATACGCGATCGCGTCCGAACTCGGCGTCGAAACGCGCGGTATCGACGTCATGGTCGTCTCCGGCGAAGCCAACCGCACGATCGTCGGGCGTGCGATGAACCGCCGCATCCGCGAAGGCGAATACGTGATGCTTGGCGTTGCCCCGAAGCGGGACGGGCTCACCGCCTGCGAACGCTGCTCGGTCGTTTGCGTGAAGGATCCGAAGTGCGTCACCCCCGGGCAGAAGTACTGGTTCGATTTCGTCGAGGGCGCGTATCAGGTCGGTCTCGACGCATACACACGCGTCGCCGCGGAGAACCTGCCCGCGTATCTTCAGGAGAAGGCGCTCGTCGATTATTTCGCCGCGCGTTCGGACGAGGTCTCGAAACGTTACGGCAAGAAGATCGACATGGTGAACCTGAAGCCGTACACCGGGACGCACAACGCGGGCTACACCGAGTGCCAGGAATTCTACGGCGCGATCACCCTCGACTCCAAGGAGCCGCTCGGGAACCGCATCGTCACGATGCTGGACGTCGCCGTCCGCGGATTCTCCAAGGACTGGAACGACGTCATCATTCCGGACATGGATTACGTGCTTGTCGAAAAGACGTTCGGCAAATCCGGACACGAAGTGAAGGTCCTGAACGGGCTTCCGGTCAACGTGCAGCATCTCGTAGGGAAGGGTTTCTGATTCTGATGAAACGATTCGTGCCGGAGGCTGTTACGCCCTTTCGCACGTCTCAATCATGTCAACCTGCGACCACGATACCCCGAGCTCTAAATATTATTTGAACAAGAGTCCCGGGCTGCATTGTGGCCGGAATTCGGGTTCACAGGAGAAAAGACGATGAACAGACGCGACTTTATGAAATCCGCTCTGGCGCTCGGAAGCGCCGCGGTGCTGCCGATGGCGACACGCAAAGCGTTCGCGGAGGCGGCGAAAGATCCGCTCGTCGGCAAGACGTGGCCAGGGTGGAAGCAGGGACATTTCCAGCTCCACGCTATCTACACGGGTGTCGCCGAATCGATGTTCCTCATTTATCCTGACGGCACCACCATGCTCCTCGATTGCGGCGACCATGCGGCAATCCATCGCGGCGACCTCGCGGTGCCCGTCCTGCCAGGTGGCGACCGGCATGCGGGCGAGTGGATCGCGCGTTACGTGGTGCGCGTCAATCCCGCGAAGACGGCGGTCGACTACATGGTGCTGTCGCATTTTCACTCAGACCACTCCGGGTGCATGGTGTACCACGCCGGCGTCAAGGACGGTGTGCCGCTGAGCGGATTCGGAGAGGCGATGACATGGCTCACCTTCAAGAAGGCCGTGGACCGCGGCTATCCGAACTACGATGACCCGATCCCGTTCGGATCTGGCGAGCGGCTCGGCTCCAAGGAGCTGATGGACCGCGTTTACGGGAAGCTGCGGACGCGCGACAAACTCATGATCGAGGGCGTGCGGCTCGGCGCGACCGACCAGTATCAGCCGACTAAGGACAAGGCGGCATGCAAGGATTTCCAAATTAAAAACATCGCTGGCAACGGTAAGATCGTGATGCCAGACGGGTCGATCAGGGACTGCTACGCGGAATACATCGCGCGCAGGCATCCGCGGCTTTTGAACGAGAACGGCATGTCCATCGGCATGATCGTCTCCTACGGCAAGTTCAAGCTCTTCACCGCGGGCGACTTCTCGGACGTCCTGGCGCAGGCGGACGGGTCGCAGCACTGGATCGAGGACGATCTCGCCGAAGCGGTGCCGCACGTCAACGTCGCGAAGGTCAACCACCACGGGCACAAGGCAGTCACCGAGAAGCTCGCCGCTGCGCTTGCGCCGCGCGTGTGGCTGAACTGCGTCTGGGACCAGCTCCACAATACGCCCGACACGATGGAGCGCATCGGCCGCGGCTATCCGGGTGAGCGCACGTACTGTCCGGGCATCATGCCCGCCGAACGCCGCTGGCAAGACAAGGATGCGAAATGGATGAAGGACGTCGCCAAGGAGTCGTACGAGGGCTCGCATGTCGTCGTTGACGTGCCGCCGGGCGGCGAAACCTATACGGTCAATTTTATCAAGGCCCGTGACGAGTCGATGACCGTCAGCGGCGTGATGCGCTTCGAATCGTAAGGAGCCCCATGAAAAGCTTGTTATTTTGCGCCTTCACGGCGCTGTCAGTCGCGGCGTTTGCCGCTGCGGAGGGAACGTTCAGCACCTCGGGGTGCTTCGCGCAGTGGTCGGGGGATGAACTGACGATCCGGAACGGACGTTTCCAGCGGATTTTCAAGGCGACGAAAGCCGGCCTGCGCACCGTCTCGTTCAAGCATGACGCATTCGAGTGGATTTCAGGGGCGGGGCGGAAGGTGCAGAGTGACGGCACGGTGCCAGTCGTCACCGCCGAGAAGGCCGAATGGAGCTCAGTCGGCGATCGCGGCGGCATGCGTGTTACGGCCGTAATCGGCGCGATCACCAATTCGTGGCTCGTCTTGCCGTCGGTGGCCGGCGTCATCGAGGAGCGGACGTGCCGGCTTTCGATGTCTTCGTTCGATCCGGCACTCGCGAAAAACGACCGCAACGCCGGCATAACGCGGATCCGGCTCGGAGGCGCCGCGTCAGCAGGGGCGGATGCGATTCTCTACGCTCCACGGCACGTGAAGGTTACGGAATTCGACCTCTACGACCGAACCGATTACACGAACGAGATGATCTGTGAGCGCGAGTGGCTGCTGATGATGCGCGAGCTGCCGGTGCTCGTCTATGCGAACGTGTTGACGCTCGAGGACACCGCGACCGGAGAGGGACTCGCGTTCGTGCGGCTCGCGCCGCTGCCCGCGATACGCGCGGAGCAGTATCCGGACTACGTCCTCTGCGGCGCGCAGTACGGACCCGCCAAGTCGCCGGCTGTGACGCCGGTCGCCAACGGCTGGCCTGTCGCCGAATTCGCGTATGCGGGCGGGGAGCGTGGGCGCACCGAGGCGCTACACCGTTTCCAGCGCGCGCTTCGGGCGTACCGACCGGGCCGCGACGGCATTTTACTCTCCAACACCTGGGGCGGTGGCAACGGCGACAGCCGCATCAATGAGGCCTTCCTGCTGAAGGAAGTCGCCGCGGGCGCGGAGCTTGGGGTGGACGTCATCCAGATCGATGACGGCTGGCAGAAGGGGCGCAGCCAAAATTCGTCCGACAAGAACAAAGGCACGGGCAAGAAGAACGCGTGGGGCAACTTCCGCCAGCTCGATCCGATGTTCTGGGAGCCATGTCCGATCCGCCTGCCGCACGGACTCGAGCCGATCGTCGCGGCGGCAAAGGCGAAGGGCATGCGTTTCGGACTCTGGTACGGTCCTGACTCGACGGACAACGCGAAGCACTGGAAGGACGACGCGGATTGCCTGCTCTCCTTCTTCCGCAAGCACGGCATCCAGTATTTCAAGATCGATTCGATGAAGACGATGTCTCAGGAGGCATTCGCGAATCAGCGAAAATTTTTCGATCGCATGCTGGATCTGTCGGACGGCGCGATGACCTTCGACTTGGACGTCACCTGCGGCGACCGTCCGGGCTATTTCGGTCTTCCGCACATCGGCCCCATTTTCGTCGAGAACCGCTACACCCAGCACGGCGGCTACTGGCCGCACCAGACGCTTCGCACGCTCTGGTCGCTGTCGAAGGTGATGGATCCGGTCCGGATGCGCATCGAGTTTCTGGACCCGAACCAGTATCTGGACCGGTATTCGAAGGACGATCCGCTTCGTCCCGAACGCTACCGTGGCGACACGCTCTTCGCGATCTCGATGTGCGCGAGCCCGCTCGGCTGGATGGAGCTTTCGGAACTTCGTCCCGAGACCGTCGCCGAGATGAAGCCGCTTATCGCACGCTGGAAGCTGGAGCGTGAGCACATTCACGGCGGCTTCACGATGCCGATCGGTTCGCGGCCAGACGGCTATTCGTGGACCGGGTTCTTTACCGAGGCGAAAACGGGCGGCGGATATCTGCTGCTCTTCCGCGGGCTAAACAGTTCGCCGCGGTACGATGTTGAGCTGAAGAAGATTCTGCCTAAGGCGAAATCCGCCGACGTCATTGGCGGTCGCGGCACTGCGGCGCTCGATCACGGCGACGTCGTTGCGACCGTTCCCGAAAAGCTCGACTTTCTCTGGATCAAAATCGGAGAATGAAAAAGCGTGCGCCGCGAGAAGTGACGGAAAAGGTCGTAGTAGTATGCCTTAGACATTGAAGAGGGAAAATGGAATATGGGGAAATTTGTTATACACAGCAGGGTGATCTGCGGTGCCGTTCTGTTGGCGTTTCTGGACGCCGAAGGGGAGGTGTCGGCAGCGGGGAGTCTCTGGAGTCGGAGAGTGGTCGGCCGCAGTCAGGGATCTTTGCAGGCCTCCGTGAGCGCTGAGTTCGTGCCGCCGAAGGCGAACACGAACAGTTTGGAAGGCCCCGTTTCGCCGCTTCCGGAATCTGCGGTGCTGAATCCGCGGCTTCTGAACATGACGCTGCAAGCCCGGTCGCTCCTTGCGGAGCTGGCCGAAGCCGGCAAGGCGTATCGCCCCGTTTCCGGACGGACGCACGTTTTCGTGCGCACCCAACTCAAGTACGGTCTCCAACGGACGGATTTTCTTCACAACTGGTACGAGCGTCCGCTTTACCAAGACTCCACTTATGCCGTGGAGAATGAGAAGGGCAAGTGGCTCAACTTGGCGTCCTGGCGCAAGCAGGTCGAAATCGGTAAACTCTCCAAGCTTGACGGCTTCGCGTTCTTCCCGCTGACGCGCGGACGTGACGAGGCGTATGCGGCGAGTGTCACGCCCGGCGGCGAGTTTACGGTCCTTCCGGAAATGACCGATGGGGTCTTAAAGGGTGACACGGGCGTGGAATTCTGCGAAAGGGTGGCGTCCGTGCCGAATGTGTTCAGGATCGCCGGCCGGGCGGTCATCACCCATTATCCGGAGATGGGCATTGAAAAGATCGCGTTTCACGACGCGCTCAAAGTCAAACTTGCGAAAAAGGGGCTTGCGGACAAGGTGGCGCTCGCGCCCTATTCTTACATCTATTCCCACAATGCGTCTTTCAAGGAGTATTGCGCCGACCTCTTGGATACGGAGCTGCTGAACATGGGGCGGGAACGCATCCGCGAGGTCCTCCGGCGCACGGACGGTTTCGTGTTCAGCTTGAACGAGTGCAAGGTGGATCGGCGGTTCAACAAGGAGCTTGCGGATAAGTTGCTCATTCCGCTTGTTCATTCGGTGATGTCGGAGCCGGAGTTTCGCGAAAAAAAACTTCTCGGGGTGGTCTTCTCGCAGGGGCATGAGAACAGCTACCGCTGGACGGGCATTTACGATTCAAACGGTACGCAGGGGTGCCGCGACGAACTGGCGACGATCGAGAATTTGCGGCCCGATTTCGCAATCGGCTGCGAATGGGACGAGGAGGACGAGAATACGCACTTCCGTCCCACCGTTTCGAACGGACATGTCACGCAGCGACTGCTCCGGTACTATACCGACAGGATGAACGGACGTGCTCCGGAGGTCTTCCCGGGCGATGACCCGACGGTGCCGAACCTCGTTCTCTCGTACCGCAAGACGCTGCAGGCGGGCGAGCTGCTCGAAACGGAAATCGTCAACATCCCCGACGGCACTGCGCCCGCGGCGAAGTGGCGCGTGACGCTCCGGTGGAAGACGCCGGACGGGCGGATTGCGAAGGAATACGAACCCTCCGAATTCGACGCGGCGACCTGTTCCGCGCTTCGGTTCTCGACGCCGGTGAGCCAGCTCGTCAGCGAGCCGTTGCTTGTTCCTGAACTGGTCGTCGAGGCGAACCATGCAACGTGGACGTTGGCGGACGGTTTCTGGCCGCTCGATCTCGCGGCGAATCGCAATTACGATTACAAGTGGGTGCGGGAAGCGCTGCGGGAAATTCCACGGGGCGTGACGGGGACGCTCGCTGTCGGACCGGGACGCGTGGATGGGACAGTCGATGTGACGGGGGAGGTGAAAGGGCCGGTGAAGTTCCGCAGCGTGGAGGTGCTGGAGGGGCCTGACACGATCTACATGCATTCTGCGCCAGCGGCGGCTCTGGACGAGATTTGCCTCAGGATTTCGATGCAGGGCATGGAAGGCTCCGCCGCGCGTAACAAGCTTGTCGGCAACATCCGGGTCGTAAACGCGGCGAAGCTCACATGCACCCCGGTCGTTCAAGGGCGGGTTCAACAGAAGGGGGACGGATGGGTGCTCCGCGGCATGCCGCTTGGAGGGCGTTTCACCGTTTCCGGTCCCTGGGAGCGCACGTTCTTTGCGAAGTTTTCCGCGGCATCCGCGGACGACGCTGAGGTCGTGGTCGATCTGCCGCCAGTTTTCCAGAAGCGTGTCAAGGTGAAGGATCTGCTTGCGCGGAACGGAGTCGGATTCGCGGGCCCGTCCGGCGCGTATCTCTGGGTGGGGCGCTTTTTTGGTCCAATGAGCCAGCCGGCGCCGCTCGGCAAGCGCGAGGCAAAATTCACTTTCACGATGCGGCCGGTGGAGCCGAACGGTGTGCTCCGGCTACAGGCGGTGGATGAGAACTTCCGCATCTGGCGGGGGGCCGCGCATTCGTTCCACACGGCGTCTGGAAAGAAAATTATTTTCCATGTTTTTGAGAAAGCAATGGAAACGGTGAGCAAAGTTGAACTTGACGCGAATCGGCTTGTTTCGCTCGATTATGATTTTTCGGGTAAGGACGGCGACATCTGCTGGAGCGGCCGGCACCGTCTGCTGCCGCTTGTGCCCGGCGCGTCGATCTTGCCGCCGGTCGGCATCGGTGCGGCAGACGGTGGCGGACAGACGCATCCTGTCCGCGGGAGCACGTTCATAGCGGATCCCCTCTGCACGAATGCGGCACCGAGGTTCGCAGACGAGCCGGAAGGGTTCCGCTCGCTGGTTTTCGGCGGCACGGCTTTTGCGGGAATGGGCTTGCAGGTGATACCGCCGTTCGCCGGTTTCGAACTGGAGTTGAAGCTCAAGCCAGAGGATCTCGCCGGCAAACAGGGGCTGGTCGGCACCGGCAACCTCGGTTTTGAGTTATGGCTTGAAGACGGGACCCCGCACGTTTACCTGAATCGCGGCACACTGCAACGCAGGGGACGGCAGAACAGGGGGGAAGGCGCGTATTTCACGGGGCCGAAGCTCGAGCTTGGCACGTGGCAGATCCTCCGGTTCGTCTCCGACCAGCGGGTGGCGTATCTCGAAGTGGATGGCGTCCGCGGCGAAACCCAGCGCTTCGGAGACTGGCGTTACAACCCCTGCGTGGCCGCAGTCGGAACACTCGCCACGCGGGGGTTGGATGAAGCGCCAGGCGGCGGATTCTTCCGCGGCCGCCTCGCCTCCTTCAAGGTGTCGCCGCGTTAACGGTTCATTCAAAAGTGGTTTTGGAAGGGCCGATCCGGCAGCGCACAAACCGCGGTACGCAACCTGTTTGTCAGAGCCGTTCGCCCTCAGACGTAACGGGGTGCATGTTAGGTTGACGAACGGCGCCGGTGTGTGTTAATCATAGAACTTTTAGGGGAATGGTGCTCGTGTTTTCGCGAGCACCTCAATATGGATTTAAAACCTTAACCGGGGGGAGATACGATGGTGCAGAACAGACGCGAATTTCTCAAAGGAACGGCTTGGATGGGCCTGGCGGCGATGGCCGGGGGCTGTGTGTCGAGGGGCATGAAGATCACGGGCGGCACCGGCGGGCTGATGCAGGGCTACGCCGACAAGCCGATGGAAACGGTGCGCGTCGGTTTCGTCGGCCTCGGCAGCCGCGGCCCGAGCTCCGCGCGCCGTCTCGCGGTGTTGCCGGGCGTGCGAATCGTCGCGCTCTGCGACTACGCGCCTGAGCGCGTTGCGGAGGCGAACGCCTGGCGTGTGCAAAACGGCCATCCCAAGGCACGCGAGTACTCGGGGCCAGAGGGCTACAAACGCATGTGCGAGGCGGGCGACATCGACGTCATCTACTCGGTCACCAGCTGGGAGTCGCATACGCCGATCAACTGTTATGCCATGGAGCACGGCAAGCACGTCTTTACCGAGATGCCCGGCGCGCTCACGGTGGAGGACTGCTGGAAACAGGTGGAGACGAGCGAGCGCACCCGCCGTCACTGCATGATGCTCGAGAACTGCTGCTACGGCGAATACGAGATGCTCGCCCTCAACATGATCCGCCTAGGCCTCTTCGGTGAGATTGTGCACGGCGAAGGCGGCTACGTGCACGATCAGCGCGGCCTCGGCCATATGATGCCGGCGGACGATCCCGCGAAGACGCGCATCCATAACTTCAAGCTGGCTCCTGCCGTGGGGCCCACACCGGCAATCGCCAACATCTACGGCAAGTACCACGGCAACTGGTATCCCACGCACGGCCTCGGGCCTGTGGCACGCTGCATGAACATCAACCACGGCGACCGCTTCGAATACCTCGTCTCGCTCGAGTCGAAGCAGGCGTGCCTCGAGGCTTACGGCAAGGGCAAGTACGGGCCCGACAGCTGGCAGGGCCAGGCGAAGATCGTCAAGGGCGACATGAACTCGTCGCTCATCCGTACAGCGATGGGTAAGTCCATCCTGCTGCAACATGACATCATGAGCCCTCGCCCGTATTCGCGCCTCAACGTTCTCACGGGCACCCGCGGCGAGTTCCGCAGCTTCCCGAAGCTGATGTTCACCTACGAGGAGAAGTTCGGTGACGGCGCGTCGCACAGCTACTTCGATGAGAAAAAGACGGAAGAACTGCGCGTGAAATACCGGCACCCGCTCTGGAAGGTCGCGGGAGAGATCGCCAAGAAAGTCGGCGGCCACGGCGGTATGGATTTCGTGATGGACCTCAGGTGGAGCTACTGCCTCAGAAACGGTCTTCCTCTCGATACCGACGTCTACGACATGGCGAGCTGGAGCTGCCTCGTGGAGCTAACACGCTTGAGCGTGGAGCGACGCAGCGCTTCCATCGATATTCCGGACTTCACGCGTGGCGCCTGGCAATGCGCGAAGCCCTTCGCCCCCGAGACCTTTGACGTCAAGAAGCTCGGCCTCGAGGGCGCGCGTGACGCCGGCGAGCAGCAGAAGGTGTGAGCGTACCGGGCCCGGAGGCGGTTATTGCCGGACCTGTTCGACATGACGGGGGAGCAGGTCTAACAATCAAATGTTATAACGTGGTAAAAAGGAGGCGATAATGAGCAGGTTCCTTTGTGCCGTTATTACGGCAATTTCTTCGGTCGCTTTCGCCGAGGGCGAACGCGCGGTATGGACGTTATATTCCGGCAACGACAACGCTCATGGCCTGAATACCGTTACCTGGAAGGCGGCGGACGGGGTTGAGACGACCACAAGCATCGATCCGGAGGCGGACTACATCGTTTCCGACAACAAGACGATCTTCATTTCGTCAGCTTCTTCCGCAGTCAACATCTTCAACGGGCACTCGCTGACGATCGGCGACATCGCCAATAACAAGGCTGGGGCCATTTTTCATTACGGCGGTAAGCCGGTCACCACCGATCCCGCCACATTCATGAATGACGGCGTTATTTTGTCACGCGGCGACTGGAAGACCCAGTACGAAGCCGAGAGAGTGTATCAGGTTGTTGGAATGGTTACCGTAACCGCGACTTCCGACAGTCCCTTCCGGATGTATCGGAGTAATACCGGTGGCGGGGTTGCGCACGGCGTTATGTTCAATGGCCCGCTCTGCGGCTCCGGTTACCTGCAGGTCGGCCATGGTGTCGGTTCGGGCGTCAATTTCGTGCTTTATCTTGCCGGAGGATGTGCGGACTTCTCCGGCAATGTCTCCGTCGCCTCCGAGGCCAATAAGCGCGGCGCGCTCGTCGTGACCAATACAACGACAACAGGCTCTTTTTCAATTGGGGCGGGGAGCGACCTTTCGATGTTCTCCGATACGGATGTCTTCACTGCTGGTTCGCTCACGCTGGCAGCGGGTTCCACGCTCAAGTTCAAGGCGTCCGACTACACTTCCGGTACGCGTCAGGTCCGTAACAACCGGATCGCCCTTACCGGCGCTTTCAGCGCCGCTTCAGGTGTCAATGTTAAAATTGATTTCACGGATAGCGCAAACGGCAAATTTTCGGATGCTTTCGACCTGATCACCGTTCCGGATTCGCAGACGCTCAACGCCGACGACTTCACGTTCGTTCCGACGGATGGATTGCACATGACCGCGGCGTTTTCGGTGCGCAATGACACCGAAACGCAAACCAAGACGCTCGTCCTCACCTTCGAGGGGTCGGGGCTTTCAGTGCTGACGCTCAAAACGTCCTCCAACAATACCCTTGGCATCGCCGGTGCGACCTGGTCCGACAATTCGATCGGTACGTCGTCCAACTATAACTATGTGGTCCGGGACGGCAAGGTGCTATACATCTCCTCCGCCACAAATTCCCTTAACGTCTTTAACGGCAATTTGCTCCAGCTCGGCGATGGCTTCTCCGCCGGTCATCTCTATCAGTACGGTGGCTTTCCTGTGTTGTCCGAGATCGCCACATTCGGCAATGAGGGCATCCTTCTCGTCAGCGGCGCCTGGAGGCCGCGTTACAGCTACCATTACCTGGCCGCCGGTAAGATCAAGGTTACGGCTCCAGCCGAATCCCCGTTTCGCATATTCTGCGATTATGATGGCACCTACTCCGGTTCCATTGCGTCGCTCACTTGGCTCGGACCGCTTTCAGGATCTGGCGCGCTGCAGGTCGACAACGGTCTCAGCGATAAGGCGAGATGCAATGATTTCAGTTTGAAAATATATGGCGGCGCCGCGGACTTCACCGGCAGGATCGTGGTGACCTCGCAGGTTTCCAACGTGGGAGTCGACTGTCGGGCCGGCTTGGCCGTGACCAATGGCGCATTGCCGGCAGCGGTGTCGATCGGCACCAAGAGCTATCTGAAGTTCCCGGGCCCGGGCGAGACAACGACTTTGAAGTCATTGCAGCTTGATGCCGGGGCTGATCTGATCGTCAATGCTTCCGTGTCCGTGTCGGGCGAAGTCACCAATCGCTTCACAGGTGCGGTTTGCGTCACCAATACGTTCACGATGACCGGTCCGGTGAACCTGAAGTTTGCCATAAGCCAAGATGGGGCCGCTGGCGGTGCTTTCACGATCTTGACGGTGCCGTATGCGAGTGCGCTTGTTGCGGGTGACTTCAACCTCATCCTGGATGCCGACAAATTTCTTACCCGCGGGGCAGAGCTTTCGGTCGTTGAAGATGTGGGCGCGGGCGTGAAGCGGCTGACGTTGACGTTCGAGGAGTCGTCCATCGTCTACCAGACGGCGAGCGATCTTAATGTGACCGGCGTGATCCTCTCGGGCACGTATGTATCGAGTATGACGAACGCACTCCATTGGAGCGACCTTGCGTTGCCTCATGCCGGTTCGCATTATTTCTGCGATGCCGGGCGGCATGGCAACGGACTCGTTCTGAGAACGCCGTCGGACGATACTTCGGCGTGGACGTTCCCCGGAAAGTCGCTGTCTATCATAGGCAGCTCATCATACGGAGCCGGTTTCGCTCTGCTGCATACCGAATTCACCATTCCCGTTTTGAGATTTGTGGGCCCTGCGGAATTCCATTCGAAATATGAGCTGGGGGGCGTCACCGTTCACGGTGAAATCAACGTCGAAAGCGGCAATGTCACTTGGCAGTCCTTCGCCGGCGGCCTTTTCGTTCACGATGGCGAACTCACTGGCTCCGCCAATTTAACCCTCACAGGCAACGGCATTAGCTCAGGCAATCCCGGCGGATATTTCGAATTCCGCGGCATCAACACGGCGTTTTCCGGAAAGGTCAATCTTACGATTTCCAGCGGCAGCGGCGCGCCGAGCACGGAGATCGACTCGTCCAACAGGCGCAAGTTCGAGACGCTCTACTTGAACGACGGGCGCAACCTCGGCGGTGCGATGTCCCCGGCGGATCCGCAGGGCGTTAGCATCAATAATTGCAGTATGATCATCACGCGCAAATCTCTGGCCATTGACGAGCCCACCCGAGGCTGGCATGTCGGTTATATGGGGCGCTTCAACGTCATTTCCAATGATCATGTGATGACGTTCAAGAGTCCGCTCGCCATGTACGGCACACTCTGTAAGGAAGGCGAGGGCACGCTCGTGATGGGCAATCCGCAGCCGACTTTCGGGGCAGCGGGAACCAATACGACGCCAGATGCCGAATCGACCAACCGCCAGTTCGTCGTCAGCGGCGGCGACGTGAGGGTGACGAGCGCGTATGCGCTGAATGGGATGGATGTCGTTTGCACAAACGCCGCGTCGACGTTCATGCTCGACGCCGAAACGGAAAACGCTGACCTGATTCAGTACGGCATCATCGACATCCTCACCCCGGGGACGCCGTTTGCGGTCGGCGGCGACGCCGCCACGATCAACGTTGCCTTTACGTGCGGCGATGAGCCGGAGTGGAGCAAGAAGACGCTCGCCATCTGCACCGTCAAGGCGGCTGCGGCGGATGCGGTCGAAGCGTTGCTCAAGGGCGTGCGGATCGGGGGAAGCCCGTCCGCTATCATCGAGTCCATCTCCCGTCAGAACGTGACGCTCGGTGATGCCGACTGCGTAACGTTCAAAGCGTATGTGACCACCGGTGGCGGAATGGTGATCTTGTTGAAGTGAGCTCGCGACGAAGCCCCGGAAAGAAAAAAGCCTTATGCTAAACTATGGCTCAGGTAATCATAAGGTGATGTTGGCTGTCGCGCTTGCCGCTGTTGCGGGTGTTTTCGCCGGGGCGGAGGAGCATGACGTCTTGCTCGTGCGCGGCGACCATTATGTCGAGCGCTTCGCGGTTTCGGATGCTGGAATGTGGAAGTCGAAGGGCTTTTTTCTCGAAAAGCCCAAATGCGGCGTGGTGCCGACGGCGGTTGCGGCGCTTGGGGACGGCAGCGTTCTGATCGGCGATGCCGGAGAGGGCGGACGCATCCTCCAGTATTCCGCGGACGGCGTGCTGCAGGGCGTGCTCGCGAAAACGGGATTCCGCCCGAACTATTTCTGCCTCTCCGCGGACGAGAAGTGGCTTTACGTCACCGACGGCAAAGGGATCCATTGTTACGGGGTGGCATCCGGAAAGGGCAGGGCTCTGATCAGCTCCGGTCTCGACGGGGCTTCCGGTTTCGCCTTCGGTGGAGACGGCATGCTCTACGTGACGTGTCCGTATGAGGGACGTGTCGCCGTGATCGATGTCGACAAGGGTGAGCTCAAGGCCAAGATCGACGCCTTCAATGTGTTGCGGGCGATCGCGTTCGCCGGGAAGGACGGTTCGGTGATGGTGCTCCCGTCAGAGCGTCCGGAGGTGATCGACCTCGTCTGCGGTAAAACCGCGCTCATGAAGGACGACGCGACGCTCCGTGACGTTTTCGCAAGCGTCCGGATCGGCGACAGGATCTATGCCGTCGACTATCCGACCGGCGACATCTACGCGATCAACCTCGTCGAAAACCGGATCCACAGATCCGGAACAGGAGCGATCTACGCGAACGGGATTGTCGATCTGACCGCGGCAAAGGCGGGCGGCGTAAAGTTCTCCAAGCCGAAGGGCGCGTTCAAACACGAGACACCCGTTCCACGGCGCAATGACTTTGCGCGCATGCCGTGCAACAACCCGGAAAGCGTCGTCGACCTGAAGGCGGGATTCGGTGCGGGTTGGCTCGATGTCCGCGACTATAACAAGGACGGCACGCCGGATATTATTGTTGGCTGCGGCTGGGCACATTGGCCCTGGCGCGGTAATTATGTGTATCTCAATCCGGCTAAGCCGGGCGAGAAAAACGTTGATCCGGTTTTCCCGAAGGCGAAGAAAATTCCCGATGACGAATTCTTCCCGCTTCTGAAGCTGACCGGCTACGAGACGTTCACGGGCGCGGACGGCAAACCGCTGCCGCCGCCGCATTACACGCGAACTGTCTATGAACAGAAGGGTTTCGCCGACTACGACGGCGACGGACGTGACGACCTCATCATCGCCGCTGCCGACCGCGAATGGGACGAGTGGCACGACAAATACGACGCGCGCGGCATCTGGACCGCCGGGCATCAGGTACACGGCTATGTCTACGTGTCGAAGTGCCTGGGAGGGAAGGGCGTCTCCGGCAAATACGCGACCGCCGAAATCGTGCGTCTTGAGGATGGTAGTCCGCTTGAAGTCTACGGAAACAACCCGTCCTTACTCCACGACTGGGATGGAGACGGCGATCTCGACTTCGTCGTATTCGATTTTTGCGGTTACATCACTTACTTCGAGAACATCGGCACACGTACAAAGCCCGTCTACACCTCCGGACGGCTCCTGCACGACGACACGGGAGCGATCTTGAAGGGCCACCTCTGCCTGCCGCTCGCGAAGGCGCACGACTGGGACGGCGACGGACTCATGGACATCCTGCTCGCCGAGGAGGATTCCCGCGTCGGCTGGTTTCGGCATACGGGCAAAGTCGAAAAGGGACTGCCCGTTTTCGCGCCTGTGTCGTATTTCCGGCAACATGCGGACGAACTCAATTTCGGGGTTCTGGCGACGCCGTGGGCGTATGACTGGGACGGCGACGGCGACGAAGACATCATCTGCGGGAATTCGCACGGACAGATCGCGTTCATCGAGAATCTGTCCGGACCCAAGGTTGAAGCCCCGAAATGGGCAACGCCGGTACGCCTCGCCGAATCCGGCGGCAAGGTCATCTGGATGAAGGCCGGACCGAACGGGTCGATACAAGGCCCTTGCGAATCCGAATGGGGCTACGCGGTAGTGTGCGTCGCCGACTGGGACGGCGACGGGCTTCCCGACATCATGGCGAACAACATCCGCGGCGAAATCCGCTGGTGGAAGAACATCGGAACGCGCACCCGTCCGAAGCTCGACTACGCGCAGGGTGTCGAAGTCGCGTGGAACGGGAAACAGCCGCCGCTCAAATGGGGCTGGCTCAAGCCGGAGACGCAGCCGAATCCGAAGTGGATCGTCGCGCCGTGGCGCACGACACCGGTGATGCATGACTGGAACGGCGACGGACTCGCGGATCTCACGGTGCTGGACGGCGACAACAACCTCGCCTTCTATGAACGCGCAAAAGACGCGAGCGGCAAGCTGATCCTCAAGGCGCCGAGGAAGGCGTTCCTGGACGAAAACGGCAAGCCCCTCTGGTTTCCGGGCAGTTGGGGAACTGTCGCGGGCGGCGCGGGACGCTACAAGTTCTGCGTTTGCGACTGGGACGGCGACGGCGAGACGGACATGGTCTTCAACGCCGGGCGTAACGCCCGTCTGCTCAGGTTCGTCAAGTCGGATGCCAAGGGCTGGTATTTCCGGTATGCGGGACCGCTGGCCCGGCTGGACCTTTCGACGCACGATCCCGCTTCGTCGGTCTGCGACTTCAATGGGGACGGCGTCCCCGATATGCTGATGGGTGCGATGGACGGCTACATCTATTATCTCAAGAACAGCCGAAAGGGAAGATGATGGTCCGAGACGTGTTTTTTGCCGTAGCGTTCGTGGCGCTGACGCTTGAAGCGGGGGCGGCGGGCAAGGGACAGCAGATTCCGCTCGGCGCGAACGCGTACGATTATCTTGTCTACAAACCGCTGCAGGAGTTCGATTCGCGGAACTACGGCGACAGCACAAAACGCGGCGACGCCTACAACGACCATTTTCAGGTGATCTGGGACGAGACGCGCCGTGTGCTCTTCGCATTCTGGACCCAGGCCTCGTGGGAGGGCGCACCGGACATGCACGTCTGTTTTTCGAAAAGCGCGGATCAGGGGCGGACCTGGACGAAGCCCGTACTGCTGGCCGGTTCGGAAACGCGGCAATACCCGCGCACCGGCGCCTACTACCAGCAGCCGCTGCTGACAAAGTCGGGACGCCTCTACTGTCTCTGGACGGAGCGAAACGTCGGTTGGGGTTACGTCGGCTCCTGGTCGGACGACGCGGGCGAGACTTGGGCGCAGCCGCAGGTGATGCGCATCCGGCCGATGGATCAGGACAATCCCGACCCGCGCATCGGCGCAAATTCGATCAACTGGCAGTTGCCGCTGCGGATCGGCCGGGACGGCCGGTATTTCGTCGCCTGCTCGCGTCACGGCAAGGCGCCGTACGACGAGATGGAGGGGTGCAAGGTCGAGTTCTGGGAATTCCTGAATATTGACGAAAAGCCCGACGTGCAGGCCATCCGCCTCGACTACTTCGCGACGAACCGCGCGGCGCTAGGAGTGGATAAACTTCCCAAGGGCGGCGACTACTTCACGCCGAAGCAATACCCGAACGGCCGCCCGGAAGGTCCGGCGGTCGAGGAGGCGAGCCTCGTGAAGCTTCCCGACAGACGTCTCTTCGCGCTCATGCGCTCCTCAATCGGGTGTCCGGTCTGGAGCCAGAGCCGGGACGGCGGACGCACCTGGAGCGGACTCAAGCCCCTTGTGGACGCGGACGGGAAGCCGTTCCCGCATCCGCGCTCGCCGTGTCCGATCTACGACCGCAAGGGCGGCGAAGCCGCGAGCGGGGAATACTTCGCTTTTATCCATAACACGTTCGACTTCAAGTCAACGACCGCTTGCCAGCGACGATCGCAGCTCTACCTGATTTCAGGCAGGTTCGACCCGGAAGGCGAGCAGCCGATCCGTTTCGCCGCGCCGAAAATGTTCGCGGAGCGCACTTTCGGGAACTCCTTCTACACGAGCTACACAGTGATAGACGGCAAGGGGATACTCTGGTTCCCGGATGTTAAATACTATTTGCTTGGACGTGTGATCGGTCCCGAGTGGTTTGCGAAATAAGGTGGTGGCTTGAACAGACACAGCCTCAAGAAATCGGCTTTGGCGCTTGGCGGTATATTCCGGCGGGGACGTGACCTTGCTGGACGTCCGCATGGAAGTGATTTCTGAGGGAGAAAAGGAAAAATGAAACGACGCGAATTTTTGAAAGCGGGGATTTCGTCGTTCGGCGCGAGCGCTTTGCCGACCGGGCTGCTGGCGGCGATGGGCGGGAAGGAGTCGGAAATCGCGATTCCGTATTCGGATGTCGTCCCGTATACCCAGATGAAGGGGACGACGTGGTACAAGGGCGACACCCACATCCACACGATGCTCTCCGACGGCGGCGAGTTCTCCGACGTGGTGGCGGCGCTCTACAAACGCGCCGGCTACCATTTCGCGATCCTGACCGACCACGACGTCACCCCTGCGGGCGAGGAGTTCTGGATACAGGCGAGTGACTTCATGCGCCAGTGGCGGAAGGTTACGCCGGAACATCTCGCGCGCATCAAAGCGAACTTTCCGGCGCTGATGCCGAAGACGCGCAAAGAAGCGGACGGACGCCTCTCGTACCGCGTGAAGCCTTTCCCCGAAGTCGAGCGACTCGTCAACGAGCCGGGACGCTTCCTAGTGATTCCAGGCAACGAGGTGACGTGCTATCCCGAAAACG
Organism: Kiritimatiellia bacterium; assembly: GCA_028700415.1. Lineage (GTDB taxonomy): Bacteria > Verrucomicrobiota > Kiritimatiellia > RFP12 > UBA1067 > JALHET01. Next base: position 19,453 of record JAQVSS010000038.1, read on the forward strand.
GCGACGATCTCCACTGCAACCTCCTGAATGTCCGCGACGTCCCGTGCCGCGGCTACGGCAACAACCGGCCGGATGTGGAGAAGCAGCTCGACTGGTGCGTCGAAGCGCGCAACCGCGTCATTGGCAAGGTCAACGCCGAGGCGGTCTTCACGGTGAACCATCCGCTTTGGACGAGCTTCGACGTGAAGCCCCAGTGGCTGATTGACCATCCGTCCATCCGGTTCTTCGAGGTCTACAACTCGGGTTCAACGCCGCGCTTCAACCTGCCGGCCGGCAAGGGGACCTGCACCCACGACAGGTTCTGGGACGTCATCAACGCGGCGCGGGCAAAGGAGGGGATGCCGCTCATTTACGGTGTCGGATGCGACGACCGGCACAACATGGAGCCGATCTACGAGGGCCGTAACGACCGGCCCGCGTACACAACCGTCGCCTCGCCCGAGCTTTCGATCCCGGAAATCATGCATGCGCTGTACCGGGGGAACTTCTATGCGTCGAGCGGACTCGACCTCAAGGGCATCTCGTTCGACCGTGATTCAAAAACGCTGACCGTCGAGGTCGATCCCCAGCCTGGCTTCGAATACACGATCCTCTTCATCGGCACCAAAAAGGGCGTCGACACGACGATCCAGGGATGGACGGAATACCGGCTGGCCGGGCGGATGGATCCGTCGAGCCTGAAACGCGGGTTCAAGATCGACCGCAAGGTGCCGTACTATTCCGAGGAGATCGGCAAGGTGCTGCAGGAGTCGAAGGGCGTTAAGGCTTCCTATAGCATGCGGCCCGACGACCTCTACGTGCGCGCGAAGATCATCACCCAGAAGGGCGTGCTGCCTGAGAATCGAGTGCAGGTGAATCCCATCGCCTGGACCCAGCCCGTGGCCGGCTGAAAAGGAGGGTTCGGCAGTGAGCAAGACCGTTTACGTTGATTGCAGACGTCCGGACGACTCCGGCGACGGACTGACCGCGAAGGCCGCGAAGCGCACGCTCCAGGCGGGTGTCGATGCCGCGTCTATGGGCGACACGCTCCTCGTAGCGCCCGGTGTATACGACGAGGGGTCGGGTGATCCGACCGGGAATTACGGCACGTGCCGCATCGCGCTTTCGAGCAAGAAGCTCCACCTGAAGTCGTCCGCCGGCGCGGCGGACACGCATGTCGTTGGCGGAAAAGGGATCCGGTGCGTCGGCGTTTACTGTAACGGCGCGGCCGGAGCCGGGTCTGTCTTCGAGGGCTTCACGTTCCGGGACGGCAACGTCGCGGAAAACTCCCTCGGCACTCTCGTCCGCTCGTCGGATGGGGCCGCCGCGTTTGTCGACTGCATCGTCCGGGAGTGCTCCGGCGGCGATGCGGTCGCCTACAACGGGATTTTCTACCGTTGCTACTTTACTGGCAACAAGGTGCTGTGCGGGAAAATGCTCATGAAGGGCGAACCGCCCCTGCGGGTGAAACTCTATTCGTGCGTCCTTTTCGCCAATGCCGCGGAGTCAACGGCGGCGGGTTACCCGTCGGGCATCATGCTCCAGCACGTGGAAATGTCCGGGTGCACCGTCATCAATAATCGCTTCGGTGCGCTCAATTACCATGCGAACGGCAAGGCTGAAAACTGTTATCTGTTCGATTCCGGGGTGGTGGCGGACGGCTGGGCCTACGCGAACTGCGTCACTCAGGGCCGTGCGGTCATGAGTCCGATGCTCGAAGACTGGCGTCCGCTTGCCGGCGGCGCCGCGGACGGACAGGGTGACGCGAAGCACGCGGCAGCGATGGCGTTGCCGCCGGAATGCAGGGGAAAGGTGCCCACGGACTTCTTCGGCACGCCCGTTCCCTCGGCGGGCATGATTGCTGCGGGCGCGGCGATTGCCGCGGTCAAACCGGCAGGTTCGCCGCTTTTCGTTAACAGCAGCGACGCGGCGCTCAAGGTCGACGGACACCGCCTCTGGGAAGAGCGCGATACATACAACTACGCCTATCCAGACGCGCTTCCGAAGAAGTGGCGTTTCACCGCCGAGCGCATGCCGGGGCGCCGCGTGTCGAATTACATGTTCGCCGACAAGCTCGGCACCTCGAACGCGGTCACGCTCTCGCGCTATCCCGACCGGGACGACGGTGTCTGGGCGGAAGCGCTTCCCGAAGGCAACGAACTCCGGTCGTTAGGGCTAAACTATTCGCAGAAGCTGATCAAGGCGAATCCGGAGACGCTGCAGAAGATGCTCGACGCTCTGCTTGTTACCGACAGCCACATCGTGATCCTCTGTGAGCCGGGTGCCTATGGCACTGTCATCATCCCGCCGGTCACGGTTCGGATCATCGCCCTCACGGGGCCGGAGAATACCATCATCACGGGAAACGTCCAAATCTCCGCCGGCGCGGTTTTCGCCCAGCTTCAGGGCTTCACGCTGAAAGGCACGGTCCCGGACACTCCCGAGCTCGCCCTTTCCGACTGTCGTCGCTTGCGGTAATTTCGGTTATTTGCTAACATGCCTTAGTTGAAAAAAAGTGGTTGTTTGGGTTCGGAAATCCAGTGGGGGTCAAACAAATGAACAAGCAATGGGTTGTTGCGTTTGCCGCGGCATTTGCCGCGATCTGTGTACATGCCGCCAACACATGGTACGTCGACTGCCAGATGGCAGACTACACCGGCCACGACGGCAAGAGCAGGGAGAAGGCCTTCAAGACGATCATGGAGGCGGTCACCCCTGCGTCGAGCGGCGACACGATCTGGGTGCATCCCGGAGCCTACAATTCGGGAACCGGCACCTGCGTGTCGTCCTGGGGGTGGTCGCGCGTAGGATGGAACAACAAGAAGCTGTTTCTGCGCTCGACCGACGGCGCCGAAAAGACGATCATC
>JAQVSS010000289.1 GCA_028700415.1 Kiritimatiellia bacterium
GCCTGGCGGGTTGGGTGGGTTAAGCCCCGTTTCTGTGTTGCATATCACTGCTGCAAAGTGAGATTTTAGTATCTGGAGTTGCCCCAATATCCCGCAGAACGCTCGCCATGCATTGCGCATAGTGTTATCATGTAATTAAAACGACACATCTTCGGAGGACAACATGACGCCATTGATGTGGAATGATATCAAAATAATTAAGACCAATCATCGCCTACTGATAAAAATAACTGCAGCTGTCATCTGTGCAAGCTTTATGTTTATTTTACTTGGCGGTTGTCAATCGAGCGAAAACAAATCTACAGCAACCACGATCGCGACAAATCAAACGCCTGATGCTTCTCCATCGTTTTCATTCGATAACCTGAAGGAAGCAACGCTCATTACAGTCCTGGAAGCTCCTGTCGGGATAGGAGACGGAGAATTAAGTTATGGTGACATCGGCGACAATGGGATTGCATCTTCAGGACCAAGTGATTTTGCCGTTGCCGCTAATGGTGACATTTATGTGCTCGATAATTATCATGGCAATGGCGAAGACAGAATTTCTGTGTATTCGAATGGGAAATGGGAAAGAAATATTAATTTGTCGGCCAATGTTTCATATGGCATCAGCTTGACAATTTTTAATGACAGTTTGTATGTGTTTGATCACAACTACTACCAGGGAGATGCCTATATCGTCAACATATCGTTTGATGGAACACTGTTGGACAAGTATATATTCAACAAAGAAGACACGCCCATTGACGTTTGGCGGTTATTCGCAATAGATGAGCAGGTTGTTATTGCTGCATACAGTTCCTGTTATGCGTTGGATGATGCGACACAATGTGCAATAAAGTCAGACATACGGATAGGCGATGCGTTCGAAGATGCCTATCACAGAAAGATCTTCTATGGTTATTCAAGTTGGATCGTTCCGATCGATTGCCTTAGCATCTTACCGACACCACTAGGTAAAACAAACCATAACGAGCCCTTTGTTGCCTATGGAGGAGACAAATACATCTGCAAATGCGATGACAGTGGCAAACCGCTCAGCATCGCTAAACTGGATGAATTGCTGAAGGATACCGTTTATATCAAAAACGGATTCTATGTTGCTTTGGCTGGATCGCTCTATATAATGATTGGGCATAAAGACGCGGTACGCATCTACAAGTTTTTTGAGACATAACCTTCCAGGCCATTTCCAGATCCCCCGGCCAATTGGGGGTCAGCCGGTCAGGTTGGGGATCTTCCTCCCGATTCAGCGCCGTTCGCACTTATGAGTATGGCTAGGATGATTGCGTAAGCAGCTTAACCTCCCAGCCCATCGCATCACCAAAGAGTCGGATCAGGTTCACATCTGCATCATAGACGACAACGGAATGATGTGTTCCGCCAAGCTGGCTATAGGCGGCCAGATAGTTTTCCAGCGGAAGCTGAGGCTTGAACCAGCCGCGGATGTTGCATTGCAGATCATCATCATGGTGAGCCTCCAGCATAGTCCCTGGCGAGATGATGAGATGAAACCGGCCGTTCCCAATCGGTGCCAGATTAACAAGGGTTACGTTACCCGGCTTAAAGGCACCAAAGGCTGCGACAGTAGGCCCCACATCGGTGTAGTTGAATTTCATTTCCGACAGCACTGGCCGTCCAGCCATAAGATCGATGTTCGCTTCGCCCATGTGGCTCAGGAACAGGCTGTTGTTGCGCCAGTCCGGGCAGAACATTTCGACAAAAGATACGGCTGGTGTTACTGCTGCCAGAATGCTCATCAAGGAGGCCGTCAACACATCACCCTCCCCTGCATAGCCAATTCCGCGCGCCATGGACTTGCTGATCTCCAGAAAGGGCATGGCTGTAAAATGCGATTGTTTATCAACATCCAGAAAGTTGATGGAGAACCCTGCCAGCTGCTCATCTGCCAGCCACTGACGTAGGGCTAGTCCCGCGATAGCTGCCTGACGCAGGACGAAGTCACTGCACGATGGCTGGTTGAAGTCATTTTTGTTTCTTGTGATTTCAGCTTGGATATCGGTTTCCGTCAGCTGTTCGATGATCGTTCTAATCTGGGCAAAATGGCCTTGTACGATGGTAAACCCCAATTTATCCCTGATGGTGGATTCGGAAACCGCAAAATCGCCCATACCTGGGAATGACTGGCCCAGCTGACCTATTCTTAACTGTTGATAAGTTCGGCGCATGGCCAGAGCCAAAACCTGTCTTTTTATGCGATCAAGCACATCGCCCTGCCAGTGTCCGGCTTCAATGCAAAAGGGCTTCCCTCGCTGGATTAAAAGATTACAAAAATCCTGGACGCCATGGATCCCATGATTGTAGAGGATCTCCTCCGCCTTCTGCTCCGGTCCAAACGCAGCCGTTGGTGTCGTATCCAACACGATAACGGGCAGATGTGTACCGGCCAGCACATCGACTGACTCCAGGGATGGCGAATAGGCCAGATGAAGCGTAACGATGGCATCTACCTCCCGTTCTTCAAACAGGCGGACTGCTGCCAGAAATTCACTGCGAACGCAGCACGGTTTGGCTGGGAAGACCTCAATCCCCTTAGCTGTCAAGACGTCTGCGATCGTCTGGACAAAGGGTTCCAGGCGTGTTCTTAATTCAGGCATGGCATTATCGTAAAGAGCAATATAAAAGGGAAGCAATCCAATCCTCGGCGTCAGCATGATCCAGTTCCTCCAGGCAATGTATGGTCAGTTGTGTGTGCACGTTGGTTTTTCGTATCATCATTGGCATCAAGGCAGCTGCTGCAGGGATCATGCCTGCTTCTCGCTTTCCGTTGCAAGCGAAAAGCAAAACCGTGTTGCATCAACTCGATGAAAGATCCGCAAGTTGCTCCAGCAAGAGCAGATTCTGATCAACGGCATGGTCGTCGGCCTGTTCAACAAGCTCATAACAATCAAAATTCCGTGAAATGGCGATTTCATAACCACCTCGGGCATATTGATCGCGCGTGGGGAAATAGCCAAAAGATCCATTGGCATTACTCAGGCAAAGGGTATGTTGATAAGGACTGAGCTGACGGATCCGCAAGGTGATCTCCGCAAACATTTCAAAGGGGAAGGGCACAAAGACGACCGGGCCGACCGCGACAACCGTCTGTTGGATGACGCGGTGCGTTCTTTGTGGTTTCGCTTGTTCATGCTCGCGCAGAACCTTTTCCCACTTGTCATATTCTCTTAAGCGCATACCGGTCAGCCTGGTCGGGTCACCCAGCTCGCCGATCGCCTTTATCGCTGTATCCCGGTCCGCCAGAGGCTTCAGGGGCAACCGCAGATCGCCACGAATGGTGTTCAGGTGCACATCACGATAATCCCTGATGCGCCGATAGGCCTGCACCGCGTCGAATCCGGCGCGCGCACCCAACGCCAGTGCTGCCTGCAAATCGCCTGTGGTGAGTCCGTTAGGCAGACGGGGACCAACATCGCCGATCGCCCCATTGAAAAAGACGCTTGCGCTGCCGGAATGCCGTTCCAGGCAGTCAACCATGGGGCCTGACCAGTCCCGTGTTATTTCAGGATTATTGCCGGCTGCTGTACCATGGCAGCCGTAATGGACCAGGTTGGCGATGGGCTCACCATCTGTCGTTATAAAGCTGACAACGGTCATCTGCGGATCATGAGGGCCCCAGGGGTTTTGCCCCAGCGTGACGGTCCCGTCCCTTTCGATCTGGCGCCGATTGATGCCCGTCTGACTGTTGCATGTACCGACCCCGACCAGGGCAGGCTTCAGGCTGCGGCAGGCATTCTGCGAAGCTTCCAGCACAGCAGGTTCCAGCAGCTTGCGATTATAATCCTCATGGGTTGTCCCCCAGCCGGCGCCGGCACTTGCCGCCGGCCCGGAATGGGTGTGGGTTGTACAGAAAATAACGTTTTCAGCAGGCATGCCAGTCTGATCAGAAACCAGGCGGCGCAGCCGATCAGCACGGTCCTGATGATATGTACAGATATCGGCGCTGATCAGCATCGCCTGTTCCGAACCATCCGAAAAGGCGATGCATGTCACACGCAGGTCGTCATGGACCGCTTCTGCCGGACGACCCGGTGCATAGCCATACAGAATCGTCCCGATGGGTGGTGTTATCGTTGCCCTGCCTGTGCCAACATGCAATCCCTTATCCATGTTCCATTCTTTAAAAATCATTTGTTCAAATCCCAAAATAAGCTTTATTCATGTAGGCCATAGACCTGGCTGCGCTTTCTTTATGGCTGAAACGGCTCCGATCCAGTTCAACGGTGAAATAACCATCATAACCTACATCATCCAGGATATGAAAGATACTCGGAAAATCAATGACGCCTTCACCGAGTTCACGAAAGTTTGTGTACACTTCCACGCCAGCCTGCATGCCGGCGGCTTCGACGCCATCGCTGGTGATATCTTTCAGATGAGTGAACTGAACGCGATCGGCGTATTTTCTGATCACGGCTACCGGATCGCAGCCGCCGGCCTTCATGTGCGCGGTATCCGGCCCGAAAGCGACCAGCTCCGGATCGGTGTTCTGCATGATGAAATCAATTTCACGTTCATACATGACGGTGGTGTTGTAATGCGGATGCAGACAAGGCATGATGCCATATGGTTTCGCCATCTCGCCAATGGCGGTGATGGCTTTGAGGTCATAGTCCAGTTCTTCCTGGTTGGCAGGCCGGCCTTTGACCCCCGTCGCCTGAACATTCATGCGCGTAATGTCACACGCTGCCATAAACGGCAGTTTTCGCCTGACATCCTCCACATCGTTTTCCCACTGGCCATTCAAATGGAAGTAAAAGCCATTGGGTTTCACCTTGTACGCCCGGCAAATCGCCAGAAACGGCTCCGGCTTGCCATCAAAAACATCAATGGCTGCCTTGACACTCTCAAACGTATCATAACCAACGTCTGTTATGTCTTGCAGCGCTTGAATGAATTGCTCTTTGGTTTCCGTTCCCCATTGCCATACGGTGTACGCCAGTTTCGCTTTTCCCATGGTGTGCCTTCCTTTCATCTTCTGTTTCCAGGTTATGCCGTTATCCTTTCAGGAGGAGCTGCAGAACAACCATCTCAAGGGCTTCATAATCACGTGCTTCGATGTATTTTTTTTGAATGTCCCTGTCAAAGCGGTCAACTTTCTCTTCAAGCAGCCGCACGACATTCAAGCTGTTTTCCAGATGGCGATAGCTGATCTCAACCGGCTGTGTGCGCATGGCCTTAACATCCAGTCCGATGTATTCGCCTCCGGAGCCATAGCCATGGTCTTTGAGAACCCTGATCTGGTTAAACGCCTGACGCAGGTTCTCGGCACCAAAGGTTTTGTCCTGGTCATACTTCATCCCGTTCTGGTCATTCAGATGCACGCCCCACAGCTTGCCCATGGCTAAGGCAAAAGCCATCTCGTTGGCTGGATCGAGTCCGGCCAATATGGCATGGGCAGATTCCAATAAGCCGCCAACCCTGGACGGGTCATCTGTCATCGCCGAAACAGCCATGACATGGCCCATGGTGCCGCAAAAGCTGCGGTCAATCGGCTCGTTGGGTTTGGGTTCAATCAGGATTTTGATTTTTGGATCATATGCAAGCATCTTGTTGACCGCATCAACAAGCCTCCTGATGCTGACAACCGTGTCTTTGCTTTCCGCGCAAAGTGTTCCCTCACGGGCTAGCCAGAGAACGATCTTGTC
>JAQVSS010000039.1 GCA_028700415.1 Kiritimatiellia bacterium
GCGGGTCTGGCGCGAACTATTTTTACGGGGGAAGTTACGGCGGTTCCGGCAGGCTTGGTGCGGGGGTGGACGGCAGCCTGGTTGGGCTAACCCGCATTTACTTCCTCGCGACCAACACGTACGGTTGGTTCCGCCGAGGCACCAATGGATCCGGGGAGCGGCGGCAACGGCCCCAACCAGCCCGTTAGCGGCTATATGGGCGGCTCAGGCGGCGGCGCGGTGCGCGTCATTGCGGATCGGGTTGTCGTGAACGGCCTTATCAGCGCCAACGGGACGGTGCCGGTCGGCATATCCCATGGCAGCGGCGGTTCGGGCGGCAGCATCTACCTCACCTGCTCCACGATCACCGGCACCAACGGCACCCTTTCGGCGAACGGTGGTCCAGGGCAGAACCTCGGCGGCGGCGCCGGCGGGGGTCGCATCGCGGTGGCCTACGATCCTGTGACGCAGGGCGCGCTGCCCGTGCCTTCGGTCAGGTTTTCCGCGGCGTCGGATAAATCCGGCGGTGGAGAGACTACGCTGTCCGGGGACATCGGGACGCTCTGGTTCCCGGACGCCTATTTCTTTTCGCCGACCAACCTGTTCACCGGGCAGTGGATGGCGCCCGCGCCGGCCGAACTGGGCTTGGCCGAGTGGACTGTCAGCAACGTCTGGGTCCGATTGCCCGGGATCAACCTGACGGTCACGAACGCGCTGACCATCGCGGGAACGGACAGCGAGCGGTACAAGCTCGAGTTCACGAACGCGGCCACAATCCAGTGCGGCCAGTTCCTGCTCAGCGGGGCGTCGCTTACTCTAGGTGGTGTACCCTCGGAACGCTCGCCGACAGTCCGGAATCCTTTCCCCGCCGGTGTGGCCGGGCCGACGCTGACGTGCGCGGGCGACCTGATCCTGACCAACGCCGCCCGGTTTCATGTGTACGCCGGGTTGACCAACGCCGGCGCGCCGTCTTGGTGCGGTGCCCGGGTCGACGTGGGGAACGATCTCCTGATCGCCACCAACTGCTGGATCTTCCCGGTTTCGCACCCCACCAACGGCGCGTCGCCGCTTTTCACCATGCGTAACCTGACGGTCGGGCGGGGCTGCGGGTTCAATGCCGATGCGTTGGGGTTTTCGGGCGGCACAGGAGCCTATAATCTCACGGTGGCATACGGTTACGGCGCGCCCACCGAAGGGGGCCATGGCGCCGGTTACGGCGGGACGGGTGGCGTCGGCTATATCAATTTTGGAAGGCCGGGTGTGGCCTACGGGTCAGCCGCCGCGCCGACCGCGCCAGGAAGCGGGGCAAAATCCGCCACCAGTCTCAACAACTTCGGGCCGTATGGGGGCGGGAGTGTGCAGATCCGGGCGGCCAAAACGGTGACCCTTCAGGGCGCCATCACCGCCAAAGGCGGAAAAGGACAGGCCAATTACGGCGGCGGCGCGTCCGGCGGCGGGATTTACATCACCTGCCGCACGTTTATAGGAAACTCCAACGCCCTGCTGCAGGCTTCCGGCGGCGGAGGGCATTATTATACGACCGGTCAATACGGCGGCGGCGGCGGCGGCGGCGGACGCATTGCGGTCTGGCGCGTCCGCGATTTTTCGGCCTCGGCCGTCTCCAACTCGGTGAGCGGCGGTCTGGGCGGGATACCGAATAACGGACTTACCAACGCGGCGCCGGGCACGTTCATTTTGGACTGGCTGCCGGCGGACGGCACGCTCATGCAGTTCCAGTGAACGGGGAAAGCGGGCGGTTGTTCCCCCCTTCCGTGATTTGTGGTTTTTTAACGTCCACCGCAAGCGATTGCTCGTATGCTGCACGCAGAAATTTGTCCTTTTGTTTTCACCCATGTCGGGTCATACTATTTGCTTTGTTTTTGCCGTGTCAAAACGATTCGGCATGAAAGGTGTGGGAGTAAAGCTTTCATCAATAAACCATCTGTTTGGTTCAAGTAACGGTGGCTAGACACAGGAAATTCTATGAGCATTGACATGTGGCTCTTCTTTGCGATAGGTCTGGGCGTTGTGTCCCTTGGCTTCGCATTGTATCTGTACGCGTGGGTGAATCGCCAGGACGCCGGCGGCGCCCGCGGGCAGCAGATCGCCGGGTACATTCAGGACGGCGCCCGCGCCTATCTGGCAAAACTCTACGGGACGCTTGCCGTGCTCGTGGTTGTGCTCGGCGTCCTCATTGCCCTGATTTTCAGCCTGGACATGCTCGAATCGGTCAAAGCCCACCAGCTGGTGGGATGCAAGAAGCCGCTGGAAGGGGTGTGGACGGCGCTCGCATTTGTCGCGGGCTCGGCCTGCTCGGGACTCGCGGGCTACCTTGGAATGAGCATCGCCGTCCGGGCGAATCTCCGCGCGGCCGTCGCCGCGAAGGTGGGGCTCAACCCCGCGTTCAAGGTCGCGTTTTACGCGGGGGCAGTGCTCGGGATGGCCATGGTGGGCACGGCGGTCATCGGGATTTCGGTCATCTATCTGTTCACGCGCGACCCCGAGATCATCCTCGGCTTCTCGCTCGGCGCTTCCGCCATGGCCCTGCTTGCCAAAGCCGGTGGCGGGATTTTCACCAAGACGGCGGACATTGCCGCGGACTTGGTGGGCAAGGTCGAGGCCGGAATTCCCGAGGACGACCCGCGCAACCCCGCCGTGATCGCGGACAACGTCGGCGATAATGTCGGCGATGTGGCCGGAATGGGTGCCGACATCTTCGACTCCTACGTCGCATCGGCCGTGGCGGCGATGATTCTCGGCGTGGGTGTGGGGCGCGACACGGCTAACCCCGAATTCTATGTGGTCTTTCCGCTGGTGCTCTGCGCGGTCGGGATGCTGGCCAGCTTCATCGGGATCCAGTTCGTGCGCGTCGGCAAGAACGGCAAACCCGGCGCCGCCCTCAACAGCGGCACCGTCATCACCTGTGTCATTTTCGGTGTCTTGGCAACCCTGCTGGTGTTGGCGGGCGGCTACAACCTCGGCGTGTTGATCGCGACGATTTCCGGGCTTGTGATCGCCGTCCTCATCGGGTTCTGCACCGATTACTTCACGAACGATGAGCGCCGCCCCGTGCAGCAGGTGGCCGCCATGTCCAAGTCCGGTTCGGCCATCACCATCATCACAGGCCTCAGCTACGGCTTGATCTCCGTCGTGCCGAGCATGATCGGCATCGTCATAGCCACCCTGGTGTCCTATTTCTCCGCCGAGGCGTTCGGCATCAGCGGCATTTACGGCATTGGCATCGCCGCCGTCGGCATGCTCTCCATCACGAGCGTGATCGTGTCCGCGGACGCTTATGGGCCGATCGTCGACAACGCCAAGGGCATAGCGGAGATGTCGAACATGGGCCACGAAGTGGTCGAAAGGTGCGACACGCTGGACTCGGCCGGCAACACGGCGAAGGCCATCACCAAAGGCTTCGCGATCAGCGCCGCGGCGCTCACGGTGCTCGCGCTTTTTGCCGCATACGGAGAGGTGCTTCAGGGCCTGGGTCTCCCGCTGAAGATGGATCTCCAGTCCCCCCTGGTTCTTGGCGGGGTGCTGCTCGGGGCGACCTGTCCGCCGGTTTTCTCCGCGCTCCTGATGCTTGCGGTGACGAAAAACGCATTCCTCATGATCGAGGAAATCCGCGCGCAGTTCCGCGCCAAACCGGGAATCCTGAAGGGCACCGAGATCCCGGACTATGCGCGCTGCGTGTCGATCGCTTCCGCGGGCGCATTGTCGTCGCTGGCCCTGCCGGCCGTGATCGCCGTCATCATTCCGTTGGCCGTCGGCCTGCTGCTTGGGACCGACGCTTTGGGCGGTTTCCTCGGCGGGTCCATCTTCACGGGCGTCATTTTCGCGATGTTCATGTCCAATGCGGGAGGACTCTGGGACAACGGCAAGAAGTTTATCGAGGCCGGGCATCATGGCGGACCGGGGTCGGACGCCCACAAGGCCGCCGTGGTTGGAGACACCGTCGGCGATCCGTTCAAAGATACGGCAGGGCCTTCCATCAACACGCTCATCACGGTCATGTCGCTGGTCAGCTCCCTGTTCGCTCCGGTCATTGCGGCGCTTTCGCTCGCGAACTTCATTAAATAAAGCGGCCCGCCGGTTCAACGATGCCCCTGTTTTTTCCGCAGACGGCCGGACATTTATTTCCGATGTAAAGGTGTGGCGTGCCCGCCGGTTTTGTGGTACAACAAACGTGTTGGAGCATTCATTACGTTTTCGGAATAACAAACACGGAGGTGACACATGGACACACATCTGTACCTGTCTTTGGTTCCCGAAGCACTGATTGCCTCGATGCTTGATCCGGAAGCGTTCGGCACTTACTACGCCGTCGGAACGATGAAGAAAGCGCACGGGCAGGCCATGTTCGTGGAAGTCGATCCGGCCTTCCGCGACCCCTTCTTCCGCATCGACGATGGAATGAAACGCTGTGTCCCGCACGCGAACGGAAACCCCAAGCGTTCGGTCTACATCTCCGTCTACCGCGTGGCCGAGCATGTGCCGGTTTCGGCGCTAGGCTCTCTCTACCTTGTGACCCATGACGGTCGCGTCGCCGAACTCAAGAAGGAGACTCCGCCTGTGGACCATGCTGCCGGGCTGTACCTCTACCAAGAGATTTGCCCCGTCAATCCTCTGGTCGCCAGCACCAAAAACCCGATACAGTTCCACCGCTTCATGTCAGAGCCGTCGGAGTCTGTGTTCGCGTTGCCGGCGCTGTACTTCGCGGAGCTCAAACTGGGCGGCTTGGCCGTGGACCCTGAACGCGGCGACGGCGGCGAACTGCCTTACGGCAACTTGGATCATCTGCGCCAGTGCCTCGTGGATATCCGCACAAAACAGATCTCCACGAAAATGGTGGATCGCAATCACCCCGTCGCCTTTCCATACCGCACCGTTCAGACGGGCTTTTATTTCGGGCATGGGCAAGAGCTTGCCTTTTACCCCATGCCGGCGAAGGACGAGCTGCTCAGCCGGTATTACGCCTGGTGGCGTTCGGCGCAAATGTAGCGTGCTTTTTGTTTGAACCCCTCATTTCGATAATAGGATTTTCAGCACATGTCGGACACGGAGACCCCCGAAGATTTGGGGCTGGAGGCTTTACCCCGGCTCGTCGAAGAGCTTGCGGTGACGCCGCGGCAAATTATGGCGGTTGCGCATTTGCTTGCCGAGGGCAACACCCTCCCGTTTATTGCCCGCTACCGTAAAGAAGTTCACGGCAATCTGGACGAAGTCCAGATCTCGAAGATTCAGGAGCGGCTGAGCTATTACAGGGAATTGGAAGAGCGGCGCTCCACAATCCTGAAATCGATCGGCGAGCAGGATAAATTGACGGATGAGCTAAAAGGGCGGATCCTTGCCTGCACCACGAAAACGGCGCTTGAAGACCTCTACCTTCCTTATAAACCCAAACGCCGGACCCGGGCGATGATCGCGCGTGAAAAAGGGCTGGAACCCCTGGCGCTGTTGATTCTTGGGCAGGGGAAAGAACAGCCGGATGAGGCGGCCGCCGCATACGTGAACGCGGAGAAAGGCGTGTCCGACGCTTCCTCTGCTCTGGCCGGCGCGCGGGATCTCGTGGCGGAAATGATCTCGGAAAACGCGGATGTGCGCGGCATGGTGCGCCAAGCGTTCATGACCGAAGGCATGGTGGTCTCAGAGGCGGTTGTCCCCAAACCCGCCGAGCCGACCAAGTTTGAGCAGTACTACGAGTTCAAGGAAAAAGTTTCCGCAATCCCGTCCCACCGGTTTTTGGCGATCCGGCGCGGTCAGGCCGAAGGCGTGTTGCGCGTGCGGCTGGCGTGTGAGAGCGAACGGCTTTTACTCCGTATCGCGGAGGTCTATAAACTCAACGCCCAATCGCCGTTTGCGCCGCATTTGAAAGAGGCGGTTGAGGACAGTTACAAGCGCCTGATCGCGCCCAGCGTCGAAGTCGATGTGTCGGTTGAGGTGAAGATGAAGTCCGACCGTGCGGCGGTGGAGGTTTTCGCGCAGAATTTGCGCAACCTCCTTTTGCAGGCGCCGCTGGGCGAGCAGAAAATCATCGGGATCGACCCCGGGTTGCGCACGGGATGCAAGTGTGCGGCGCTCGACGCCACGGGCAAGTTTCTTGAAACCTGCACCATTTATCCGTCGCAGGGTGAGCGCAAGGAGATCGAGGCGAAAGTCGATATCTGTAAACTCGTCTCCAGATACCGGCCTTACGCGATGGCGGTCGGCAACGGCACCGGCGGGCGTGAGACGGAAGCCTTTGTGAGGAACGTGCTCAAAGAGGCGAACGTCAGGGAAGTGGCGGTGATTTCGGTCAACGAGTCCGGGGCATCCGTGTATAGCGCATCCGAGGTGGCGCGCGAAGAGTTCCCGGATTTGGATCTGACGATCCGCGGCGCGATTTCGATCGGGCGCCGCCTGCAGGACCCGTTGGCGGAATTGGTGAAGATCGATCCCAAGGCGATCGGCGTGGGACAGTACCAGCACGACGTGCATCAGCCGCTGCTCGCGGATAAGCTCGACGAGGTGGTCGTGAGTTGCGTGAACCATGTGGGCGTGGAGCTGAACACCGCGAGCGCCCCCCTACTCACCCGGGTTTCGGGCATCGGCGCCACAATGGCTAAGAAGATCGTGACTTACCGCAACGAGAACGGTGCCTTCATCAGCCGCAAGCAACTCTGTAAGGTGCCCGGGCTTGGGGCGAAAACGTTTGAGCAGGCCGCGGGCTTTCTCCGCATCCGGGGCGGGCAGCACCCGCTCGACGCTTCGGCCGTGCATCCCGAGCGGTATGCGCTGGTCGAGCAGATGGCGGCTGATCTGGGTGTGGCGCTGACCGAGCTGATCGGCAATGCGGAACTGGTTGATCGGATTCCGCTTGCTAAATATATTTCGGGAACCGTCGGCGAGCCGACCTTGCGCGACATCGTTCTGGAACTCAAGAAACCCGGGCGCGATCCGCGGGCCACGTTTGAGAAACCGGCCTTCCGTGAAGATGTCACCGAGTTCGAGCATGTGAAAGAGGGTATGGTTCTGGAAGGTATCGTGACCAATGTGACGGCTTTTGGCGCGTTTGTGGATATCGGCGTGCATCAGGACGGGCTCGTCCATGTGTCGGAACTGGCAGACCGTTTTATCCGCGATCCGTCCGAAGCCGTGAAAGCAGGGGATAAGCTGAAGGTGCGCGTGCTGAACGTGGACAAGGCGAGGCGGCGCATCGCGTTGAGCGCAAAGACGCCGTCGGCTGGGCCGCGTCCCGCGGGGCCGGGCGTCGGGCGGGGGCCGTCTCCGTCGCGCCGGCCGGCTCCTTCCCGCGGCAACGGTTTTTCCGTGAACCCGTTCGCCGGGTTGTAGATAAGGAACCACTCAATACCGGCCGGGACGAAATAACGCGCAGGCTTTTCATGGCTGACACGGGAAACAACGCTTCAGGCTCCCCCATCGCCGCCTTGGCGACAGCCTCGGGGGCGGCGGGCATCTGCGTGGTGCGCGTGTCGGGTGAGGGCGCGTTGGAGGTCGGCGACCGCCTTGTGCAGGAAGCCGCGCGCAAACCTTCGCGGCGTGCGGCCGGGGCTTTCTTCCATGCGTCCATCCTGCATCCGCAGACACGGGAGCGGATCGATGACGCGGTGGTTCTAGTGTACCGGGCTCCGCACAGTTATACCGGTGAGGACACGCTTGAGATCCAGGGTCACGGCGGCAGCCTGCCGTCGCGGCGGCTGCTCGACGCGGTTTTGGCTGCAGGCGCGAGAATGGCCGAGCCGGGCGAGTTCACCAAGCGGGCTTTCCTGAACGGTCGGCTCGATCTCACGCAGGCCGAGGCGGTGTGCGATTTCATCCAGGCGAAGACCGACCGGGCGGCACATGTGGCCCGCGCGCAGATGGATGGCGCGCTGGGTCAAAAGATTGGTCACCTTTACGGGCAGTTGACCTGCGTTTGTGCCGACGTCGAGCATGTGCTGGATTTCGACGAGGGCGAGCTGCCGGACACGTTCTTGGAGCGGATCGCAATCCGTTTGTCGGGGTTGGTTGCGGAAGCGGAACGGTTGGCGGCCACGTGGAACGAAGGGCATTTGTTGCGGGACGGCGCTCTGGTGGTCATCAGCGGACGGCCCAATGCGGGCAAGTCTTCTCTCCTGAACGCGTTGCTGGGTCGGAACCGCGCGATCGTGCATGAGGTGCCCGGGACGACACGGGACGTGATCGAAGAAGGGTTCGTGCTCAACGGGATCCCGCTGCGGCTGGTGGACACGGCCGGATTGCGGGAGACGGATAACGCGGTTGAGCGGGAAGGCATCGGTCGCGCGCGGGAACTCATGCGTCAGGCGGATCTCAACCTGCATGTGATCGATTGGTCGCAACCGTGTGACGGGACGGCTCTGCGCGAACTTGCCGCGATGCGGCGCGAGAGTGTTCTGGTCGTCTTAAATAAGAAAGACCTGCCCCCCGCCCCCGCTGGCCGCGAGGTCCGTCTGCCGGAGGGTGTGCCGCACGTGCAGGCTTCGCTCAAGACCGGCGAAGGGCTCGCGCCGCTCAGGGCTTCACTGGCGGCGTTGTTGGGCATAGAGACGGAGTCTCAAGGACAGCCGGTGGTAACCTTGCGGCATCTTTCGGAACTTCGCCTGGCGGTCGAACGCGGCCGCCTGGCGGTCGAGGCATTGGCCGTTGGCGCGGACCGGCTGGTCATCGCCGCAGGGGCTTTGCGCGAAGCGGCGGAGGCGCTGGGGCGTATCGTGGGGCGCGTCTACACCGACGATCTGCTGGACACGGTCTTCAACCGGTTCTGCGTTGGCAAGTGACGGACGGGAAGAGCTCGCAAGGTGCGCAATAGCCCCAGGTTCCCGTTTTTTTAGTGTGGCAGGAAGGGGAAAAATCCGCTATCGTTTTTAAAAGTCACGGGTGATGCTGACAAACCTTAATAAACAGGAGAAATGTATGGCCTTGAAACAGATCGATATCGGTGCCGAACTCAGTAAGGGATGGAATGTCTTCAAACTGAATATGGGCGTACTGATCGTTGCGGGGGTGATCGCCACTCTGCTCACACTGGTGACCTGCCTGGTTCTCTCCGGACCTTTGAGCGCGGGGTTGTTTCTGGTGGTGCGGCGGCTGATCCAGAACGATCCCGTCAAACCTCAGGCCGGTGACGTGTTCAAGGGGTTGGATTATTTTCTTCAATCCTTTTTGTTGATGCTTGCCTGTTTTGTGGTTTCGCTCGTGTGTTCGCTGGTGCTGGGGATCGTGCCGATTCTGGGACAGCTGGCCTCTATCGTGCTTTCGCTGGCGCTCAATTCGCTGATGATGTGGGCGCTGATGTTTGTGGCCTATGAAAAGCGGACGGCCATGGAGGCCGTCAAGAAAGCGGTTGCCAGTTTGAAGGCGGGGGAATTCACGGTGCCGCTGCTTTTCGGTGTGCTCGCCAGCCTGGTTTCGAACGTGGGCATGCTTGCGTGCGGGGTGGGTGTGTTTTTCACGATCCCGATCGGGTACTGCATGATGGCCTGTTGTTACCAGACCTTGTACGGCGATGAGGCGCAAGTGATCGAACCCGAAGTGGCTCCGACGCCGCCGCCAGACGATTTGCGGCTGTAACGCCGGTCTCCCGACAGGGTTCTCAGAGTTGCGGGGCTAATACCGCTACCGAAAAGAGCATTGACTATACACGGGCACCCGACACACGGGAGGGGCAAGCGTCTGCTTGCCCTTGGACGAGCAGACGCTCGTCCCTCCCGTGTGTGTGGGACCGCCCGTTTAGTCCATATGCTTTTCGGCAACGGTATAAGCCTGCGGCTCTGAGAATTTTTTTGCCCATTGCCCTTTTGAGGCTCTTGCAAAACCCTCCGCGTCCGGAGGTCGCGGGCTACTCAGGTGGCGCGCGACCTCCGGGCGCGCTTCTAACAACAGGAGTTTTGCATGGGGCTCCTTTTGGTAAAGCGGAAGCACAAGGGCCGCGCGGGTCTCTTTTTCAGAGCCGGATTTTCACAAAAACCCTTTATTTTCAAGGCAAAATTCCCCTGTTGATAACTCGTCGATAAGTGTTTATCAAATTTTCTTGATCTTGGGGTAAACGGTTTGCTAACAAACACATAACATATTGTTTAACAACGATTTATATAAAAAAAGGCATCCCGATTAAACGATAAACAGATATCGATTAGTCAAAATCTAGCCTGTCGATAGTTTAAGGAATGGAGACAGGTGGCGAGAAGGGCATTTCAGAAAGGCACACTGTCAAACCGGGAAAAGGACGGGGCGGAAAGTCATGAAGGGGATGTAACATTTCCCCCCGTCTTTGGTATAATCCCTGCTTATGAACGAGTCCCCTACCCTGCTCCCTATTATGAAACAAACGAAGCATTGGAATGTGCTGGTGGTCGGCGGCGGGCATGCCGGAATTGAAGCCGCACTGGCTGCTGCGCGTTTGGGATGTGAAACGTTACTGGTCACCGGACAAATCAGAGCGATCGCAAGGATGCCGTGTAATCCCTCGATCGGCGGGCTCGCGAAGTCCCACCTGGTTTATGAGTTAGATGCCCTAGGCGGGGAAATGCCGTTCTGCGCCGACCTGTGCGGGCTTCAGTATAAGACCTTGAATGCCAGCCGCGGGCCTGCTGTGCGGGCGACCCGTGTCCAGTGCGACAAAGAGCAGTATGCGCTGCGCATGCGGCAGGTTGTCGAAAGCGCTGACCGGTTGACGGTTCTGGAGGATGAGGTCACCGGGCTGGCGATAAAGGATGGGGCTATCGCGGGCATTCTGTCGGCTCGGAGCGGAAAGCTTCTCGCCCAAACCGTGGTTTTGACGACAGGCACGGCTTTGGCTGGGCGGATTCATGTCGGTAAAGAGGCCGTTCCGGGCGGCGGTGATGGCCGTCCGGCGGCGGATTCCCTCTCGCGTGGGTTGCGGGAAGCGGGTTTTGAGCTTATCCGGCTTAAAACGGGCACTCCGCCGCGGCTGCGGGCCGGAAGCATCGACTGGGAAAAGACCGTCATTCAGCCCGGGGAGGAGCCCCCCCCGCTTTTCTCGACGCGGGCGAAAATGTTCCACATGGAACAAAAGGGTGGAGAACGCCGGACAACGGTCCGGATCGAGGCGGCGGAGGAATCCCGGACGGGTGCAGCGCGGCAAGTCGGGGAAGGGGCCGAATGTTCCACATGGAACATTCCAGAGGCTTGGAATCCCGAAGAAGGCCAGATTCCCTGCTGGCTGACCCACACAACATCCCAAACGCATCAGATTATCCGCGAAAATCTCGCCGACAGTGCGCTGTACGGCGGATCCATCACCGGGACGGGTGTGCGGTATTGCCCATCGATTGAGGACAAAGTGGTAAAGTTCACGGAGGCGCAAAGACATCACGTTTTCTTGGAGCCTGAAGGGCGCGGCACCGACCTGATTTATCCGAATGGTCTCTCGAACAGTCTGCCGCACGATGTGCAGATCAGGATGGTGCGCAGTGTTCCGGGGCTGGAGCGCGCCGAATTCGCGGCCTATGCGTATGCCATCGAGTACGACAGCATTGACGCGCGCGAATTGAGGCACACCCTGGAGAGTAAAAGGGTCTCCGGGCTCTACTTTGCCGGTCAGGTGAATGGTACAACGGGGTATGAGGAAGCAGCGGCGCAGGGATTCATGGCGGGCGCGAACGCCGCGCTTCGGGTGTTGGGGCGACCGCCGCTGGTCCTAAGCCGTCAGGATGCCTATATTGGCGTGATGATTGACGATTTGGTAACCAAAGGGACGAATGAGCCCTACCGCATGTTCACGTCGCGGGCCGAACGCCGCCTGATTCTGCGGCAAGACAATGCGAGGTACCGGCTGTTGGCATATGCCGATGAACTTGGTGTGGCTGATGCCCGGTGCCGGGCGGCCACGCATACCTTTGAACGGTTGGTGGCGGAGGAATTGGAGCGTCTGGCTCAAACGCGCGAAGGGGGTGTTCCGCTGATGACCCTGTTGGCCCGTCCGGAAGGGCGGTACAGCGATTTGCCGCAGAGACGGTGCGACATACTTCCGGAGGTTGCCGAACAGATTGAGATCAGGGTTAAGTACCACGGGTATATTGCGCAAGAAGAGCGTGCTGCCAAACGGGCTAAGCAGGAGGAATTGGTCCGCATTCCGGAATGGTTGGAGTACAACCGGATACCTGCGTTACGGTTTGAGAGCCGCGAAAAACTGTTGCGTGTGAGGCCGGAAAGTTTGGGGCAGGCCGCGCGGATTCCGGGAGTGAATCCGGCAGACATTGCCGTGTTGTCGCTGATCATCAAGCACGGGCACGTGTAGACAACGAAAGGGCGTATCCCTCATTCTCACCACGAAGTCACGAAGGACACGAAGAAGAGGCGAGTCATTAAAAAACTTCGTGCCTTCGTGGTGTAACCACTTGTTTTTTATCATTCTTGCCGGTTTGTGAGGCACTCATAAGCCGTTGAATGGTGGAACGGGGGTTCCGGGAACCGAAAGCGGGTCAGAAAACGGATGAACTGATTATGCGACGCCGGTTGGCAAGCGCTCACGGGATATGGATGCGGTAGAACATGACGTCGCCGGATATCGGCAGGGTGGCGGTGTTGGTCACCGGGGTGGGGGGGAGGTTGGTGGCGAACGGGACCCATTCCCCGGACGGGGTGAGGGCGCACTCGAGGTGTTGCGTGCGGGCGATCCCGCCGATCCAGGCAATGTGCCCGTTTGTGCCGGTCAAGGTTATCCCTGTGAGCGCGAGTAGCGAAAGGGGATTGGTGGGGTTGGTGTCCGCCCGCCATTCAGCCCAGGCGGGCATGCCGTCGTTATCGCTGTCTGTTTCGGCGGCGGTTTCGAAGTCCGTGAGCCATCCGTGATTCGCCAGCCAGTATTCCGGCACGCCGCGCGCGGCGGTCAGGTTCGGGGCAAAGGCGGCGGAAACGGTGCGCGGCGCGATGACCGCTACGGTAATCCGGTCGCCGTCAAGGCCCGCGTCCGAGATGTCTCCGTACCAGTTTGAGAAATGATAATACATTGCAGGAAAAGCGGTTATGACAACAGAGCTTCCGGCGAAATACCACCCGCCGGTCGGGGAGACCGAGCCGTTGGCATCGGCCAGCACCGTCAGACGGTGAGCCAGTTTCCAGTGCCAGGAGAGGGTGGCGTCATTGGTGATCGAAAAGGTCATGTGCGGGCCTGTTCCTGAGGAGAGCGCATGACCGGTCAACGTCCACCCCGTGCATTCCTGACGGATGTTGCCGTTGTAGTAAAGCGGGGAGACAACGGATGCGGTGACCGGGGTGCCATTGGTCAGCGCGTGGGTTCCCTCCTCGGGCGTGGACACGCTATACGGGGTTTCGATCGTCAGTGTCCAGATACGCGGCGAAAACCAGGCCGCAAGGTGCTGATCCTCAAGCACGTCTTTGAAAACCATCGTCTTTTGAACCGTGTTGTAGGTGTAAACCCCTTGCTGGGGGATGCCGTTCAGGACGACACTGTAGAGGTAGGCACCGGAATGTGCCTGAAGGGAAACCGTGGCTTGGGCACCGCGGAACAAGAAGGTGCGGTCTGCCGTGGCGGTGCCGGGCCCGTTGGCCGTCAGGAAGAGGCGGTGCCCGCGGCGCAGGGTGACCGGAAGGAGTGGATGCGGGAAGGGGTCGTTGCTCTCCACGCGGATACAGGCGGCAACCTCATCGTCGAAGGCGATCGCCGTGGGGTCGAGCGACAAGGATAAGGGGGTTGACCATGTGTCGGGCAACGTGCCGCCCCAAGTGCCGTGGGGAACCAGCCACGCGGGCAGGGGTTTGTCACAGGAGAAGGGCGTGACATTGGCGATGTACCAGCCTTCCTCGTAAACATACGAATCCGAGCCGAACTCGAAGCGCACGATGACGCTCTGCCCGGCATAGGCGGTAAGATCCAGCACCAGCGTTTCCCAACCGTCCCCGTTGCCCGCCAGGCAGGGCTGGTCTGCGGGGAAAGGAGAGGCTGGGTTGTCGACGATCAGGCCGGGGTAGCCGCTGACCGGCTCGATCAGCGAGAAGGTCGCTCCGCCGTCCGAGGAGACGCGGATCACGGCGCCGTCCCAGAAATAGGGGGCGAGATCCTCTTCGGTTTTGATCCACTGGCGGAACAGGAGCCCTCCGCCGCTGCCGACCACGAACGGGGGCGTATCGAGCAGAGCGTGACAATCGTCCGGGTAACGGCGGGTTGACGGGTTCCCGCAATACCAGACCGCATCGCCGTTCCAGGTGCGGTTGGTGGTCACGCACCAGACATCGTTGGCGCCGCTGTGCGCCCAAGCGGCGTTGGTGGCCGCAAAAGGAGCGGTCGCTATGGCCACGCGGGCGGTCCAGACCAGGTCCGGGCCGGCAAGGTTGGCGACGGATAAGGTAAGGTTTGTGGCGGATTCACTGAGTTCGAAGAGGTCGAAACGCTCGGGAGTCACCTTCAGCCAAGGGACGTCATAATCGCCGATGACGCTGTTGGTGCTGCTGCTGGTCCAGAATTCGGGCGCATAGTAACCGATCAGGTCACAGGCGGACACGAAATAATCTACCCGTTTCGAGCCGAAAGAGGGGGGGGAAAGGCGTGCTTCGTACGTGTCATTCTCAACCCATGTCATGGCGGTGGCCTGCCACTCGGTCTCGCCGCGTTCGCGCCAGACGAGGAAGGCTTGTTCCACGGTGAAGTTGTCTGTAATGACGGCGCGGACTGTCCAGGGCGGTCGGTCGGACTGGAAGGGGGCCAGCGGGGTTACGTCGATCACCGGAGGCGTAGGTTGGCTGGCGGGGTCGCGCGGGTCGGTGTTGTCGAGAAACTCGGCGAAATTGGTCCAGAAATCGCCGTCGAGGTCGCTTGTTGCCAAGGCACCGCCGTTGGCGCTGCCGAAATAGCGCAGTTCCCACCAGTCGCTCAGGCCGTTGTTGTCCGTATCCTGCCAGAAGGGGAGATAGTCGCCTTGGGCGAGGCGCGGGCCTGTCATCGGAATGCCTGTGGCGGGGTTGGGCGAGGTGGATGCGGCATCCGGCCAGCGCGAGCCGTCGACGGACCAGCCGCAGAACGCATAGGGGGTGGAGGCGACGAAGCCGACATCAAGGGCCGTCTCCGTGGTGGCGGAAGCGCCTTGCGCGTACCAGCTCTCTGTCTGGCCGAAGAGTTGGCCGGTGTCAGCCAGACGGTAACGGGTGGTGAGGGCGAACTCGCCGATCCACTGCCAAGTGAGCGTGCTGGGCTGGGCAATGGAAAGGGTGGCCGCGTTTGTTGCGCCGGAAGGCGGGACATCACCGGTTCCCGACCAGCCGGAGCAGGCGCGGCGAAACCCGTTGGAGATGGCGATTGTTGCGGACGCGGAGACCGGAAACGGCGCATTGGCGATCATGGAATTGGTCCCATAACCGGGCACGACGGTTCCAAAGCGGGCGGGCAAACCGTCCACCACCAGGTCAACCGACACATCGACGTAGAAAGAAAAGGTGGCGAGGGGCGCGTTTTTTGGGAGGCGGACCGGGTCCGGCCCCGTCTCCGCCTCAAGGTAGTAATGGACGTGCGTCGATGGGGGCTGGGCCGGGATTGCGGCCTGATAGAGCGTGTTGCTGCCCCATGCCGCAGTCACGGCATGCCATGCGCCGGTGGGACTGGCGGCGGTGCCGACCGTCCAGAACAGGCGGACTTCGCCATTGGTCAACGCGCTCAGGGACTGGACCTGAAGGGTGACCGGATAGGGGGTTATACCGACTTTCTGCGAGGACAGCGGCGAATGGACCATGACGGCGGGCGCATCGATGGCGCCGCGCACATAGAGGGCGGCCGTGCCGCCGGAATAAGGCACGGAATACCCGATCACGCAGGCGCGGTAAACGCCGGGCTGCGCGGCGGCGATACGCAGGGTTTCGACGGTATTCACGCTGTCGCGCGTACTCCCGTTGTTGGGGTAGAGCAGGGAGCCGTCGGGGGCGATGACGAGTAAATCAAGGTCGTTCACAAGGGTGACGCTTGCGCCGGCGGTGGCGGGATAGTCGATCCAGGACAAAGCGAAATCGAGCGGCGTGTTGCTGACGGCAACCGTGATATCGAATGTGTTAGTCGCGTCGGCGGCGGGGCTGATGCGGTCGAACAGGCGCACCATCCGTCCGGACGGGTGGACGGTGTCGGCAATGTCCGGCTGGCCCCAGCCCTCGACCACATTGGGCGAGGCGAAGGGAATTTCCTGGAAGGCGTTTGTGCCGTACTGGCCGGGCGCGAGCGAGCGAGCGCCGCCGACCAGCATGGCTTTGAGCAGGGCGGCGGAGGGGTTGGTCACGCCGCCGCGTTCCTCGGCGTATTGGCGCAGCAGGGCGGCGGTTCCCGCAATCAAGGGTGTGGACATGCTGGTGCCGCCGCCGAAACAGTAACGGCTGTTGGCCGCATAGCTGGCCCAAATGTTTCCTCCGACCGAGGATTTGGTGGAGATCACATCGGTGCCGGGCGCCACCACGTCTGGCTTGATGCGGTTGTCTTCGGTGGGGCCGCGGCTGGAGAAGCCCGCCATGCCTTGACGGTAGGGCGAGAGGGTGGCGCTGTAAGAGATGTAGTCCGTTTTAATGGGGTCAACCGGGTAGTACGGTAACCAAGAGCCCGAACCCCACGTAAAGGAAGAATAACCGCCGCTTCCGGGAGCGCGGTCGTTTTCCGCGGCTCCCACGGTCACAATGTTCTTGGCGGTGGCGGGGGAGCCGACCGCGCCCTTGTCCACCACCCCGTCTGAATTGGCGTCGAGGCCGGCGTTGCCCGAGGCGATGACGGCAAGGTGCCCGGGGTTGTCCCACGCGAAAAGGTCGGCTGAACGGCAGACGCTGTCGTAGACGCCATAGGTGTCGGCCCCCCAACTGTCGGAGTGGATGCATGCGCCATAACCGAAACTCTGCTGAAACAGGGTGTAGACATCCCCAAGCCCCGCATCGATCCCCCCGGAGGCATCCATGACCGATTGGTGTACGAGGCCGGCTTCCCAGGCCATACCGCGGAATTGTCCCCCGCTGGCGGCGCCGCTCCCAAGGATCGATCCGGCCGTGTGTGTGCCGTGCCCGTTGGGGTCGGAGGCGTCGCCGAGGCGTCCGCGGGCGATGAGCGCCACGATGCGGCCTTGGAAATCGGGGTGCAGGGTGGACAGCACGCCGGTGTCGAGGCCGGTGTCGGCGTGTCCCACAATCTGGCCCTTGCCGGTGAGCCCCCAGGTGGCCCAGGCATTGGTGGTGTTTAAATGCGAAACGATGGAAGCGTTGTCGTTCCGCTTCATCAGCAGGGGCCGTTCCTCGATCCACTGCACCGAACCATTGGCGGCGAGGGGACGGACCGCGCTGAGCGGCAGGACGGCTTCGACAAGCCCCCAGCGCGTGCCTACGGCATGAGCGCGGTCAACCGTTCCTCCTGCGGCGCGGATCGCGGCGGCGACGGGTTCGGCATCCTCGGGCGCGAACGTCTGAACCGTCGCGCGGACCTGTGTCTCAGGGGGGTACGCGGCCAGCAGCGAGGAAAGGAAGGGCTGGAGTTTATCGGGCGGCAGAAATTCGGAGGCAGCCTGGATCTGCGCCGCGTCCGCAAGTTTGGCAAGGGTCGCAGGGGTGAGTTCGGCGAGAAGGGCGTTGTTCGGAAAGAAACCCCGCACCCAGGCGCCGGCATCACCCAGGAGTTTACGGGAAGCGTCTGAAACCGGCGTGTTAAACTGAACGATGAACGGTGTGGTGTTGCGCGGAGAGAGGGACTGTTTTCCGGAGGCGGCCTTGGGGATGTCCCGTTTTTCGGGGCTGACCAATCGGCGGTTGGAAAGCAGGGTCTGGCGGCTGCGCGGCACGGCAGGGTCTTCGGTGAAGCGCGGCGGCACAAAGGCGCGGCGCAACGGGGCCAGGGTCTCTTCCTGCAGGTGAGCGGGCGAAGAGGGGGGGGGCGTCAGGGTCTGCGTGGCGGCGGCGGGCGGGTTGGTCAGGCGCGGTGCCGCGGCCAAAGCCGGCTTGGGCAGGGCAGCCGCGCGTGCCGGCAGGCAGGCCCCCAGATCGCCGCGCGGTTTGGGTGTGCTGCGGACACGGGTGCCGCTCCGGAGACAAACACCCGCAAAGGCAAGCAAAAGCAGAACCGCACCGCAGGAAAGAAAGGCTTTTTTATTCATATGATGTCCGTAACCAGAGGGTTAAAACTCCCAATACCGCTCGCGGCTCAGGAACAGGTAACCCGGAATCCCCAACACCTCAAGGTGAAAATCCTCGAACGCGCCTTTGCTAGGGCGTCCGACCGTCACCTGCCACAGGCCACCCGGTTCACCCTGCCCCTCCGTGGCCGTGAAACGCTCCATCTGGGTAATGGCGCCATTCGTCCAGACGGGCTTTCCGGTGGGATCTGTGACCGTGGCCTTGACCGCCTCGCCATCCCCTTCGCCCGCCAAGCCGAACGCGAACACGCCTGTACCCTTTGGAACCGCGGCAAACAGGGTTCCCGCGCTGGCGATGAGCGAGGCCGCCTTCTTTGTCGTGTCGAAGGCCACAGGCACATTCGCCTCCAGCAGCGCGAAGGCATTGCCCCCGACGTCCACCTCCAGCGTGTAATACCCTGCGGCAGCAGGCGTGAAGCGGATTTCCGCCCGTTGCCCGAACGGCGGCAGAGGCAGTTTTTTGAACATGTGGCCGTCTGGTGAACGCACCACGAGGGGTTTCGATGCGGCCAAATATTTTCCGACCTGCATCTGTTGACCGGCCAACAAGGCCTCTTTGCCGGGCCCCGCATAGAACACGTAGGTGCCTTTGTGCCTCAAACGCAACAGAGGCAGTTTTCGCACGCCTTCCGCGCGGTCTGTCACGCGCGCCTTGGCCAGATCGACCGCCACACGGGGAACACGCACGGGGAAACGCGGGGGGAACTGCGCCTTCACCCACTCCGGCGTCAACTTGACCTTTTGCCACGTCTTGCCCTGTTTCACCTTGACCGTGCCTGTCAGCGCGGTCACCGTCTCACTGTCGGGCGCATTGTTCTGGTACCTGAGCCACGGGCGTGCCATTGGCTGCAGGATCGTCATGCGGTCCAGCCGGAGGCCGCCCGCCGGCTGTTCGTCCGAGATCGTGTTCGACAGAAGGATGTCGGGAAAAATGTTCGTGTGCGAGGCGCAGTCCGCGAGCACGCACCGGTCGAAGGCCAGCTTGATGCCGGACGCGGGCTTGCGTCCCACCGCCACGCCGTTCCGCTGCGACTTCTCAAAGCGGCATCTTGAGAAAAGCATTTCACCCCGCACCGCCTCCTCGTCCGCATTGCCGGTGATGACCCTTGCCGCCACAAGGTCGCCCGACGACCGGCAGTTCTCGAGCCGGACGGAAACCGGCTCCGAGGCGCGCGTCAGGTTCGGCAAGTAGAACACATACCCGTCGCCCTGATTGTTCTCGGTCACGCAGTCGCGCATGACGCAGTTCTTCAGCCGCTCGGCGCTGAAATTCGGTTCAAAGTCGATGCCCGCCGCAGGCGGCGTGCCCGCGGTACCGCGCAGCACCGTGTTTTCGATCAACAGGTTCTCGGCGGAGATCACGCTGATTCCCTGGCGGTAGTTCCTGTCGCACACCACGTTTTTGATGTGGATGTCGCGGTTCGGCCACCCTGCGCGCGCGCTTCCCAAGTAAATGCCGTCGCCGCCGCTTTCCGCCAGCGTAAGCCCGTACACGTTGATGTTCACGCTGCTTTTGATGTTTAGGACGTGCCGCCACTCGGCATGGGTGTAGGGCGGCGCGTCATAGTCGGCCCGCCGCA
Source organism: Kiritimatiellia bacterium (assembly GCA_028700415.1). GTDB lineage: Bacteria > Verrucomicrobiota > Kiritimatiellia > RFP12 > UBA1067 > JALHET01. The sequence goes on from JAQVSS010000039.1 coordinate 19,682, forward strand.
TGCGCAGGGTCGCGCCGGTTTTTCCCCGCAGGGTTACGTTGGTGACGCACGCAAGGGAAAAGAGCGCGTCCGAAATGCCCATGAAAAGGCCTTTTTTAGCCAGAATCTCAACGCCTTTTTCGAACACGATCTCCTGATCGCTCACGCAGGACAGCGGCTCCGTGATCCACGGCGACCCCATGTTGTCCACAATCAGCCGCGGCACGCGGGATTGGATAGCCGCCCGCAACGCGCGGGTGGAATCCTCCTTGTCGAAGCCCCACCAGGACGCCCGGGCCTCTTTCAGTTCGCCCGCCATGACCTTTGCCACCTGTTCCGGAGCGGCCGCCCATACGCCTGCCGCCAACAGAGTGACCCCTACAATCAGCCGTGTTTTCATCCGCCCTGCTCCTTTTTCATGGTCCTGCACCGGGATACGTTAACACAGCCAAACGCCCGGATTCAAGTTTCGAACAGCCGCCCGGCTATGCAAACCGCGGGATTGTGGCCTGTGGCAAATGCGTGTAAGATGCTCACGGTCGGTAGAGTGCGTGTGATGTGAAACGCGGCCAGAAGGAGAACGGCATGGAAGAGATGTTTATCGGTTTGATCGCGCTGGGAGTGTGCGGTATCCTGTTCGTCATTCCCGTGATCATCCTGGTCCGGTTGTCGGGCGTCAGCCGGGGGGTCGATGCGTTGCAGCGGCGTCTGGCGAATCTTGAAAAGACCTTGGCGGGAAGGGCGGCCGCGCCGCCGCAGAAAGCGTCCCCCGAGATCCGGGAGGGTGCCGGGATTCCTGAAGCGGCACCGCCTGTGCCGGTCCGTGCGGGCCCGTCCCCATCCGTGCCCCGGCCGCCAGCGCCGCCCTCGCTTCCTTTGCCGCCTGCCGGGCCTACCGCTTTTGAGCGGGCGGTGGCGAAGGCGTGGAACTGGCTGGTCATCGGCGAGGAGTTCCGCAAGCCGGGCGTGTCGTGGGAATATGCGGTGGCGACCAACTGGCTGTTGCGCATCGGCATTGTGGTGGTGCTGGCGGGCATCGCGTTCTTCCTGAAGTATTCGATCGAGAAAGGGTTGATGGGGCCGCTCGGACGCGTGGCGTTGAGTTTGGCTGCGGGCCTGGGCCTGATCGTTCTGGGCGTGCGCCTGCTCTTCAAAAAATATCATTTGTTGGGGCAGGGGCTGACGGGCGCGGGGTTCGTGACGCTCTATTTCGCCTTTTATGCGGCCTCGGGCATGTATCATCTGATGCCCGACGGCGCGGCGTTCGCGCTGATGGCGTGCGTGACCGTGGCGGCGGGGGTGATGTCGGTGTATTACCGGTCGATGCTGATCGCGCTGCTGGGCATCGTTGGCGGATACGCGACACCTGTGATGCTCGGCGACTCAGGCGCGAGCGACCTCTTTTTCTTTGGGTATATGCTGCTGCTGGGGTGCGGCGTGCTGGGCATCTCGCTGGTGCGGCGCTGGCCCCTGCTGAACGTGTTGGGCATGCTCGCCTCGTACGGGCTTGCGTTTATTTATTGCGATGAGCACCGCGCGTCAACGCCATTGGTCCACGGGCTGATCTTCCTTTCGGCGGTTCATCTGCTGTATCTGCTGTCGGTGATCGTGATCCATATCCGCAGGCGGTTGACGACGGGCGCAGTCGAGTGGGCGGCCCTTTTTCTGAATGCGGGGCTCTATTGGCTGTGGACCTTCCTGCTTTTCAGGACCATCTTCGGGAAAGAGGGAACCGGGCTGGTTTCGCTGGCGGTTGCGGCGGTCTATGTGGCCTTGGTGTATGCGTGCATCAAGCGCGGACTGTTGGACAAGGCGCTGGTCAGCCTCTTTATCTCTTTGGCGGCGGTCTTTCTGGCCATGAGCCCGATGCTGATGCTTTCGGGCGGGTGGCTGACCATGGCGTGGTGCCTGCAGGCGTTGGCGATGCTCTGGCTGTCGCATAAGACGGGCCAGGGGTTTCTGCGGAAGGCGGCGGTCGCGCTTTTCGCGGTGGCTTGCGTGCGCGGCATGACCTGGGATCTCGACTGCTTGTACGACCGTCAGCGCCCGTGGGGATTGACAGGCGTCGCGTTCTGGAAGGCGTCCGGGCTCCGCGCGCTGACTTACGGCGTGTTGCCCGCGACGTTGCTGGCTGCTTGGCGCCTCAAGCGGACGGATAGGGGGATCGCAAAGGTTCTCGGCCTGGCACTGGTGCAGGTCTGGCTATATGTGACGTTCGAGTCGGACGTGATCGCCCGTGTTTATGCGCCGCATTTCCGCGAGTGCGCGGTGACGCTGGTGTGGACACTCTTTGCGTTCACCCTGCTCGTCGCGGGTATCCGCCTGTGCGGCAAGTGGTTGCGGTGGTTCGGCTTGGGGCTCTTCGCGCTGGCGGTGGGCAAGTTGTTGCTCTCCGATCTGGACGGGCTCGATACGCTGTACCGGATTGTGGCGTTCATTTCCGTGGGCGTGCTGTTGGTGCTGGGGTCGTTCGTGTATCTCAAGTACAAGAGCCTGCTCGACCCGGCGGCTGGAGGAAAAGGGACAGGAGACGGGGGAGAGCCATGAGGATAGGAACGAAGACGCTGTTTGGAATGGGTGTTTGGGCGGCCGCCGCGGTCGGGGCGGGGGAGTGGCGCGTCACGCGCG
>JAQVSS010000040.1 GCA_028700415.1 Kiritimatiellia bacterium
CTTCGGGTAGTTTAAGTGAATAATACGCACAAAATTTGTAGTCGCCCCCCCTTGCTTTCCAAAACTGGTTAACGTGACCACATTGCCACTAATGCTCATCTGAATCGGATGACCCCATCCATCATTAATTGAGTTATCCTTTCCTGGATTAGTTGGCAACGTTGTTAACTCTGTTGGAATTTGTCCTTTCTGTTCTACATATTGTCGAATACGCGATTCTAACCATGCCAGCCTATTACGCGTAAGTGTTTCGGGCGGAATGATTGTCATTGCGGAAAAAAGGGCGAAGAGGCAAAAGCCACTGAAAATGACCCCGCCCGACAAAATGAAAACCTTTTTTTTATTCATACAATGTAACCTTACCAATGTCTTGAAGCATCGCGAAATTCCCACTGTGAGTATCGACGGCAATTATGATTTCCCACCGAATAAGCATCTTGAGTGCCAGATCTATTTCTCATATAGACCAACCAATTATTGTCTTGCTTCATAGTTGTCGTGTGGGTTCCCTTAATTGAAGCTCCTGCTATTGGATCTGCTTCATAAATTTACCTTTGAGAATTGCTCCGATTACGATGCTATTCCATCCCAACCATGTTTGTGAAAATTGCGGTGTTTGCACACCGCTTGTCCCTTCAATTTTCCCAAAAGAAAAACAAGTCTTGCCTTTGTGACAACATTCCCATTTATTATTTTCGGTACATATGGAATCACCTTGCCAAACATCGACACAGATTTGCTGATGCACCAAATTATTGAGAATTTGTTGCCATGGTGCTTGATTACCTGTTTCCAAGGTGATGTTCAAGCCAAGTCGATCTTTTAGACTTATTGGGGCGTTAAAAACAAACAGGTAGACATTTGGTGTGGCATCAATAGATGTGTCGTCCGAAAAATATCCTGCGGCATTATCAAAGGTTGTGACAGATGAAGCGTTATGCGCGAAAGCGCAAAATCGGTTTTAAGGTCGAGTCTCTTCTACATGCGTTGTCCTTGTTGATTCAATCAGTCCAACCAATCATCGGAACAAACATACTCTTTTTTTCAGAAAGTTTGCAACCGTTTTTTTTGTTTCCTTTAACTCGATCAAAACGAAGGGTTGGCTGTCTGACGGCCGCTTGATATACTGGCGGCATGAACTCTTTGTGGGGCAGACACGAGTGTGTCGCGGGTCAAATTTACGCCTGTTCGATGGCGCAGTTGCGGCTCTGGCTGATGCGGAACAGCCAAGGCTGGCTGGTGGCCTCCCGGCACATCAAGGAGACCCGGTTTGAGCCGCTGCATCCGGTGGAGGGGGAACCCGAACAACTGGACTGGCAGCGGTTCGTCACGCTGTCTGTGACCTCTGCCCTGCGGGTTGTCCCGGTGCTTCCGGACCGGCCGGTGGTGAGCCGCCCGGAGGCGCGCATCGAGATCGCGCCCCGCCACACGGGGCGTTTTCTGGTGACGATCCCCGTGTGGCTGCGCGTTCAACTCGACATGTCGTCTCCCGTGACGTTGTGCGAGTTCCCTACGCAGGTGTTGTCGAAGACGTGGTTTGGGCATCCCTCGGAAGAGGGCGAGATCGGCTATGCGCTGACCACCCGGGCGCGTCAGGAATTGTCGGAATTGACGGATATCGAGGGGCGCGCGATCTGTCCGGTCTTTTTGGAGAACAGCACGCATGAGCCACTGACGTTTGCCCAGCTTCTGTTGAGCGTGCAGCACATGAGCGTGTATAAAACCGGCGACGGCAAGCTGTGGACCAACGAGTGCCGGCTGGGGTACACGGGCAGCATTTTCCCCGCGTCGCTGACGTTCGGGCGGACGGCTCCCGAACAGGCCAAAGACTCCCTGATGGTTTCGGGGCCGCGCGTGGCACCGGACTCCGGGCTGACGGCACGCGTGATCGCGGGCACAATTTTCAAGACGCAATTTTAACACGGGTGGCGGATGATGAAGATCGATGTCACGAAAGTAAACGCGATGCTGACGGACTACGCGTTGCCGTTTCTCGGCATCTGCGCGTGGCTGATTTTCGGCCTGTGGGTCTCGTCGCTTCTGTCGCGCATGCTGTACAAGGGGCTTTCCCGCAGATTGGGTGCGGATACGGCGCGCGCCATCTCCAAGACGGCGAAGCTCCTGCTCATCCTGCTTTTCGTGTTTTCGCTGATCCGCGGGGCCGGGGTGGACATCACGGCCGTGTTGGGCGCCGCCGGTGTGGTCGGCGTGGCGATCGGGTTCGCCTCGCAGACCAGCCTCTCGAACCTGATCAGCGGGCTGTTCCTCGTGCTGGAGCGGCCATTCAAGGCGGGGGACTGGATTGAGGTGGACGGGTCATCGGGGTATGTCCACAGCGTCGAGTTGCTTTCGACCTATATCCGCACGTTCGACAACCGCATGGTGCGGATTCCGAATGAGATGTTGGCCAAGTCGAAATTGATCAACTACACCCATTATCCGATCCGGCGGCTCGATCTCAACATCGCCGTCGCGTACAAGGAGGATCCGGGGCGCGTGATGCAGATCTTCCGCGAGGTGGTGACCGCGAACCCGGCGTGTTTCAACGAGCCGGAGCCGCTGATCGTGTTCAAGGGTTTTGGCGCTTCGTCGATGGAATTCCTGCTGGCGGTGTGGCTCGACCGGACTGAAATCATGGCGGCGAGAACCTCGCTGATGAAGGACATCAAGGAGCGGTTCGATCAAGAGGGCGTTGACATTCCTTATGTCCGGATGCGGATGAAGGAAGGCGTCGGAGTGTGAGCGGTTTTTTGCGGAGACGGTTGTCGGGTATGATGAAATGGATCGATAAAACGACGGTGCGCGTGGCGGTGTGTGTGGCGGCGAGCCTGATGTCCGGCGCCTTGCTGGCCGTCTGGCAGCGCGTGTTGGACGCGGTGGCGGGGCGGACGGTCTATAGTCTGGCGGCCTCTGTTTGCGTGGTGACCATGGGGCTTGCCGTCGGGTTTGCGGTGGCGGCGTGGCCGTGCCGCAGATTCAGGGACGCTGCCGCGCTGTTGCGGCTCGTGTTTTTTCTTTTAGGGTGTTGGCTGGTGTTTCAACTCGTGGCGACCGGTTGGGTCACGGCCGGGTGGCAGCGTCTCTTGAATGATCTCTCCCGTTCGTTCGGTCGCTACGGCCTGATGCTGGGTAAAACCGCGGCGTTCTTTTTTCTGGTTCCCTCGGTGCTGATAGGGGTGGCGGCACGGGCCGCGTTGGCCATGGTTCTCCCGCGCGCGCCGGCGCGGCCGTGCGGATCAGGGCAGGCGGCGACGCTGGTTGTGCTTTTGGGCGTGGTGCCGGCTTCGGCCGGGTATGGGCTCGCCGCGGGTTTTTTGGTGTCCGCGATGGGCGTGGAAGAGCTGACGCGGCTGGCGGCTTTGTGGTTTGCGGCGTTGGCGACGCTGGTTCTGCTGCGGGGTGTGTTCTCGGCACTCCCCTTTCTGGCGGTTGTGGGCTTGCTGATGGTGCTGAACCCGCACGTACGGGCTTCGGTCCTGACAGACGGCGCGTTCGGGCGGCTTGTTCACCGGGACAGCGGGTTCGCGCAGGGCAGGCCGGTGTTCGAGCATCACTCGCGTCACCACACGGTGGCCGTGTACGAAGACCCCGACTATCAGGTGGTGTTCGCCTTGGACGGACGCCCTGTCTTGTTCGGGAACCGGTTCCATACGGCGCGCGCGCTGACGGGGTACATCCCGCTGCTGGTGCGGCCGGCGTGCAAGAAGGCGGCGGTGTTCGGCCCCGAGGCCGGGCTCTATCTGCCGTTCCTGGTTCGCGCGGGCGTTGCGGACGTGTCGTATGCGGGGGCGGATCAGGCGGTCGTGAAGCTGGCTTTGGCCGTTGACGGGCATGTGGCGGGGAGTGACGCGGGCGCGGGCGGAAGCGTGCGCCGCGGCGCGACCTTCTCGAAAGGCGAACGCTATGATCTGGTGTTGCTCGCGTCCGAACCGGCTTGGATGCGCGGCACACGCGGCGCATACAGCCGGGGACTCTTCACGCGGTGCCGGGAGGCGCTGTCGGCCGACGGGATCGTCGCGTTGCATCTGGACGCGCGGCTGTTGTCCCCCGGACGCTTTGCAGGGATCGCAAAAACGTTCGCGCGGGTTTTCGCGGACGTTCAGGTGTGGCAGACAGGGCCGTACGACTGGCTGTTGGTGGGCGGCGGACGGACGGTTGCCGCGCCGATGGATGGGATGTTGGGGGTGTTCGACACGACGCCAGTGGTCCGCGATTTCGCGCGCGGGGGCCTGCGGGCGTTGCCCGACGTGCTGGCCTGCTGGGTTTGCGGCGGACAGGGCTTGGCAACGTGGCTGAAGCAGATGGAGCCCGAACCGGCATGGCTGTCGGCGTGGCGCGCGCCGCGGGAGGTTTTTTCGAAAAACACGGCGGTGCTTCAACCTGCGGCGTTGGAGAAGATCCGCCAGAAGAAGGTGTCATGGGTCGTGCCGGGCGGGTTGGATCAGGCGGTGTTTTTGGCACAGCTCGATAAGGCGGAGGCGTGCTTGGGGGCGCGCGCCCTTGCCGCAGAGGCGTTGACTCAGCGCGCAAAAGGTCAGGGCGACTCCGGTTTGGGCAGGGTGCGCGACGCGGCCAAGGTGAATCCGCGCGACGCGTTGCTGATTTATTTTGCCGAGGTTTTGGAGTTGGAGGGGCGCCGGCGCATTGTGATCGGCGATTTCAAAGGCGCGTCGAAATGTTACGAGACGCTGCTGTCGTTTGTGCCGGCGCCGGCGCCGGCGCATTACGGGCTGGCGTATTGCCTGCGGGCGATAGGGGATTCCGGGGCGGCATATCTGCATTTCGCGCGGGCGGTGGCGGGGGCGCCGGAAGTGACCGGTTACCGGATGGAGCTGGCGCAGGTGGCCATGACGGTGGGAGAGTTCGCCGAGGCGGACCGGCAGTACCGGGAGGTGTTGAAACGCGAGCCCCGGAGCGCTGAGACCCTGTTCCGGTACGCCAAAGGCCTGGCGGTGAAGGAGCGGCCGGACAAGAACGTTGTCCAAGCCGTGAAGCTGGCGGAACAGGCGTGCGTGCTGACGAAATTTCAGAACAGCGAGTACGCGTATGGGTTGGCCGACCTGTACATCGATGCCGGGCGCGTGCTGGAAGGGATGGGCCTGAAACGGCGGATAAAAGAAGGATCACATGGACGCTGATTTCGCATTGCTGATGCCGGACCGTGTGTTGGATGCGGTTGAGCAGGCCATGCGGCAGCGTTGCACGGGGGTGATCCGTGCTTTACCCAGCTACATCAACCGCGTGTACGCCGTGGAGATGGAAGGCGGACAGCAGGTCGTGGTAAAATTTTACCGTCCGGGGCGGTGGACGCGCGCGGCGATTTCGGACGAGCACGCGTTCCTGCAGGCGTGCCTCGGTGATGAGATTCCGGTGATTGCGCCGTTGCCGCTGGAGCAGGGGGGGACGCTGGGCGATGCTGACGGCATCGCCTTCGCCCTGTTCCCGAAGCGCGGCGGCAGGCCGATCGAACCGGCTGATCCGGGCGACGCGCTGTGGGGCCGGCTGGGCGCGCTGCTGGCGCGCGTCCACCGGGTTGGCGCGCGCGCTCCCGCGCCGGCGCGGCTGAGGCTGCATCCGATGGTCACCACGACGGCCGATCTCGATTACCTGTTGGACAACGGGTTTCTTGACGCGCGGGAGACGCGGCGGCTGGAGGCTTTCGGGCTGGCGCTGTTGGACTGCATCACGCCGCTTTTTGAAGGGACTGAAACGATCCGGCTGCACGGGGATTGCCAGCACACCAACGTGTTGGAACGGCCGGACACGGGCGTGTTCCTGATCGATTTTGACGACATGATGAACGGCCCGCCGGTGCAGGACCTCTGGATGCTTTTGCCGGGACGACCAGAGGAGGCGCGTGAGGAGTTGGAGCAGCTTCTGGAGGGCTACGAGACGTTCCGCGCGTTTGACCGGCGCTCGCTGCGGCTCATCGAAGCGTTGCGCGCCATGCGCATGACCTATTACCTGGCTTGGTGCGCGCGGCAGGCGGGCGATGCGGCTTTCATGCAGAACCACCCGGGATGGGGCTCGCATGCCTTTTGGGCGACGGAGTTGTCGGAGCTTGAAGCGCAGCTCGATGTGGTTCGGCGCTGACCGGAATGTTTTTCAGAAAGGACACACGGCATGAGAACGATATGCGTATTGTTTGGGTTTTTGGCGGCAGGTGCCGTCGCCGGAGAAGGCGTATCGATCACGGAGACGGACGGTAAGTTGCGTGTTGAAGTGAACGGCGCACTGTTCACGGAGTACCGCTATAGGGATGTGGCGCGCCCTTATCTCTATCCCATCATCGGGCCGCAGGGTGCGCCGATGACGCGTGACTGGCCGATGCTGAGCACCACCAATGAAACGACCGACCATGTGCACCACAAAGGGCTTTGGTTTGCGCACGGCGATATCAACGGCGTCAATTTTTGGGCGGAAAATGGCACGTACGGGAAAACGGTACATGAAAAAACCCTTCAGCTCACATCCGGCCGCAAGAAGGGTGTTGTCCGGACGCTCAACAGGTGGGTCGCACCCAGCGGTGAAACCGTTTGTACGGATGAGCGGGAAATCTCCTTCCACGCCGACACGACGGCACGCATGATCGATTACACGGTCACGTTCATCGCTTCACAGGGTGCCTTGAAGTTCGGCGACACCAAGGAGGGGACGATGGCGATCCGTATTCCCACGACGATGGCCGTCACCGGCCCGGCGGGAAAGGGACACATCGTCAACAGCGAGGGAGTGCTCGACAACGGCGCGTGGGGTAAACGTGCTGCGTGGGTGGACTATTTCGGCCCGGTCAACGGCAAGACGGTGGGGATCGCGATCTTCGACCATCCCCAAAACCCGCGGCATCCGACGTGGTGGCATGTGCGCGGCTACGGGCTTTTCGCCGCGAATCCTTTCGGTCAGCACAACTTTGAGAATAAACCCGCAGGGATCGGCGATATGACGCTCGCGGCGGGCGGACGCGTCACCTTCCGGTACCGTTTTGTTTTCCACGCGGGCGATGCGAAGGGCGCAGAGATCGCATCGCGGTACCAAACCTACCGGGACGAGACGCGGCATCCGTGAGCGGCGCGTGCGTTGTTGCCCTTGACCCGCCCGTCCGGATGATGTATCCTTTGAACACAAATGAACAAAAGGAAACATGACATGGGCAGTGCAAGCAGGGGCGGATTTGTGCCGGTCGCCCGGTCGCTTGTCGACCTGTTGGGGCAAGAGTATGTGGAGACCGCCTGCGCCGCACGGGCGTTCTTAAGCGGCGGGAAGGCGGAGGACCTGTTGTCGGCCGCTGCGGCGAAAATCGATTTTTTCCCTGAGCCGATGCGGCGCCGCTTGTACAGCCTGCTGGGGCGGACGGGGAGCGGAGTCATACCCGCGCCGTTGCGGAACACGGCGGCAGGTGCGACCACAGCGAAGTTTGCCGCCTCGACCCGCACATCCGCGGCGCCTTTGAGCGCGTTCGGATGTTACAGGGTCGGGGAAGACGGCCTGTTGTACCTGACCACAAAAAGCGAGCACTATCATACGCCGTTGGGGCACTCCTTCCCTGGGTACGGCCTGCTCAACCGCGCGCGGGAACTGGGCATCCCCAACGCGACGCACAACAACACGCGCGGGTTCATCACCCGCCGTTTGGAAGAGGAGCTGATCCGCACGGCCAACGGATTGTCTCGCGGCGCCGCCGCCGGCATGGCGGAAATCCTTTCGCGCAAAGACGACTTGTACACGTTGAACCGCGTGCTGAATCTCGAGACCGGCAGCCTCGCGGCAGAGGCGGCGTTGAAGCTGATCCTCGCGCGTTTTTACCGCATGCAGCCCGAGATGCCGCCGCCGCGCTATCACGGCCGCACGCCGGTGATTCTGGTGATGGGCAACGACGATGGCGGATTGCAGGCGAATTATCACGGAACCACGGTGCTGACGCAGATGATGCGCGGCATGTGGCCGGAAGCGCACGCCGCTCTCGACGCGGCCAACCTGTGGAAGGTCGTTCCGGTCCGGCCGAACTGCCGGGAGGATGTGGACCGCGCGTTTGCCCTGTACGACCAGGGCGCATTCAAGATCGCGGGTTTCTTCCATGAGATCATCATGATGAATTACGGCGGACGCCGCCTGACGCGGGCGTTCTTGGAACATGCCCATGCGCTCTGCAAGGAACGCGACGTGCCGACTGTGGTTGACGAGATCCAGTCCTGCATGTGGGCCCCGGATCTTTACCTGTTCCGCGAGTACGGGCTGAAGCCGTCTTGTGTGGCCATCGGCAAGGGTTTCCCCGGCGGCGAATACCCGGCGTCGCGCATCCTGTTCAGCTCGGCGCTGGACGTGATGCCGCAGTTTGGCGCGCTGGTGACCAATGGACAGGAGGAACTGGCAGCGTTGGCCTATCTGGTGACGATGGAATGGGCGCAGGCCAACGAATCGGTAACGGCGGAGCTGGGCGCGTATTTCGAGAGCCGTCTCCGCGAATTGGCGGCAGAGTTTCCGGACGTGGTCGTGGCCGTGGACGGGTGGAGGCATATGAGCACACTCTGTTTCCGCGGCCTGGCGGAGGCAGGCGCATTTGCAAAAGAACTGAACCGGCGGGGGCTGGACATTAGCGCGCAGACGTACAAGGCGGACTGCCCGCCGGTGATCCTGGCCAAGTTGCCGCTGATTGCCGACCGGACCGTGATCGACTTCGTGCTGGACGCCATGCGGGCTGCTTTGAAGAAATGACATGCAAAGAAACCTGTCAGTCACGCGGCTCAAGAAAATCCTGGCCCTGTTGGCAGGCCGCGAGGAGGTCAGCGCCTCCGAAATGGCCGAGCATTTTCAGGTTGCGGGTATGACGATCCGCCGCGACCTGGAGCGGCTGGCCGCACAGGGGCGGATCATCCGCACGCACGGCGGCGCAATCTTGGCGGCGCCGTCCATGGTGGCCTTCGCGTTCCAAGACCGGCAGCAATCGCGGATGGCGGAGAAAAGGGCCATCGCCCGGGCGGCCGCGTCTCTGGTGGAGCCGGGTATGACGGTGATCCTTGACACCGGCACCACGACGTTGGAATTGGCGCGCGTGCTGGGGGACATCCCTCACCTCACGGTGCTGACCAGTTCGCTCGCCATCGCCTCGGCGCTGTTGTCGCACAAGGATCAGGAGCTGATTCTTCTGGGCGGCACGGTCAACACGAACAGCCCGGACCTCTCCGGGCCGCTGACTTTGCAAAATCTGGGCGCGTTTCGCGCGCAACTTGCCTTTGTGGGTGCGGACGGCGCAGACCGGCACGGATTGTACACGGGCGGGCAACAGATTGCGCAGGTGACGCGCGCGATGATCGCCAACGCCGAACGCGCGGTTCTGCTGGCGGACAGCAGCAAGTTCGGCAAAACCGCCTTTGCCCGTATCGCCGGATGGGACGCGATCAGCCATGTGATTGTGGACGACGCCCTGCCATCCAGAACCCGGGCATGGTTGGGACAGAACGTGAAGGCGCTTTCTTTGGCATCAGCCACGAAACAGGAGACTCTATGAAGACGGTACGGTTTGGCATTATCGGGTGCGGCTTGATGGGACGGGAATTCGCCAGCGCGGCGGCACGCTGGTGTCACCTTGCGGCGATGGATGTCCGTCCGGAGATCGTGGCGGTCTGCGATGCGAACCCCATGTTTTCCGGGTGGTTTTCCGAACGGTTCGCTTCGGTCCGGCAGGTGACTCAGGACTATCGTGAACTGCTGGCCAATCCTGAGGTGGACGCGGTCTACATCGCTGTGCCCCACAACCTGCATGAGGAATTCATCTGTGCGGCCATTGCGGCGGGTAAACATGTGATGGCTGAAAAGCCGTTTGGAATCGACCTCGCCGCGGGGCGTCAGATTATGGCATGTTTGAAGAAACATCCCGGGGTCTTTGTGCGCTGCAGCTCGGAATCCCCGTTTTTCCCGGCTGTCCAGCGGATCGGCAAGATGCTGGAGAACGGGGCGTTCGGCCAGATCATCGAGGCCAATACGGGCTTTTTGCATTCCAGCGATTTCGATCCCGAGAAACCCATCAACTGGAAACGGATCGTCGAATTCAACGGCGAATACGGGGTCATGGGCGATTTGGGGCTTCATGCCTGCCACGCGGGATTCAGAGCGGGCTGGGTTCCGGACAATGTCCGCGCGCTGCTCAGCAACATTGTCAGGGAACGTCCTGACGGCAAGGGCGGCCGCGTCCCTTGTTTGACATGGGACAACGCGACCCTGCTGTGCGAGACCACGAACCCGGCGGGAGGGGAACGCTTCCCGTGGACCATCAAGACGCAACGGATCGCTCCGGGACAGAAGAACAACTGGTATATCGAGATACTGGGGACGCGGGCCTCGGTGCGGTGGTCGAGTGTCCATGTGGACATCTTGGAGGTGATGACCTGCCAGGGCGGGGATCAGGTGTGGGGGCAGATTCAGACCGGTCATGAGACGGCTTTCAAAACGGTCACGGGGAATATTTTCCAGTTCGGGTTCACCGATTCGATCCTGCAGATGTGGGCGGCCTTTCTGCACGAACTGCACCACGGGAAACCCGCGCAGCGTTTCGCGGGGTGTGCGACACCGGAAGAGGCTTTGCTGAGCCACCGCCTGTTCACGGCCGCGCTGGAATCACAGAAGGAATGCCGGGTGGCAACGGTCTTAGTGCCTTACGAACCGGTAAGCGTGATAAATAACACGTTGTTTGCGAATATCCAACAGGGAATCTCCAATAAGAAAGGCGCGGTTTCCCAAAAACCGTAGTGAACCGCAAATTGACGAATAAAGAGGTCCGAATCATGAAGGAAAGAGCCTTTGATTTAGAGTCACGCTTGATCACGTTTGCGGTGCGTGTTATCCGCGTGACGGAATCATTACCCAAGACCCCAACCGGTAACCATATCCGCAGCCAACTGCTTCGCAGTGGAACCTCGCCGGCACCGAACTATGGTGAAGCTCAGAGTGCGGAGTCGCGCACCGACTTTTCGCATAAACTCAAGATCGTTCTGAAGGAGTTACGGGAAACACGAGTCTGGTTACTCATGATTCAGCAACTAGCTCTCCTCAAGCCGGTTACGGCGCTCGACGCCCTCTTGCACGAGACCAACGAGTTGATTGCGATCTTCGTGGCGAGTCTAAAGACAACCGCGAAGGAGCGGACTTGACTTTGACATTCTGCGGTTTAGTATTCGTCAATCTGCGGTTCGCTTGAGTTGCGGGCTCCGCCCGCGTTAGGCCTGTGAAAAAGGATACCTGAGGATGAAGGATGCAACGGGAGCGTGCCTGATCGGGCTGGATCTCGGCACCAGCGCGATCAAAGGGGTCTTGACGGATCAGTCCGGCTCTGTGCTGGCGGAAGCCGGGGCGGCTACCGGTCTGTTTTCTCCCCGCGATGGCTGGGTGGAGGCCGATCCTGAGCGGCACTACCGGAATGTCTGCGGCGTCATCCGCAAACTGGCGGAAACCGCACCCTGCGAGGTGACCGCACTGTCCATGGCCGCCGCTTCGGGCAACACCTTGTTGACCGATATCGCAGGTGTTCCTCTGGCGAACATTATCAATTGGATGGACCGTCGGGCAGAGCTGTGCCCGCCGACCGCCTTGGCCGGCCTTACGGCGGAGGAGGTCGCGCAAGTTTCCGGTTGGCCCTGTGTGTCCAGTTTTCCGCTGGCTCATCTGGCTTGGCTGCGCGAGAACGAGCCTGTGCGCTACAAGGCCGCCGCGCACTACGGTATGGATACCGACTGGCTGATGTACCGGCTGACCGGCCAATGGCGGATGGATCATTCGACGGCGACCACCTTTCACTTGCAGGAACAGACGGCGGGCACCTACTACGGCCCTTTCCTGAAACGGTTGGACATCCCGGCGGAAAAATTGTCGGCGTTGACCCGTTCCGGGGTTCCTGTCGGGACACTGACCGCACAGGCCGCCCGCGACACCGGGCTTGCGGGCCGGGTGACCGTTGTCGCCGGCTGTTTTGATCATCCGGCTGCGGCGCGTGCCGTCGGCGTGCTGTCGCCGGGGCAGCTCATGCTCTCTTGCGGCACGTCGTGGGTCGGGTTCGCGCCGCATCGGGACCGGCAGGCCATCTTGGACGCGCACCTGTTGTGCGACCCTTTCCTGTCCGCAAGCCATGACGTTTGGGGCGGCATGTTCTCCGTGCCGGCCATCGGCCCCGTCATCGACTGGTATGTCGACAACGTTATTGCGCCCGGCGAGCAAAACAGGATGCGCGTCTTCGACGACTCGGCGGCGCAGGCCTCGCCCGGCGCGGGCGGACTGTCGATCGATCTGCGGAAGCCGCCGCAGCGGATCGCGGCAGACCGAGTCAACGTCAGCCGCGCTGTTATGGAGGGCGCCGCACGGCTGCTGAACGAAAAAGTCGTGGAGCTAAAAGCCCGCGGATTCCGGTATGACCGGGCGGTGATGGTCGGGGGTCCGTCCAAAAGTCCCGTCTGGCCGCAGATCGTCGCGGAAATGACCGGGATCGATGTGACGGTTGGAGGCCGGTCGGAGGGTGCGCGCGGGGCGGCCCTGTTGGCCGGGATCGGGATGGGGCTCTATCGCGATGAGCGTGCCGCGCTGGCGGCGGCGGGGAGGGGGAAAGAATGAGTGTGGATTACACGGATGCGGACCGTCAGGTGTACGAGAGCGAACTGAAAGCGTTCCTTCCGGAGAAGTTTCTCGATGCCCATGTTCACGTCTTTGACGCGTCGTGTATGGTGCCGGGGCATTCCTTCCCGGCCAAGCATGTCTACCAGAAGGTCGGCGGCGTTTTCACGTTGGAGCAATGTTTCGAGTGGGCAACGGCCCTTCTTCCCGAGCAGGAATTTTCCCTGAACTGTTTCGGTCAGCCATCCTGCGATGCCGACTTGGAGAAGGCGGCGGACTATTCCGGGAGGATTGCGGACAACCGCCGGTGTTTCGCCATGGCCTTGGTTTCGCCGCACGATTCGGCTGAGACGGTGATCCGGCGCGTGGAACGCAACCGGCTCATCGGCTACAAGCCGTATCTGGATTTCGTTGATTGGAAAGCGAAGCGCGACATCACGATCCACGACATGCTGCCGGCGGCGCAGATGGAGGCGGCAGACGAGCGCGGGTTGGCCGTCACGCTGCATATCCCGCGTCCGGGGCGTCTGGGCGATCCGGTCAATCAGGCTCAGATGGTGGAGCTGTGCCGGCGTTACCCGCGGGCGCAGATCATTTTCGCGCATGTCGGACGGGCCTACTATCTCAGCAACGCCGTCGGTTTCCTGGACGGCATCGCTGCCTGCCCGAACGCCTATGTGGACACGGCCATGGTTAATCACGAAGGTGTGCTCGAGTACGCCTTCAGGAATTTTCCGAAAGACCGCATCCTGTTCGGATCGGACGCCCCCATCGCTTTTCTGCGAGGCAAGTCGGTCGAGATCAACAACCAGTACGCCTATCTCATGGCCGAGGATTACGCGATCGGCACATCGATCTACGATGCCGACCATGCCGTAACGTTCACGACGTTCTTTTATGAGCAGCTCCGCGGTATCAGACTGGCGGCTGAACGTGCCGGCCTGTCTAGGGCTGACATCGGGAATCTGTTCTTCTATAATGCTTACCGTCTTTTCCAGGCGGTGGCCGCACGGAATTATGGGTTCGGCAGAGAACATGACGGTGGAAATGAGCGAGACGGATAAACAGGTGACGCGGCGGAATGCGGTCGCGTGGCTGCTGCGGGCCGGAGCGGGCGCGTGTGTCGCGGCGTTCGCGTTCAAGGCCGCGAGCCGCCCGTCGGGCGGGCGCACCGTTTGGCAGCTCGATCCGCGCAAGTGCATCCAGTGCGGCAAGTGCGAGACCGAGTGCGTGTTGCAGCCGTCGGCGGTGAAGTGTGTTCACGGCTACGCCATGTGCGGGTACTGTAAACTGTGCTTCGGTTATTTCAAGCCGGACGCGGCGCGGCTGGACGAGGCGGCCGAGAACCAGACCTGCCCGACCGGGGCGATCAGGCGGAAGTTCGTCGAAAGCCCCTATTTCGAGTATTCGATCGATGAGGCGTTGTGCACCGGGTGCGGACTTTGCGTGAAGGGCTGCACGAACTTCGGCAACGGTTCGCTCTATCTGCAGGTGCGGCATGACCGCTGTGTGAACTGCAATTCCTGCCGCATCGCGGAGGCTTGCCCGGCGCAGGCGTTTGTGCGGGTTCCCGCTTCGCACCCGTACCTGTTGAAAGAGAACCTTGGATAGCCACTTTCCAGTAAAACCCTTTTTTGCCGTTGTATGGCTGTTCCTCCCGTTGGGGGGGCTCGCCAACTCGCGTTTCCCGCAGCCGCAGTTCGATTCAGGGCACGCCGTGCCGCAGGCGGTGCATCCGGCCTTTGCCGAATGCGTGCCGCCCTGGGCGGATGTGCTCGTTCTTGCGCTGGCGCTGACGGTCGCGGTCTGGCTGATCCGCAAGGTCCGGTCGCGGCGTTGGATTCTTGTTTTCTCGCTGGCTTGTATTGCATGGTTCGGGTTTGTGCGGCACGGGTGTATCTGCCCCGTCGGATCGGTGCAGAACGTGGCGGTGGCGGCGTGGAACGGCGGCGGGCTGTCCTGGCATGTGGCGGCCCTGTTCGCGTTGCCGCTGCTCACCGCGCTGCTGTTCGGCCGGGTCTTTTGCGGCGCGGTGTGCCCGCTGGGCGCGTTGCAGGATCTGTTCATTGTCAAGCCGCAGCGGTTGCCCGGGGCGCTGGACGCGGTGTTGCGGGTGGTGCCGCCCGCGGTGCTCTCGGCGGGGATTGTCTACGCGGTCAACGGCGCGGGGTACCTGATCTGCCGGACCGATCCGTTCGTGGGCTTCTTCCGGCGCGGCGCGCCGTTGCCGATGTTGCTGGCGGGCATGGCGGTGCTGTTGCTGGGCATGGTGATCGCACGGCCCTACTGCCGTTACTTCTGTCCCTACGGCGTGTTGCTTGAGGTGTGCGGGTGGCTGGCTTGGAAACGGGTGGATGTGACGGGACAAACGTGTGTCAACTGCAGGCTGTGCGCGGGGACATGTCCTGTGGATGCGATTGCGGTGCCGCGTCCGGCCTTAACCGATGCGGCGCGCGACAGGCAATTCAGGCGTTTTCTGGCGATGCTCGCGCTGTCGCCTGTTTTGATCGCAGGGGGCATGGTTGCGGGGTGGTTGTCCGGCCCTTTCGCCGCGCGGGCGCATCCGGATGTGGCCGTGGTCGAACGGCTGACGGGGACGACACCCGCCGATGAGGATCTCTATCCTGAAATAGAGGCGCTCAAACGTACGGGGAAGAGCCTCGAATGGGCGGAGGAACGGGCGGAGAAAACGACGCGCCGGTTCCGCATGGGCTGTATGTGGGCGGGTTTCTTCATGTGGGTGGTCATTGTTCTGCGCGTGTTGGCGCTGACGCGGCTGCAACGCCGCTCGTCACACGAGGCGGACCGTGTCCGGTGCGTGGCGTGCGGCCGCTGTTTCGCGGCTTGCCCGAAGAACCAGCGCGGAACGGGTTCCGCCGCAGACTGAGAAAACATCAGGGCGCGGGTCTGTCCGCGTTCACAATCTCGTAGAGCATAATGGCGGTGGCGGGATCGGCGTCCACGGCGGCCGTGAAGGTGAGCCATCCGCCCGTTTCGCGTGCGGGGATTTCTGCGAGGCGGCGCCCGCTGGTCGCAAGCGGGTAGACGTGATGCTGTTTGGCCGGTTTGACGGCAAGACGGATAGCGGCCTTCCCGTTGCGGACAAGATGGGGTTTCTTGCCCCAAGCCAACAGGGTTCTACGCGACTGTTGGGCGTAGCGGATCCCGGTGTTTTGCACATCGGTGAGATGTGTCAGGAGTAAGCGCGACGACTGGGTGACGGGCTGGTTGTCGAGGGAACTGACCCAGACTGTGGCGGCGGTGTCGCTTACGGTGAAGCTGAGTGCGCCGGCATCCACTGTGCCGCTCTCGGCGAAGCCGCCGCATGTGCGGGGTGTCCTGATCACAATCATCCCGCTCGTTTTGTCGAGCGTGATTGCTCCGTCGCCGGCCGGTGGCAGGCCGCACGAAGGGTCGGGGACGAGCAAGCGCCGGATCTCGGCGGAGGGCTTGCTGTAAACGTCGGGGAAGCGGGAGGACCAGGTGAAGTCGGGTGCCGGAGCGTCTGCCACCATGGTGCCGAGGCGCGCGTACCAGGCGAGCCACGGCCACCCGGTCCGGTTGAGCGGCATAGGGACGCGCATCTGCAACACGTCGGTTTTCGGGAGGATCATCGCATAGGTGCGCGCCAGCGGCATGAGGTCGCCACGCAGGAAGAGGCAGAGCGTGGCACGTTCGGCGGCGAGCGAGAGGGGGTCGCCGGCCATGTCAAAGTACCCCATGGCGTAACCGTCCGGTTTCACGAGGTTCTCGCGGCTGTGGCTGTAGGTGAAGCGCCAGATGCCTGACCAGTCCTGCAGGGCGCCTTGCGCGCCGGTGAGGATACCTCCCACGCCGCGGAAGCGTCCGGGGCCGGAGTAGTTATACTCGGTGAGGGTGAAAGGTTTGTCCAGCAGGCGGTTGAAAACCACAGTCTGTGTGCCCATCGCCCCGTTCTTGACCGGGTTGGCATTCGCGCACCGGCTGGGCAGCGACCATGGGCGTTCGAGAAACTCCGGGTGATCGACGTAGAAATGGTCGTCCACGTAATCGTAGAGTTCGTGGCGTGACACTTGGTCCGAAGCATGGTTTGTCCAGGCATTCCGGTTGGTGATGAGGGCTCGGCATTTGAGCTCTTTGCGCAGGAAGGCCGTCATGCGTGCCATCATGCGGTCTTCCATTCCTTTCAAGAAGAGGACAAAGGCGGTGGTGTGGCGGTCCCGGCCATAGATGTTGCCGGGCAGGGTCGGGGGGATACCGGCGTAGGCTTGCGGTTCTTGGGCCTGTTTGCCCGAAAGCCAAGCGGCCCAGGACTGCTGCCATTCGGGGATGCTTCGCATCTCTTCCATGTAATTGCCGAAGTTGCCTTCGTTGATCATGGAAAGCCAGGCCAGTGCGGGGTCGTCGGCGTAGCGGTTGCCCGTGTATGGGTTGACGTGCGCGAGCCACTGCCGCGTGAAGGTTTTAAGGTTCTCCCATGCGCCCTCATGCACCGGGATCAACATTTTGTACGCGTTCATCTTGATCAGGCCGTCGCGGTCAACGCCGATGCTGCGCCACGGCACGGAACGTGAGACGTAGAGGTCGGTGGTGATGTAAATGCCGTTGGTGATGCAGGCGGCAACCAAGGCGTCAAGGCGCGCCAGGTTCCGGGGGTTGATGGTCGTCCCGTCCGGAGAGCCCTCCACGAGGCCGCCGTCATGGTGGTGTAGGCGCAGGGCATTGTACCCGATGCGCGCGAGGCGGTTCGCGAGGCGGCGGGCATCCGCCGGTTCGAGAAAATTGGCGGTAAAGCAGAGGTTGACGCCGTAGAAACGTTGCGGTATGCCCGGTTTGCGCTCGAACTCGAAATGCGGGCCTTTGGCGATCACCCTTCCGTGTTTTCCGGCAGGAGCGTCGGCCAGCCCGAGGCTGGAGAAATCCAACGCCGAACCCTCAAGGATTTCGGGCTCGACGTTGAGCGGTCTCCACTCCGGTCCCGCGTGGAGGGTCACGGGGGCATCGAAAACGAGGCGCTGGGGTTCACGGGTGGAAAGGGTGAAGCGCACCGTGAAAGGTTCGCCGGCCTTGAAAGTCCGGGTGCCGCCGTTATATCCGATGCGGATCGAGAACGACGGTCCCCATTGACGGTCGTCTTGGATCATTACGGCTGTGGGCTCATCGAATGTGAAACGGAGGTGTTGTCTGCGGTCGGGGGTTGTGATGGCGAGCGTCCGCATGGTGTCCGACAGCACGGTGAGCCCCGCCTGTTCTTCGGGAAACGTCCCTTTCCGGTTGTCGCTTGCCCACGAGCCGCCTGCGAGAATTCCGCACGGCAGTGATATTCCGACAAAAAGCGCGTTGAGTTGAACGTCGGCCTGCGGGGTGAAGGAATAATGGGCGCAAACCGCCCCTTCTGCTGTTTGCGTGAAACGGGCCGCACCCTGAACACCCCGCGTGCCCTTGATTTCGAGGGTGAAAAGGGCTGAGCCGTCAGGGTCGGGCATCCGGTCACCCTTCGCGCGCTGCGCGTGCCAGTCCGGAGTAAAAAGTTGGGGCGACGCGGAGCATTCCGGAGCCGCGATTTCCAGCGTGGCGGCGGCAGTCACCAAGGTTTCGGCGGCGCGGCTCGGCAGCCCGCACACACACAGGAGGGACAGGACAAATGGCGAGGTTCTCATCTGTTTGCAGGAGTCGGAGGAGTTGAGAGGCAGGCGGGGTTATGACGCGGTGGCAGGAACAGTTTCGGACGAGACGTCCGCCTCTTCAGGAAGGGGAATGCCGATATGGGGTACGGCACGAAGCAGAAGCCGGGTGTAAGGGTGCGTGGGGGTGTTGAGCACATCGTCGGCTGAGCCCGTCTCCACAAACTTTCCGTTCCGCATGACGGCGATGCGGTCGGCGAGGTGTTGCACCACGCCAATGTCGTGGGTGATGAACAGGTAAGAAAGCCCGTGTTTGGCTTTCAGGTCCTGAAGCAGGTTGAGGACTTGGGCCCGTACGGAAAGGTCGAGGGCGCTGACGGCCTCGTCGCAAATCAGAAGCTGCGGGCCGAGTGCGAGGGCGCGCGCGATGCAAAGGCGCTGGCGTTGCCCGCCGGAAAAGGCGTACGGATAACGGTCGAGTATGTCGTCTGGCATGCCGACGTCGGCGAGCAGGCGGGCGGCCGCTTCCCGGCATGTGTCGCGGGTGACGAGGCCATGGACAAGCATCGCTTCGGTGAGAAGTTCCAGCACGGTGTGGCGTGGGTTGAGTGACGCGTGCGGGTCTTGGAAGACAACCTGAACCGTACGGCGGTAGGCCCGCAGGGCTTCGCCGCGCAGAGCGAGAACATTCTGCCCGCCGAGGGAGACGGTCCCTTCGCGCGGTTTCTCCAAACGCAGGATGGTGCGGGCGAGCGTGGATTTCCCGCAACCGGATTCGCCGACAATGCCGAGCGTTTCCCCGCGGTACAAGGTCAGATCCACGCCGTCGACCGCATGCACGTGGCCGACTGTCCGCGCAAAGACGCCTTTTTTGACCGGGTACCACGTTTTCAGTCCGCAGACTTCGAGTAGCGGTGTGACAGGATTCGGCATGTGATTCTTATATCACAAAACGCGACTGCCGGGACAGGGCAAACCGTATGCGTCAGGCAGGCCGGTCGCCGAACTGTTGAGACGGGGCAGCGGCGCCGCAGACAGTCTGCTCTGGCGTCAGAGCGGTGCGAACGTGTATCATTGGCCTGTCGCGAGGACACAGGCCGTGCAGAGGCGGCAGGGTTCTTGAAAGGACGGGAGGGTCATTCAATCCGATGAATAACACGTTGAAGGACAAAATCTCGGAACTTGAGCGTGCCCGTGTGCGGCTGATCGAACGTCACAACGTGGAGCGCAAAGAGGCCGAAGAGCATCTTGTGCTCAGCGAGCGGCGTTACCGCGAACTGCTGAATTTTGCGGTCGACGGTATTCTCATTGGCACACACGACGGGATCATCACGGACGTGAACGAATGCATGTGCGGTCTTTTCGGGTTGTCCCGTGAGGAGGTGGTCGGGAAATTTATTGGAGAAATGCCCTTCACGCCGGCGAGCGTGAGTGAGCGGCCTTTCCGGTTCGACCTGATACACAAAGGGAAAACGGTTGTGTGTGAGCGCACCATCATCCGCAAGGACGGTTCAGTAGTGGTGGTCGAGCTGCACAGCAAAATGATGCCGGACGGGAATCTGCAGTCCATTTACCATGACATCACTGACCGCAGGAAGGCGGAGGAGCAGTTGAAGGCTTTGAACGCGACACTGGAGCAGCGTGTTGCGGAACGGACGGCGGAGGTCAGTATCTATGCGGGGCAACTGCGGGCACTCACCGGCAGGCTGCTCCATGCGGAGGAAACGGAACGGTGCCGGATTTCTGATGTGCTGCATGAGGATCTGCAGCAGACGTTGGCCGCCGCGAGGATGATGCTGGGCGTTGTCCGTGAATCGGTGAAAGACACGGCGGCAGAGGCTCCCCTTGAACGTGTCGACCGCATGCTTGAAGCCTCCTTCAAGTTGACACGCAGCCTTGTCCACGAGTTGGCTGTCCCCGGGCTGCGCGAGGGCGGGTTGCCGGAAGCCGTCCATTGGATTTCGCAGCAGATGAAGAAAAAATTCGGGTTGGCGGTTGAACTGACAACCGAAGGGGCCGTCCCCCCACTGTGCGAAAGCGTGTTCATTTGCCTTTTCCGGGCCATTCAAGAACTGCTGTTCAACATTGTTAAGCATGCGGACACCCTTCACGCAAGGGTCGACATCCGGCAGAACGGAAAGGGGGAGGTTCAGGTGACCATCCGTGATGGCGGGAACGGTTTTCTCTGTGAGGAACTGAACGGCACAGAGGCGAATGGCGGGATCGGGGTCGGTATTTTCGGTATCCGTGAGCGGATTGGCGGATTAGGCGGGCATATGGAAATCACGAGTGCCGTTGGGCAGGGCACGGCGGTTGTTATGACGGCACCGGTCCGAATGGACAAAGGGCCTTTAACAACGGTGTTATGAACCCGGCTGAACGGGACGCCCCGGGGTACGTTCTCTACGACGGCCTTTTCCCGTGCGCCAACGGTACACGCTCCACACGATGTTGACCGCCACGTAGCCCAAGATAGCGGAAACGCCTGCAAACACGAGGCAGCCCGTCCACAGGTAAAGGCTCTCCCGCATCACTTTTCCTGTCCGCCCCTCGAGCGAAAAGAACACCGTTGTCAGTCCCCCGATTAAGGTGTGCTGGCACAAGAACCGTCCTACCTTGATGGCGGCCAGATAAATGGGGATCGCCGTGAGGGGGTTCGTGATCCAGATTGCGGCTTGCGAGACGGAAAGGTTCACTCCCAAAAGGATTGCGCCGATGGCGCACAGCAGCATTTGAAAGGGAAAAGTTGGAGTGAACGCGACAAACAGGCCAAGCGCCAGCCCTCCGGCGACCGACCTCTGGTCGAAACTCCAGAGGCTGGAATGAAATATCCGGTCTCCCAAAAGGCGGTGCAAACGGCCGTTACGCAGGCCGTGTTTCATCCGCTCCTGTTTTGATTGCCATTGTTTAAACCGCGTTTTTATCGCCATCCCCATAAACGCTTCTCTCCTGATTGTCTGGGTTCCCGTGTTTCCGCCCTCCGGCCTACGGTCAGACCTTTGGTGCCGCACGACGCATGGGACGCGCATAAAAAGGATAACGCGCGGGATCATCTTCAGGAAAAATGTAGCGCCAGCGGCGGTAGTTGAGACACCAGAGCGAAGGGTGCTTTCGGATGACGCGCTCAAAGGCGGAGGCCAGCTGCTGGGTACGCGTGCGGTCGTCGACCTGGGGGTCCGGCAAGAAAAACTCTCCGGGTTCAATACGGTAGCGGCCGTCCTTAAGCGGGCGCGACCACGCGAAGACGATGGGCAATCCGAATTTGCGCGACAGGGCCGCAGGCGCCAGTGAGAAGCCGGCGGACAGGCCGAAAAACTTAACAAGGGTTCCGCCTTCCCAGACATGCGTGTGCTGGTCAGTCAGCAGGCCAATGCTGGTGCCGTGCTTGAGCGCGTGCATGAGCGGCCGCAACGCGCCGTCCGCGGGCACGATCTGTTGGCCGATGGTTGTCCTCAGGCGCGTTAAGCGGTCGGTCATTTCCGGGGAACCGATCATTTTTGCGACAGACATCATCGGGATGCCGTTGGCCACGCACGCTTGCGAGAGGATCTCCCAGTTGCCGATATGGGCGCTGACCGTCACCACCGGCAAATGGGCGCGAAGCGTCTCGAGCACGATCGGCGCGAAACTCACTTGATCTCTAATTCGGGTGAGCGTATCGCGCGACATCCAGAAAATATTGACAATCACGCGGGCCATATTCATATAGGCACGGCGGGTGATCGCCCGTTCGCGCGCGGCTGTCATGCGCGTGCCGAACATCAGACGCAGGTTGGCACCGGCAATGGCTTTGCCCCGACGGTCGAACAGGTAGCAGACACAGGCGATCCAGCGGGAAAGGCGCAGCAACCCTTTAAGCGACAGCGGCGCAATGGTTTTCTGGCCTAACCAGATGAGAAACCATTCCGCAGGTCGACGCGCTTTCCGGTAAAAAATCTTGTACGTTTTTTTTGACATCGCGATCGAAACCATAGCATGTGCCGTTTACAAAAAACGGAAAACCGCAAAGGAAAACCTCGTTCCCTTGCGGCCTTTTG
>JAQVSS010000290.1 GCA_028700415.1 Kiritimatiellia bacterium
GGGGTGGCCACACGTCATCATCCTCGAGCCGCAGCACCGTACCGTCATTTGGGAAGGCTTTCCCGGTCTAAAAGGGTACGAACTGACAGAGGCCAAGGTCGCAAAGATTCTCGCGATCGGCCGGGCTGCCAGAAAGAAATAGAGATATGAACACATGTGCCGTGAGCGGGTCAGGCGCATCACCGATTCCCTGACCGTTGCGGGTTGCGGGTTACAGGTTACAGGTTTCGTCAACTCCGCTTTTCTCCTGCCGTTCGTCGGCGAGACGTGCAACGGATGCCGGATCGGGTACGGGTACCCACGGCTTTTTCTTTTAGGGTTCTCTGCGGTCGTTTCGGGGAAACGACCCTACCTGAACATGCCGGGATTTAAGCGTTTGCATTCGCCTCTGGTAGGGACGGTTCCCCGAACCGTCCGTTTATAGACAACCGGTGTCTAAACCTAGAAACAGCAGTTGATTAACCACGAAGGCACGAAGAGCACGAAGTTTTTTAATGGCTCGCTCCTTCTTCGTGTCCTTCGTGACTTCGTGGTGAGAATTTCGGGTTGCGGGCTCGGCACGCATTGGTGCCTTATGCCTTTACGCAAGAAGGGGTCGCCATGCTTTCGGGTGAAGGAGCGGTCCGAGATTTACGCGACACGGTGCGCACGTCGCAAAGCCGGAAAAGAACGGTTTACATTTTTCAAAAGAACGAGTACTTTCAAAACAAAATTTCTACATCAGCCAATCGCTGTGTAATGAGGGTTCGACGCAGGTGACGTGGACGCCGAACCTTGGAACGGCGCGCGTTTACAAGGTGGACGGAAAGACGAACCTGACGGACGGCTCGTGGGGCGCGACAAACGGCGCGAGCCGGTTCTTCCGCGTGAAGGTTTCGATGCCGTCTTGACACGGGGTGGGCGCGGAGAAGCGAACGTTGAACCTAAAAAGGGCAATTCAACTGCTCCGCAGTTCAGAGCACGCAGATTAATCTACTCCTGGCCAGATGGTTATGAATATGATACCGATATGAAGACCCCGTACCAAACAGGTGAATCCGTAATAGCCGCAAAGACCTCAAAGAAAAATCCACGAAACGCCTTTTCCCTATTGATTTTCTCTCATCTCTGTGTTCTTTGCGATCTTTGCGGCTAATCTTCATTTAGGTTGAACATCGAACACCGAACGTCCAACGTCGAACCGATCTGGTTGCCCAGTTGGATGTTCAACGTTGGTGACCAAAACGCAACGCTTGAACGTTTGGGCGTGACTTTTCGGCAAAGCGATGCGTAATAGTCAGCCATGAAACGGTATTTGGAAGACCGGATTTCCGACGATCTGCACCGCAAGATGGTGGTCCTGACGGGGCCGCGGCAGGTGGGCAAGACCTATCTGGCGCGGCAGGTGGCGGCGCGCTTCTCCCGGCCCTGCTACCTCAACTACGACAGTCTCGCCGATGCGGCGGTGATCAACCGACAGTCGTGGCCGGCTGACACGGACCTGCTGCTTCTGGACGAGATCCACAAAATGGCCGGCTGGAAATCCTTTCTGAAGGGCGTGTACGATACCCGCCCGGCGGTCTGCTCGCTGCTGGTGACGGGCAGCGCGAGGATGGACACGTTCCGGCAGCGGGCGAGTTGCGGCAGGTGGTACGTGTACGTGAACGGGGGCGGGCACCCTTCGCTCAAATTTGAGATTTGACCAGCGCGTCGCCCCCGAAACCCGAAACCCGAAACCTGAAACGTGAAACCAGAAACCAGTAGGGCTTGGTCTCATGTTGGTCTGTAGGGCACGAAAAGGCTCTGCAAAACAGCGGTTCCCGACACCGTTATTTTCCGGGCTTGATCGGGTCGCTCGCGCTAGGGTATGATTGAAGCTGTTAATTAAAAGAAGATGCCATCATTTTAAGCGGAGGAATTATGTGGGGTAAAGGGGGATGGGGGCTCTTTTTCTGTTCGGTCCTGTCCATGTTGTCCGCGCGTGCCGAGATGACCTACTTCGCGCATCAGGGCAAGGTGCGGACCGTGTTTCTGGTGGGAGAGGGAAAGCCGCTCGGGACCGGCGCGGCGGCGAAGATCGATTCGATGGGGGACCGGAAATTCGGCGACGCATGGAACGTTGAGTTTTCCGGAGAGCTGAACGTGACCGCGGCCGGCAAACGCGAGTTCGCCGTGACCTCCGATGACGGGAGCGCGCTTTACGTGGACGGCAAGCCCGTGGTGATGAACGACGGGCTGCATGGGGCTTCCGGCAAGACAGGTTCTGCCGACTTGACGGTCGGCAAACATCAGGTCAACTTGTTGTATTTCAACTATACGGGGGGACACCAGCTCAGGGCCACGGTCAAGGCGCCGGGCGGACGGGAGACCGACTTGGCGGCGGCCTGCACCCCCAGCGGCAAGCGTCAGGAGTTCGGCGAACTCCGCGCGAAGGCGCTTCAGAGCAGGGCGGCCGAGGAGCGGAAGGAGCGTGAGCGTGCCGCCGCCGAAACGCAAGCGGCTCTGATGAAACTCTCCCCGCCCGAGGCGCTGGTGCGCTCGATCCGGCATATTCTCAAGACCAAGCCGCGTGCCTACAAAAACGGCCGCGCCCTGCTGAAGCAGGCCGAGAAGTACGTGCAGACGATGCCCGGTTTGCTGGCCCAAGCCGAGAAAGGTGACCCGCAGGCGGCGCAGATGCTGGAGGCCTACGGCAAACTCAAGTGTCAGGCGCTGGTCGCCGAGAACCCGTACCTCGATTTCGATGAGGCGCTGGTGGTGCTCTCGGACAAGGTTGCCGTAAAAAACAACTGGCTTGGGACTCACGTCTTGGCCCCGAAGGGCTACAAGAACAAGATCGCGCGCTTCAACTTCCGGACCGGCGCCCTCGCGGATGTCTATGAGCCCAAGGACGGGGCCTACGTGGGCGAGCCGGATGTGCATTACGACGGGCAGAAGCTGCTCTTCACCTCCACCGACACGAACAACATGTTCCAAGTGATGGAGGTCGGCGTCGATGGCTCCAACCCGCGCAAGGTTTCCCCCATCGTCGGCGAATACGTTCACAATTACGGCGGCATCTATCTGCCCGACGAAAAGATCATCTTCAGCTCGACCGCCCCGATGATCGGCGTGCCCTGTATCGGCGGGTCGCGGACCGTGCCGAACTTCTATCTGATGGGGCCTAACAGCGAAGAGCCCCGCCAGCTGACCTTTGAGCAGGATGCCGACTGGTATCCGACCGTGCGCGAGGACGGGCAGGTCATGTATCTGCGGTGGGAGTACACCGACATCATGCACTACTACTCCCGGATCATGATGACGATGAATCCGGACGGCAGCAACCAGCGGGCGATTTACGGTTCGCAGAGCCTGTGGCCCAACTCCATGTTCAACGCCCGCCCGCTGCCGGGCGAACCGGGGAAATTCGTGGCCATCGTCTCCGGCCATCACGGGGTCGCCGCCTCCGGCAAGCTGACGGTCTTCGACACCAACAAGGGGTATGCCCATGCCGACGGCGTGGTGCAGCACATTCCGGGCTATGGGAAGAGGGTCACGCATGTGACGGTCGACCAGCTCTACCCCACCGTCAAGAAGCACCTGCTGTCCCAGTTCCCCGACCTGCAGTCCGTGGTGGACAAGCTCATCAAAGAGAACATGCCCGAGGCGTCGCAGCAGGGCAAGGACTACCACGAGCTCAACAACGACTTCTTTAACACGTGTTACCCGAAGTTGCGCGAGTTCTATCCGGAGATGGCGCTGGACCTTGACCAACTGGTGAACGGCGTCTTCCCGCAGTTCCTCCAGCCCTACCCCGTCAGCGCCGACTACTACCTGGTTGTCGCCAAGGTCACGGACCGGTCGCCCTGGAAGCTCTACCTCGTCGACACGTTCGACAACTTTGTGCCGCTCCAGCCCGCCGACCTCGGCGGGTACAGCTACATGGTCGAGCCGTATCCCCTCAAGAAGCGTGCCCGCCCGCCCGTGATCCCGAGCCGGGTCAATCTCCAGGACAAGGAGGCGGTCTGCTATGTCCAGAACGTGTACCGCGGACCCGGACTCAAAGGCGTGCCCGAGGGCACGGTCGACGCGCTGCGCGTCTTCACCTACGCATACGGCTACTACAATATCGGCAGCCACGACCACCTCGGGGTGGAGAGCGGCTGGGACGTCAAGCGGCTGCTGGGCACCGTCAAGGTCGAGACGGACGGTTCCGCCATGTTCCGCATGCCGGCCAACACGACGATCTCCCTCCAGCCTTTGGACAAGGAGGGCCGCGCGCTGCAGCTCTTCCGGAGCTGGCTGGTGGCCATGCCCGGCGAGAAGCTCTCCTGCATCGGCTGCCACGAGCCGCCGACGGAGCCCCCGGTGACCCGCAAGACCATCGCTTCCGGCAAAGCCCCCCAGGCGATCCGTCCCTGGCGGCAGCGCGTGGAGGGCTTCGCGTTCGACATGGAGATCCAGCCGGTCCTGGATGCCTACTGCGTGCGGTGTCACGACGGCAATGACGCGGGCCGCCCGAATTTCAAGGGCGGCGGGCAGCAGAAGGGATACAGCGACGCCTACCATGCCTTCCGCAAGTATTTCCGCAGCCCGGGGCCCGAGAGCGCGGGCACCATGAATGTCCCGTATGAGTATCATGCCTCGGCCTCGGAAGGTGTGCAGCTGCTCGAAAAGGGCCACCACGGGGTCAAGCTGGACGACGAGGCGTGGCGGCGGCTCTACACATGGATCGACCTGAACGTGCCGTTCTTCGGCAGTTGGACGTCGGCGTATGCCGGCAACCCTCAGCGGCAGACGTGGACCACGAACATTTCCGCGCACGCGGCCGCTCTGCGCGCGCAGTACGCGAATGTGGACGCCAACTGGGAGTCCATCCCCGAAAAGCCCTACCCGGTCACCCCTGCCGCCGGGAAAGTCGAAGAGCGGGCCGCGCCGGTCTCGGTGTCCGCGCCCGGCTGGCCCTTTACCCCGGAAGCGGCCCGGCAGATGCGGCCGGCGGAAGGCGGGCAGAAGCGGGTGCTCGACCTCGGCGATGGCGTGAGCATCACGCTCGTGCGCGTCCCGGCCGGAGAATTCGTGATGGGCAGCGACGAGGAGACCCCGTGGGAACAGCCCCGGCACCGCATCAAAATCGGGCGCCCGTTCTGGATGTCCGAGGCCGAGGTCAACAACGCGGCCTTTTTCACCTTCAAGCCTGACCACAACGCGGGCGTTTTCGACCAGCAGTGGAAAGACCATGTGCGCTTGGGGTATTACGCTAATTACGACGCGCAGCCGGCCGTGCGCATGAGCTGGCTCGACGCTAAGGCCTTTTGCGGCTGGCTTGGCAAGAAGACTCGCCAGAAGGTGGATCTCCCGACCGAGGCCCAGTGGGAGTGGGCTTGCCGGGCGGGCAGCGGGACGGCGATGTTTTTCGGCACACAGGCGTCGGATTTCAGCCCGTATGCCAATCTCGCGGACAAGTCGATCGAGAAGTTCGCGGTGAACGGCATCAACCCGGTGTTCAATCCGAAGCTGGTCGGGAACCGTGTGTTCGATTTCGTCCCGCGCGTTTCGACGTTCAACGACAAGCAGTTTCTGATTTCCGGCACCAAACAGTATCAGCCCAACGCATGGGGCCTCTACGACATGCACGGCAATGTGTCCGAGTGGACGCGCAGCGATTACGCGCGGT
>JAQVSS010000291.1 GCA_028700415.1 Kiritimatiellia bacterium
ATTAATCTGCGTACTCTGAACTGCGGAGCAGTTGAACTGCCCTTTTTAGGTTAAAACACTCCGTGTCTCCGCGTGACCCCTTCTTCATTCTGCGTTCGACGTTCTTTCCCACTTTCGGTTTGCCGCTCCCCTGCATACTGTGGTATCCTGATCCCGAATCGTTATAGGGGAGCGCGTGTCAGTGTCTCCGTCCGAACTTCCTGGAGTAGTCATATGCCTAAATTCGCGTATATCGCTGTAGATTCCGCGGGCAAAGAGAGCCGCGGCACGATTGAAGCCCCCAACCAGGCACAGGCCGTCGCCAAGGTGCGTTCCCAGGGATTGTTCCCGACGGCGATCGGTGCGGCGGGCGGGTCGGATTCCTCGGCCAAGCCGTCCGCTCCCGCCCCGGGCGCGAAAAAGGGCGTTCCCGCCAAGAAGTCGGTCGGCCAGATGAAGATCGAGATTAAACTGCCCAAATTCCTTCGGGGTAAGGTGAAGCAGAAGGATCTCACGACGCTGACGCGTCAGCTTGCGACGCTGGTGGATGCGGGGTTGCCCCTGTTGCGCGGCCTGCACGTGTTGCAGCGCCAGACGCCCAACGCGACACTGAAGGAAGCGCTTACCGGCATGTGCGATTCGGTCGAGAGCGGGAGCACCTTTTCGGAATCGCTGTCGAATTACCCGAAGATCTTCGACAACCTCTACATCAACATGGTGCGTGCGGGCGAGGCCGGCGGCGTGCTGGAGGTGGTGCTGAACCGCTTGGCCGAGTTCGCTGAAAAGGCCGCGAAGATCCGCAACAAGGTCAAGGGCGCGATGGTCTACCCGGTCGTGGTCTTGTGCGCCGCTATCGGTATCACCGGCTTTCTGCTGGTGGCGGTGATCCCGAAGTTCAAGGACATCTTTAACGACCTGCTGGAAGGAAAACCCCTGCCCGCGATTACGCAGTTCGTGATGAATGCCAGCAATCTGGTGATGCAGAACGGGCTGGCGGTGGTGGGCGCGCTCGCCGGCCTGGTGGTCCTGTTCAAAATCTTTGCGAAGACCAAAACCGGCCATTACATTCTGGATGTTGCCAAAATCAACGCGCCGATGTTCGGCACGCTGATACGCCGCACGGCGATCTCCCGCATGACCCGCACGCTCGGCACGCTGCTTGCCTCGGGCGTGCCGGTGCTGCAGGCGCTGACGATCGTGCGCGACACGACGGGCAACGAGGTGATTTCCCGCGCCATGCAGAACGTCCACGACGCCGTGAAGGAAGGCGAAAGCATGACCGCGCCGCTGGCGGCCTGCAAAGTTTTCCCGCCGATGGTGATCTCGATGGTGGAGGTGGGCGAGGAGACGGGCGCGCTGCCGGACATGCTGATACGTGTCGCGAACACGTACGACGACGAAGTGGACAATGCGGTGGCGGGGTTGACCTCGGTCATTGAGCCGCTGATGATCATCATTCTGGCGGTGGTCGTCGGCACGATCGTGATCGCGATGTTCATGCCCATGATCCAGATCATCGGAACCCTCGGTTCCCAGGCGTAAGGGGGATGCGGGTTACAGGTTTCTGGTTCCGGGTTTATGGTTTCAGGTAGGGACGGTTCCCCGAACCGTCCGAAACTGCCCGTGAATGAACGAGGGTGTAACGTGTGGAGAGATTAAGATTAAGATTAAGAGTATGATTATGAAAGGAACCGTCACCTCCTAATCGTAATCTTGCCCGTAATCGTAATCCGCTCAAGTTATAGCGGCAGAAAGAGCTTATTATGCGGAATGTGAAAAACAGTGCGGGATTTATGGACGTGATCCGGCGACTTTCCGTCCCCCGTCTCCCGTCCCCCGCCTTCACCCTGATCGAGCTGATGGTGGTGATTGCGGTCATCGGCATCCTGATCGCCGGCGTGTTCCGCCTGGTCAGTGCGGCGGGCACGGGCAACAAACGGGCCGAGACCATTGCGCGGCTTGAGCGGGTGCAGAACGCCCTCTCCGGTTTCTACGCGGAGTTCGGCACCTACCCGCCCGTGCCCCAGCACGGCTCGCCGGACCCGTATGTGGAAGAGGCGGATGACGGTTCCACCTCCCCGGCCTCTACGCTCATTGAGAAGAATGCCAACCGGGCGGCCGCTTGCCAGCCGGTCGCCTTCTGCTATCCGAACGTGCGGTCGCTGGACAATTACATCGCGGTGCGGTGGGGGAGCGAGGGCGTCTATAGCGTGAACGACGCGCTCGGCCCCAACGCCGCCAACCGGACGCAATCCGACTGGTCCGGCATCCGCATCTTCCAGTTCGGCCTGATGTCCTTCCTGATGCCCCGCGTCGAGCTGATGGGCGGCGAGGAACTGACCAGAAATCCTCCCGACACGGCGATGACGCCCGACCTCAATTTCTTCAGCAGCCGGCAGTGGCAGAAGCACAATGCGGGCGCGCTGGCGGCGCAGCGCGCCCGGGAGAATCATGCGGTGGCGCGGTGGCTGCCCAATTTCGAGAAGAGCCTGGTCGGCGGGCCTTCCGACCTCATGGGCGTCGACACCTGCGAGCGTGATTCCGGCATCAGCTTCGTCCGGCAACAGGATCCGGGTAAAGTGGGCGTCACGTACATGCTGCAGCAGGTCTCGGTCCGGGACGGGTGGGGCCGCGACCTGTATTACCATTCGATGCCTCCCTACCAAAGCTACCGCATCTGGTCGGCCGGGCCTGACGGCAAAACCTTCCCGCCGTGGATCTCGCTGGAAGGACTGAAGGCGGAAGACCGTGAAAAAGTGACGTCTTGGACCAAGGACGACGTCGCGCGGTTTGACCGGTCGAAGTAGGAAGCGGAGGGGAAGTTCTAAAGTTCTAAAGTGCGGGAGTTCTAAAGTTGTTTGGGAGTTACAGGTTTCTGGTTCCGGGTTTCTGGTTTCAGGTAGGGACGGTTCCCCGAACCGTCCGAATGAATGCCGAACGCGGAACACCGAACGCCGAACGTTGAAGTTAATGGAGGGACGGGCTCCGTGCCGTCCGCAGAAGAGAGAGCTTTTTATGCGGAATGCGAGAAACAGTGCGGGAAAGATTGACGTGACTCGGGGCGTTCCCGTCCCCCGTGCCATCCTTGAACGTTGTGCGTTGAGCGTTGAGCGTTCAACGTTCTCTTCCTCCCGGCCCCCGTCCCCCGGCTTCACCTTGGTCGAGATGCTGGTGGTGATCGGCATCCTGGGCATTCTGGCCGCGACGCTGATCACTTCCTTTTCGCATGTCAAAATGACGGCCCGCCAGGCGCAGGCGCAGACACTGGCCTCCGAAACGGCCACGGCCCTCAACCTCTACCTGCAGCAGGAACGCGGCTGGGGCAAGATTTTGCCGGTGAAGCAAGAGATGGACGCGGAAGCGTGCCGCGTGTTGCAGGAAATGAACCTGCTGGATCTTTCCACGTATAAAAAAAGCGGCGGGAACATCACCGCGGAGATCAATCCCGACAGCCTTGACCGGTACGGTTTGCTCGACCCCTGGGGCCGCGCGAAACTCCGCGCCAACACGAAACTGGGCGAGGGGGATGTTGCCGAACACCGCCTTCAAATCCGGCTCGATACGGATTTCGACGGCTATGTGGACGCGGGCGAGGGCGCGCCGGAGGGCATGAAAGTCCGCGCGGCGGCGATTGTGTGGTCCCGCGGCCCGGACGGCAAGGACGGCAGCGAAAACAAACGGTACCCGGGCGACGACCGGCTGAGTTGGCCGTACGGCCAGTCGCGGTCGGAGAAGTAGGCCGGGAGAAGTTCTAAAGTTCTAAAGTGCGGGAGTTCTAATGCGTGCGGTGCCCACAATTCGAAATTCTTACCACGAAGTCACGAAGGACACGAAGAAGAGAAGCATCATAAAAAAACTTCGTGATCTTCGTGTCTTCGTGGTGCAACAACTTTTTTGGAGTACGTATGGACACTTTTAAGCTGATAGGTTTGAAGTTACACGTTAGGCGGACTTCCCGGGCCGCCGCCGGGTTCACCATTCTGGAACTGCTGGTCGTGATCGCGATCATGGCGGTTCTCGCCACGCTGGCGACAGGCGCGGCCATCAAGTCTGTCAAGCAGAGCCGTGTCCGGAAGGTCGAGTCCACCTGCCGGGCGCTGGAGATGGCGCTGGTCAACTACCGCGCGCAGGAAGGGAAGTGGCCGTTCTCTCCGAAAAGTGATCTTGACGAAGATCCGTATGATAAAAACATCCGGTGGGCGCACGGCGAGGACAACAAGGAGGTCTTTAAGAAGGTCTACCACGGGCCGGGCAGCGCCAATAACACGGCGTATCTCGACGCCTCGGCTCTGCTGACACTGGTGGAGGGCCGCCGCGTGCAGTTGCGGGCCGCGCTGGGTGCGAGAAAAACGGATGTCCCGTTGGTCTATCCTGATCCGAGCAACACTACCAAGATCCGGTTCTATTGTGTCAGATACAACACGCAGACCGATTCTGTCACGATAGAGCGTCAGGATGAATCGCATGTCACCTATGTGAACAATGAACCGAAATATTGGGAGTGCCCGGAGAAGGATGATTGAACGGTTCGGGGTTCCGGGAGCAAACGAGAGGGTAATTTTTGAATGATTAAGATTAGGATAAAGATTACGATTACGAATGACCCGATTTTTCATAATCCTAATCCTGCTCATAATCGTAATCCGTTGAAGTTTACGACATGAATACAAAAGGCAAAAAACGGACGCACAGCCGGGGTTTCTCGCTGTTGGAACTTTTGGCGGTGATATCCATCATGGCGATGCTCACCACGCTGGCTGTCACCAGCTATTTCAACGCCATCCGCGGCATGACGCGCCGCAGCGCGGCCAAGCATTTCGCCAACAGCCTGATCCTCGCGCGCCAGCGCGCGTGTCTGGAGGGCGTGCGCGTCAGCGTGATGGTGTTCAACGAGATCACGGGGTATGACGGAAGCGACCCTACGGTCGTGCCGTCGTACGTGGTCTGCAAGGAGGTCGGAAAAATCTCCTTCATCAGTGGGGGAAGTAAGCTGATCGACGAGTTCGCGCCGCTGGACAAGATGTTCGGCACTGAGAAGGCGTCCGGAAGTTATCTCGGCAGCATGCGGCTCTACAACCTGACGCAGGGCAAATGGTGGAACGTCAAACCGTCGGTGGAGAGGCACAACCTGACGGGCCGTGGATCGGCCTATAAGCCGTCAGAGAGCTATTCGATTCCCGCCTACGGGTTCGTGAAAAACACGAACGTCAGAAACTCGAACGATGCCACATGGAACGTGGGCGACACCTACGGCGTGGAGTCCGCGCCGCCCGGTTCCCTGCCCAAAGGGTTCAAGTTCGTCGAGCTGGACGGGTCCAGCAACAACGAGCCGGACAACGTGAGCAATGCGAAATGCATCACCTTCCTGCCGGACGGCACGGCCCAGCGTGCCGAGACGATCCGGATCCGCGAGCTGCTCCCGCCGAACACCGTGGCCAAAGTTTCGGTCGAGGACGACGGTTCTATCAATTACTAGGAAGCTTTTTAGTGCCTTACAAACCAACAACATCGATAAAAAACACGTTGTTTCTCACAGAGGCACGGAGACCACAGAGTTTATAATGATGAGATGGCTCTCTGTGACCTCTGTGGCTCAGTGAGAGATGATTCTGGGTTGCGGGCT
>JAQVSS010000292.1 GCA_028700415.1 Kiritimatiellia bacterium
AGGGGGCCGGATTGACGTTGTCCTGAAGAGTCTCCTTGCAAAAGGCCTCCCCGTAGATAAACCCGCCGCCCAGCTTCCCGTCCCAGAACGGATCGCACCTGTTGCGCAGCATGGCGCCGTGCGCGGGCGTGAACGCATAAATCAAGTCCGGGACCCGGTCGGCCGCCACCTGCAGGACAACCGGTTTTCCCCGTGTGTCCGAAAACACCGGAAGCGAAACGGTTTTACCGCTTGCTTCGGGCGGGACAACCGGCGCTGAACGGTATATTTTGCCGGAACGCATCACGGCGCGCATATGGAAAACCGGGTTCCGCTTCACGGATTTCAAGGGGACGGTGAACTGCGCCTTGCGCTCTTTGAGCTGAACGGGCACATCGGCCAGGAACAGCATCTTTTGGGCATCGATTCGGGCGGTTTTCGGAAGCGCATAGGAAACCTTATCGTTTTTGAACACATCGTTGATCGGGATCGAAAACGGTGCCATGTCCTTGAAGGCAAACTCAACCGTCGCCCGGCCGATGTCTTTTTTAGGGATGCTCAGAAAGAACCCGTTAGGCAGATAGTAGTTGAACAAAAGGTTGCCCTGCAAAACGTCGCCCGCGCGGACAAGCTGTTCGTTTTGCCACGGCGTGCGGTTCATTGAAAAAACCCAGCCGCTGGAATGGCGCACCCGGACTTCTCCCTGGAGACACCGCATCTGATTTCTGGCGGCATTGCATATGAACCAGAACACCACGTTTTCCTGAAGCTTAAACTCGTCCTCCCGGTCGACAGCGAAAATCTCCCGGTTCTGATCCAGCACTTCCAGGGAGGCCAGGGGCTCATCCGCTTCAACCGCCCCTGTAAACAGACAGGTCCCATCCCGTTGCCGGGGTCCTACCGTGAACGCGCTCTTGACCGGACCGAGCAGGTCGCGCAGCGGCATCCGCACTTCTTTGTAGTTCCAGCAGACGGTGGGATCAAGCTGCACATACTGGAATCCCGTGAAAGTCCGCGGCCCGTCGCCCGCCGTCATGATTTCCACCTCCGGACATACGGCCTGGTGATCCGACAGCTGTTCAGTTGGGATCTTGTAGGTGATGGCCGTCAGCTTTTTTACGGCAAGTTCTTCCCAGGGGAATCGCTGAATGACTTTTCCCGCGGCATCCCGTACCAGCAGCCGGACCCGATAAGAGGCCGGCGTATCGGCATCCGGAATATTCAGCAGCTCGAACCGGAGGATTTCCCCGAGCCTGACAAACTGCCGGTGACTCAGGACCAGGTTCGGGATCGACCGGTCGTCGCCCCCGTTGGGGGTTGCCGGCTCGCCCCGCAAGGTCCGCACGTAATACTTTACCAGCCGCTGGAGCGCCATGGAATTGGACAGCGTCGGCTGGAAGCAGGTGTTCTCGTTGAACTCATTCCATTCGGTGAGCAGCAGATAGTCGGGGTTGAGCAGCAGCGCGTTGTCAAAGAACTGCCGGATCAACGTCGTGCCATATTCGCCCCAAACCAAACCGGAAAAGGGGTTGATGTATCCCTGCATCCCATGGACACCCACCCATTTGCCCTGATTTTCGGGACGTTTGAGCACCTCAAGGATGGCCGGGACCCGCGGGGGAAAGGCCTCCCGGTCAAACTTGTATGGCAGATCATTTGTGAAGTTCTGGATGCTGACCGAGATGGGGCGGAACACAACGCCGTCAAAGACGTCCAGTTTCGACTGGATGATGTCCTGATAAGCCTTCAACCCTTTTTCCGAAGGGGTTTTCCTGCCCGCTTTCCACTCTTTCGCCAACTCCGATTCGGCATTATCGGGAAGGATGGCCATCAGCGACAAGGGAACTCCCGTGTCCTTCCGCAACTGCGCCAGCATGTTTTTCATTTCGCGGTCGCCGGGCGTACGGCCGATGACGTATGACGAGCATACCGTTTTTCCGTTCACGCGCAGGATGTTGGGGTATCCTTTGATCCTGTTGATATTTGCAGCCAATGATTTGTAGGCGTCACTATTCAGATCCGCGATGGCCTCTAAAAAATGGATATTGGGGGAGAGCCCAATATCCTTGGCGCCGAAGTCATCCATCCACCGCAGGGCGGATTCGATTAAATACGGGTTGTAATTAATAAACCCGGCCCAGCCGTTGATTTCATATTGCCGCAGAATATCGAGATCCTTTCGAAGGCTCTCCTTTTCCATATGCTTCAAGGGAAGCGTGCGGAACGCGCGGTCATAAAACAGGGGGCGATCCACAAAATGATTGAGATAATTCTGCCACAGCCCATATTGAAATTGCGGTTGCACCAGTATCAGGGGGGACTCCAAGGACCGCGTTCTTTGGCCGATTTCCATCGACGCGGTTGTTTCCTCCCGGGAATAAGAAAGCTCCGCCGCAGGCACGCCCGTAACCAAACAAACAGCGGCCCCCGCCACCAAGATCCCCATACCCGCCTTCATGCCCCTCCTCCTTAGCCCTGAGGGTGTGCTAACGCGGCCCCTTGAGGGGTTGCGTGACGGACATGCCGTAAAAACGGTTCAGGCCTTCGCACCCGGTGATCCCGAGGTAGCGTTTTTCCGGCAACGACTCGTCGGTGTAACCGAACGTGTGGCCGTCGATCCTGACGGTCAGTAGTTTGCCTTTGAGCTCAACCTCCAGCGCGTAGCGCGTGTCAGGCGCGAGCGGAAATTTGGCGAAGGCCGCCTTTTTGTAAGAGGGTTTCCCGTTTGCGAAAAAATGATGCCAGACGTTCACGCCTTCGTTGTAGACGCAGATTTCGAAGTGCTCGCGGTATTCCGTCCTGCCCGCGGCGTCTTTGCCGAGTTCCGGCGCCAGAACGATGAGCGGCGCCATGCGGTACGTGAACGCCATGTCAACCGTCATGCGCAGGTCGCCCTCGAAAGGCTTTGCGTAGACCATGCTCGTGTAGGTTTCGGGGGCGCGGTTGCCCTGCAAATCATCGGGGGAGACGCCGGCGGGCACGCCGTTCTCAAGGTGGCCTTCCTTCTGCACCCATTTCCCGAAGTGTTCCCAGCGCGGGCTCTTGACGAGGATCCATTCGTCCGGCTTCCATCCGTCCGGCGTGAAGGCCCACGATAAGGACCCGGCCATCGCTGGCCATACTCCTGCCAGCACGCCGAGCATCAGCAGACCCATTACAGAACGCACCCCGACAACCATTCTTTCGCGCTTCATTCCAAACCTTCCCCGGTATAACCGCCGCACCGCACACGATCACCGCAACAGCCTGTTGGGCTGTTCCTATCCATGCGGCCATTATACCGTTGCGGCCACAGCCGCGCGACCAGAAAAGCCTACGTTTGGCTGATCCGGGTTGTGTGCGGAGAATTATTTTCCGAGACGCGCCGCTGTTGCGGCGATGTGTCCGGCAAGAGAAGAAGCAAAAGTTGTTAAACTTGTCATAGGTGACAAAGTTGCGTAGTTCCCTGTCTTGGCCGAGGTGCGGGGTGAGGTCATGACGGAGGCCGTTGTATAAAGCTGTTCTTGCGCGAGTTTCTGACAAAGAAGGTCGTAGCGTCTTAAATAGGACGCGCCTTTGAACTCCTCGAAGATGTCGAAATGGGAGGAATTATCTTTTACCGGTGAGCGCGATTCAGGCGCATCCTCCACAAGCATCAGCCAGCCGGCAAAGGGACGCGGTTGCTTGCCGAACGCGCCCTCGCGATATGCTGTCCAGAAATCGTGGGCTGTACCGATCGCCTCTTCGGTGCGGTTATTGAAATTGTTGCCAAAGGACGGCCCCACTTGACTTTTCAGTTCGATGGCGGCGACCAACTCGCCTTTGTGCAAGACGAGTATGTCCCAGAGTTTGGTCGGGCGGTAGTAGCCGGGGAGTGTCAACATCGCACGGTTCCGATGAATTTGCGCCTTGGCCAGCCCGTTGGCCTTAACGATATCAGTGATGAGGGAAAGAAAACCGTCCATATTTTTCCCGGCTGTAACGCCAGATCGCTCGCCTTGATCTGCCATGCCGGATGCACTCTGTTTGCGCTTGGCCTTTGCCCGGCTTTTCCAAAAGGGTTGCACGGCTTTGCGGGCTTTCGTTTCGTAGTCGGCCAGATCAAGTGCCATGGGATACTCCGTTGTCGTTGAGCAGCGCCTGCTCTGTTTTGGTTAGGCCGTACAATTTGAAGGATGCTCGATTACAAGAGGGGATGTCGCGGCGTATGGCGGCGTCGGCCAGTTCGTGTCTGAGCATTTCGGGCACGTCTTGCCAGTGCGGAATATGGATACGGCGCAGATATTGGGCTTGAAAACGGAGATACCCGCCACGCATCCGGGTGGAATAAGTTGTTATAGCCAATCGGACAATTTCCGACAGAAAGACGGCTTGTAGCACCCGTAAATCCCATGTGTCAGAAACGATGTAGTATAAGTTGTGATGAGGGTAGAGCTTCCCCGGTTCAAAGACGATGTGGGCTTCGCCTTTGATGTCCGGGATCAGCAGTTTGGGTCGTGCCGCGAGTTCCGGTTGGATGCGGTCGATGGTGCGATACCAGTTCGCCGGCGACTTCTTCGCGCAATGGCGGTTGGCGATCACGTCTTTCCGCGCTTCGAGCATGCGACGCAAACGAGGGAAACGTTGCAGATCGACGAGGCTCCCGTTGTCGGCAAAAGGGTTGATCACACCTTGCCCGCGCCAGTTCACCTCGCCGGACTGAATATCGCGCGTGGTCACGAGCGGCAACTTGCGGTCCGGTTCCACATCGAGTTCGTCGAACTTGCCAATGAAGACCTTGTCCGCGCCAGTTGCGACGCCGATACCGATTTTACAGCCCGCATTCTCGAGGCTCGGGAACGTTTGTTCGATGCGACGTAAAACAGCGGCCTTGTCCGTGGTGTCGAAGACCCACGGCGCATCGCCGTTGACGATATTTAACTGTTCGTGAACAGAGGAGTCTTTTGTTGGCGGACGTTTGGAGCGTAAGGCGCGTGCGAGTGTGTTCAGACTTTCCCGTCCGATCATTGGGCGGTAAGCCATTCGGGTAACGGAGCTTTTTTTTCGGCTGATGATTGTGATGGCTGGGTAGGCGGCGACCTCGCGGATGAAAGCGGGGGTGTCTACCATGTCGACGAATATATCTAAATGAAAGTTTTTCGCCACAAGGTTGCGTAGCGGACCACCGTACCGGTTCTTCATCCAACGGTCTGCGCAGATGAACCCCAAGACACCTTCCGCGGAGAGCAGGTACAACGAATGTTCGATGAACGGCACATAGAGATCGGCTCGGTCATACAGGGTCGTGTACCGTTTGCGGTATTCTGCGAGCAGAGTTGAGGGGATCAGCTCTTGTCTGACATAGGGTGGGTTGCCGATCACAAAATCGAAAGAGCCCTCAATGGGGACGAGCAGAAAATCGCCTTTAACGAGCCACGCATCGGCAAGGGCTGTTGCAGAGCGGTTATCGATACCCTTCTGCCTTAGGTGTTGAATGACGCGCTCACGGGTGAAAAAATATGTTTCACGGTGCAACTCAACGGCACGGATCGCATCAACCAAGTCATCGGTGATCGGGGTCATGCGCTTTGATGCCTTCCAAGCGGCCAGAAGTCGTTCGATAATGGCCAGCAGAAAGTCCCCTCCGCCGAAAGAGGGTTCGAGA
>JAQVSS010000041.1 GCA_028700415.1 Kiritimatiellia bacterium
ACCAAGGCCGGGCACGCGATGTGGCCGGGGCCCTGCGGCGACTGGGGGAGCCGGAAACATCTGCGGGCAGGGCTCGACCAAAGCCTGAAGCGCCTGCGGCTGGATTACGTGGATATTTTTTACCATCACCGGCCGGATCCCGACACGCCGTTGGAGGAAACCGTGTGCGCG
This sequence comes from Kiritimatiellia bacterium, assembly GCA_028700415.1. Classification (GTDB taxonomy): domain Bacteria; phylum Verrucomicrobiota; class Kiritimatiellia; order RFP12; family UBA1067; genus JALHET01. The sequence goes on from JAQVSS010000041.1 coordinate 172, forward strand.
TTGGCGGACATGGTGAGACAGGGAAAGGCGCTGTACATCGGGCTTTCCAAATATCCGGCCAAGCTGTTGCGGCATGCGGCGGCGCTGCTGAAGGAGATGCGTATCCCGTGTGTTGCGCATCAGGTGCGGTACAACTTGCTGGAGCGAGCCGAAGTCGAGAAGGAGCTGATTCCCGCGGCGGATGAGGCGGGGCTCGGCACGGTCGTCTTTTCGCCGCTGGCGCAAGGGGTGCTGACCAATAAATATTCGGACGGCGTGCCGGAGGGGTCGCGTGCGGCCAAAGGCAGTCCGTTCATCTCACGCTACCTCCACGCCGATGCGACGGCCTACGCGCGGCGGTTGCCGGTGATGGCCAAGGCGCGGGGGCAGACCCCTGCCCAAACCGCACTCGCGTGGGTTTTGCGCGACGCGCGCGTCACGTCTGCGGTGATTGGCGCGAGCCAGCCTGGGCAGATCCGCGAGAATGTCGCCGCGTTGCAGAACCTGTCGTTTGACGCGCAAGAGCTCGCCGCATTACTGTGACCGTTGTTCCTGTGTGCTCCCGTACTGCGCCGAGATGCCCAGCATCTCCCCGATGCGCAGCAGGCGGTTGTATTTAGCCACGCGCTCGGAGCGCGAGAGCGAGCCGGTTTTGATCTGCCCGCAGCCCGAGGCGACCGCAAGGTCGGCGATGAACGTGTCTTCGGTTTCGCCGGACCGGTGCGAGACGATGGCGGCATATCCCGAGGCTTGCGCGAGACGGATGGCGTCCAGCGTCTCCGTGAGTGTGCCGATCTGGTTCAGCTTGATGAGCACGGCATTCGCCGCCTTTTCCTCGATGCCCCGCCGGATAAACTGAACGTTGGTGACGAAGAGGTCGTCGCCAACCAATTGGCAGGCGGATCCGAGCCGTTGCGTGAGCTGAATCCATCCGGGCCAGTCGCGTTCGGACATGCCGTCCTCGATCGAATCGATGGGATAGTTCTCAACAAGCCCGGCCAGATAGTCGACCTGAGAGGCGGTGTTACGGCGCGCGGGGGCCTGAGCGGCGCCCCGGGCAGGGTTTTCAAAACGGCCATAGTCGTACACGCCGTCGGCGAAGAATTCCGACGCTGCGCAATCGAGCGCGAGAGAGATTTGCCCGCCATTTCGGGCGCGGCCCGGCGTGTAACCCGCCGTCTCGATGGCGCGGAGGATCGTCTCGATGGCGTCTTCCGCACAGGTGAAGGCCGGGGCGAAGCCGCCCTCGTCGCCCACGGCCGTCGAAAGTCCGCGCTTTTTGAGGAGGCTCCGCAACGCGTGAAAGACTTCGGTGCCTGCGCGGAGGGCTTCCCGGAAACACGGCAGGCCATGGGGCCGGATCATGAACTCCTGAAAGGCCACGGGCGCGTCGGAGTGCGCCCCGCCGTTGACGATGTTCATCATGGGCACGGGCAACACGCGGGCGGATTCACCGCCGAGATAGCGGAAAAGGGGCTGCTTGGCGGCGCGCGCCGCCGCGCGCGCGCAGGCAAGCGAAACGGCCAGCAGCGCATTCGCGCCGAGTTTCGCTTTCGTCGGCGTGCCGTCCAGCCCGATCATGCAACGGTCGAGCGCGGATTGGTCGGCGGCGTTCATGCCGACAACGGCTTTGGCGATCACGGATTCGATGTTCCTGACCGCCTGCAACACGCCTTTTCCATTATACCGGGCGGTATCGCCGTCCCGCAGTTCAAGAGCCTCGTTCTCTCCCGTGGACGCGCCGGACGGCACGGATGCGCGGGCGGCGATGCCGCAGGCGAGGTGGACTTCGGCTTCGACGGTAGGGTTGCCCCGGGAGTCTAAGATTTCGCGGGCGAGAAGCAGTTCGATGCGTGTGTCCATGTCTACCTCATTTCGTGTTCAGCGTTTCAGTGTGTGTGGCGGGGAAAAGGATCCAGGGCGGCTTTTGTTCAGGCAAGGCCGCGGCCGGCCAGCCCCTCCTCATCCAAGCCGAGGTAATGGCCGATCTCGTGGAGCAAGGTGGTCCGCACCTCCTGCCGGAAGCGCATGGGGTCGTCTTCCGCCTCTTCGCGCAGGTTTTCCACAAAGAGGCGGATGGCGCACGGCAGGGGATCGGCGGCATCGGGGGGCTCGCCGAACGGCAGCCCGACGAAAAGGCCAAGCAGTTCCGTCTCGTCTCCCGCTTGCGTTTCCTCATCGGGGGTGGGGCGAGGGTCGAGCGTCACGGCGAGGGGGGCCAGGCATTCGCGTAGATCTTCCGGAAGCGAGGCCAACAGGTCTCTCGATTCCTCCTCTGCCCTCGCATACCAAATACTGGAGGTTGTCCGTTGTGTCTGGTTTGTCATAACTCAGTCCCCAAATTATTGTTGAATAATTACATCATTTTGAATTTCCCGTCAAAACAAATTTAATTCCAGAATGCGCAATTGACAATCCGTACCGCTTTTATTACATTACCCCCCGTTTTCCAATCTCTGGGGGATTAGCTCAGTTGGTTAGAGCACTTGCTTGACATGCAAGGGGTCGGAGGTTCGAGTCCTCTATCTCCCACCAGTTTTAGCGGTAAAGAAAACCTCGAAAACTCCAATGGTTTCGGGGTTTTTTGTTTTTCATGCCGCGATTTGGCTTTCCCTGTTACAGTCTGTGAAATTGTGTGTTTCGGCGTTCAAATTACCGAAACATTGCCGAAACAGGGGTAGGGTGCCGAAACGGCACATGCGATTTTTGCGATAGTCGTTCCTCGGCGAGTGTTTCTTGTTGATAATTATGCCGAGATCCACGTCCGTAATGTGTCGCATAGTGTCAAGTTGGGGAGAGATTTAATCGCGCGCGCTCGCGAGAGGAGTTCTGGCAACCGCTAATTTGTCAAAACATTACAGCTCATATCCCTCGCTCATACGCGGAGTCGCCTGCGGGGATCGCTCGTACCCTATTCCTCGTTGGTACCTTAGGCGCGCGACCAGGTGTTGACATCCGAGTAGCGCTTGCCTTCGATGGTCAGGCCGCATGGCCCCGTTTGAAGGCCATGTCTTCGTCAAGAGCGTGCGGCTGCCCACGGTCGAGATCCTTGACCGAATGGGCGCCTGAAGCCGTGCTTGCCAACGCGGAACCTGCGGACTTGAGCCAGGCGCAGCCTTTGTCGGAAATCTCCCAGTAGCCGTTCGGAGAGCCCTGTTTACCGGGGTTTTTAACCGGACAGTAGTGAGTTGAGGACTGTAGCAAACGTCCGACAAAAATCTAACCGGAAAAACGCACTATTTTTTCGGCTGTTCAAGATTCACGGCGTGTCTCTATGCGGGCTTTAATTGAGCTGGATCAGCAAGCCGCTTTGCAGCAAGGAGCTCTTGACCAGAAGCGATCCGCCGCCCGCCGGCAGACAGGAGAGTGAACCGGGCGCATAGGTTCCGGCCGCGAGCACGGTGCCGTCCGCCTTGCGGACGTTGCGCACGGCAAGCGTCTGGCCGGCCGGGATGTCGAGCACGCCCGAGCCCTTGTCATTCCAATCGAAAATTGACTTGCGGCCGAAAGCCGTCTCGAGCGACGTCTCGGCAACGCGCAGCGTGCCCCCGTCGAGCGCGACATTGCCCGTCCAGCCGGCCCCCCACTTGAATTCCAGCGTGCCGGACACGACGCTCAGCGCGCCCGTCGAGGTCGAGACAACATGCGTAAGCTGCAGTATATTCGCACCGCCCGCATACGTCAAGCCCGCCGCACCCGTGAAGGAAAACGCACAAACGGCGTCAGCCGTGCCGTTGACTGTCAGGACGGCCGGCACGGCGCTCGTCACCGAGAAGAACGTGTCGCATTTGTCCTGGGTCGGAGGCGATGTCTCGAAATTGGGCTGAATCGTCACCTGGTCGTAGCCGTTCAGGTCCAAAAGAGAAGTCTTCCCGTACGGACGGATCGGTGCGGCCGCACACAGGACATTCGTCGCATCGCACGTCAGCGTCGAGCCCTGAATCAAGCGAAAGATGCCGTAATAGTTAGCGGCATCACTGCCGCCCAAACGGATGTGGACGTTTTCCGGCGGATTGAACGTGTAGCCCGTATGATACGCGCCGTTCAGGGCCAGCGTCGCCTGAGAAGTCATGAAAAACCTGGCACTGGTCATCTGACCGGAACTGCCGTCGGTACGGCCGAACCTGCCGTTGACCGTCAGGTTGCCGTAATAGTGATTGATGTCCAGCGAATGAAACAGCAGATACCCGTTTTGCACGATGGTGTTCACCCCCTCGTCCAGCGTAAGCTGGCTCGACCCGCTCGCGATCCAGATGTCTACGTCGTTCGTGAGTCCCTCGCCGCCAAAGCTCAACCGCCCTTTTTCTCCCGACATGAATTCAAGCCGTGGGGATTCCGCCGAACCGAACCCATAGCGGTTCGAGGTCGTCACATAGCTGTTGACGACCGTGAACGCGCCCCGGCGCCCCGAATTGTCCGCCGCGAAGACGACATTCGACGAATCGTAGACACGGACATCACCCGTTCCGGTAATCGGTCCTGCCAGGATCACGCTCTCCGTGAGATTCGAGACAATCAGCGCCGATCCCATCGAGAGCAGGAAAGAACCGCACGCTTCGAGATGCGCCTTCTCGTCGTTTCCGCAGACGAGCTGGTAATCCTTCGGGAGAATCGCCTGACCGCCCGCTTCGGGCCATTCGAAGTCGCCCGTCATCACGATTTCAACCTCACCTGCCCCGTCGACAAACCCGCCAAAGCCCTTTTCAACAAGATCCGTGATCGAGTAGATGCCAGGCGCCGTCAGCTCCCCCGTCGTTCCAAAAACAATACCGCCGCACTGGACACCGCCACCGGCCGGCACGGACAGTGTAGCGCCGTCCTGAAGTGTCACGAGCATTTTTTCGTTCCTGAGCGCGACAACCGAGCCGCAGACGAGCCGCGCGCCAGATTTGACAAGCACGTTCGTACCCTGCCAGCTCGCATGGCCGAGCAGTTCGAAGCTCGACTTCGAGACAATCAGGTCGCCCGTCGTGTCCGACACGCCGTTGTACCAACGGTTCGTTGAAACGCAGTTGTGGTCGAACGAGACGGAACCGGTCACGCGAAATGAACCGTCGTGTACAGCCGTGTTGTACGCATTATCACCAATTGTCGGCTGGTTGAAGGTCAGTGCCGCCGGCACGGATGAGGTGACGACCACATACGAACACTTTCCATCCTCCTTCAACGCAATGCCGCCGCCGACAACAAAACCGATTGACTGATCGTAACCGTTGAGGTCCAGGAAGCCTTCGGCTAAAGCCGAACTGTTAACGGTGTAGGAAATCGAGCCCGTGTTAAAGACATCCGCGCGGTCGCAAACAAAACGCGTACTCTCATCGGCGTATGTCTGGGCGGATGAACTCAGTGTCGGCATCAGACAGCCGAAGCGATAGGTGCCCGAACCGCGCAGATAGGTGAGATACGCCCGGTTGAACGTCGCGTCCGCAGTAAAGACGGCGGTTTTGCCCGCGCTGACATAGTAATAGGGATAGTTCACGGTTCCACCGAACGTGCCCTGGAATTCGCTGTCGCCAAGTTGAAGATACGTATTGCTGGTGCCCGGCTGAACCTTGCCCGTAAACGTGACCTTCGCACATGTGCGCGTGTCGAGCCAGGCCTTGCCGCTACCGCCGCCACCGCCGCCCGTGATGTTGCCGGCAAACGTCATCGGCTCGCTGTTGAGGAATTGGAGCGTTGAGGCGTAGTTGCCCATCTTGATTTCGGTCAGCGTCGAGACGAACGCAACGTCCTTGTTCTCGACCGTTGCCGCCGTATTAGCGGGAATCGTCGCGACCCCGTCGACGGCAATGGACACCCAGTCCGTCCCCAGGGACGAAAGCCCCACCAACCCCACAACAGACGCAACACACAACTTGTTAGGCTTCACAAGAATCTCCTTTCGCGAGCTTTCGTTGTATATAGTAGCGCAAATTTCAGAAAAACAGCAAGAGTCCCCAAGTGACCCATGTGGGTCACATCTTGAGCAGATGACGGCGGAGAGCGATGCCGACGGCTTCCGAACGTCTGGCGGCGCCCAATTTGGCGAAAATTTCGCTCAGCCGGCGCTTGACACTCACCGATGACATACCAAACTGCAATGCGATGTCGTTGTTCGTCAGCCCCCGCATAACCGAATCGAGCAAGTTGCGCTCGTGCGCCGTAAGATCCAGGACGGACTCCGCATCCGCGATCTCACTAAGTATCTCGGGCGCGATTGACTGTGCTCCGTCGAAAACGGTGCGGATGGCCTCCGTCAGCTGTTCGACGGGAGACTCCTTCATCAAAACACCAGCTGCGCCGAAGCGCACCGCCCGCGCGATGTCGGCTGAGGCTCCGTACGATGTCAGGATGACGATCTGCGTCGCGGGGAACTCCTCGCGGATACTCTTCGTCGCATCAGCCCCATTCAGTTTCGGCATCATCAAATCCATAACGACCACATCCGGATGCAGCTTCCGCACAAGTGCGACAGCCGCCTCGCCGTCGACAGCCTCGCCGACGACCTCCATATCGGCCTGATAGCCGAGCATCGTCTTCACACCAATGCGCACGAAGGAGTGATCGTCCGCGAGAATAATCCTGATTTTCTTTTTACCCGTCATAACACTCCCAAATCAATGACAAACGTTCACCGTGACAACCGCGCGCGTACCGACTCCGGCCACCGATTCGACAAAAAACCGGCCGCCCATCCGTGCGACCCGTTCGCGCACGCCATCCAGACCGAAATGTCCCTCGCCCGGACCCGGACAGGCCGCTGTGTCAAATCCACAGCCATCGTCCCGGACTGAAAACGACAGAACACCGTCATGCAGCTCACCCGCGACACGCACAGTCTTCGCACCGCCATGGCGGACGCCATTCGATGAAAGTTCGCGCACGATGCAGAGAATCGTATGGGTCGTCGAATCGCTGAGCCGTGACCGCGGCACATTGAAACGAACGTCGAGACAGGCCTTCCCGAGGACGGGCCCGAGCGTTCGCCGTACAGCATCGTTCATATCGTCAATTTCAAGCGCCTCCTCGCGCAGATCCCAGAGACAGCGCTTGAGCTCGGTACGGCTCGACAGGAGCATCAGTTCGGCCGTCTCAAGATGACGGGAGGCGGCTGCCGGATCGACAGCGAGCGCACTGTGTGCGCTTGCGAGTTGAAAAGCCAGTCCCGTCAGGTTCTGTGAAAGCGAATCATGCAGCTCGATCGCGAGGGACGTTCGCTCTTCGATCTTGAGCGTGGCGCGCGCCTGCCTGATTTCGGACCTGAAAAGCGCCCGACCGCGTTGTTCGGCCTTCCGGTTTAGGATACGGTTCCAGGCGAAAAAGCCAACCAGAGCGGCGAACAACATGAATATTACCAAGAGAAGACGTCCCATTGTCCACCATGGCGGACTGGATAGAATAACGACGTCGCTCGCCTCGCGCACGACAAGACGGATGCCGTGGACGCGCGGGAACGGACGACTCGGACCCCATGTCTCAGTCTCGGGGATGACCACACCCGTGACGGCAAGTTCACTGCCGGCAGCGATGTCACGAACAGCCTCCGGACACGCGCTCGCATCGACCTTCAGAAAGCGTCCGCCGCTCTGGATTGTCACGCCTTCAACACCTATGTCCGACCGCACGGCACGCGCGCAACCCTGGATGCGGACCGGCTTGAAGAACGCATGCGAATTGAATCCCTCTCCACCCGTGAAGCTGCGATACAACGAATCGACGGACATGTCCCGTCCGGCCGGGAGCGGCCCCTCCGGATCCTTCAGCACGCGCAGTCGAGCAGCTTCAAGGCGAACCTGGAAAAGATCGGTCTCAGTCCGCCCTGCAACCTTGACCACAGCACCGGCATCGGGACATGGAACGCCCTCGTCGAGCTGGACACCGAGCATGGCGGCATCCGACGCCACCAGCAAGTTCCGTCCACCCCACACTGCCAGCACGCGACCTTGGGCACTGCGCCGTCCCTGCGAAAGAATCCTCGCCGGATCGTCAGGTTCGCGCACTTCGAGCGGCGGGAGGCCAAGATCATCCGCTGGCGGCGGCACAAGCACCTCGATATCCGACGGACTGCGCAGCACGATGCGGTGTCCAGACAGTAGCCGCGAACCTCCAATCTGGCGCGCGAAGACGCCGTGCACACGGATACGGGCACCTGAAAAACGCCGGACAGGCGAAGCCGTCCGCCCAGAAACCGGAAACGAGACAACAAGCGACGCGCCGCCGTCGACGAGCCGGATATGGCACCAACGCGCGTCGATCTCGTCGTGAAAGACCTCGTCTGCGAGTCCTATCACCTCGACATGCTCGAGGTCGTTGGTCAAGCTCGAGACTTCGGCAACAGTCCGCATGCAGACGGATGTCGAGACGCACTGGTCGAATAGGGACCTGACGATTTCGTCGACCGTACGGAACACCCCAGTACGGCGCACGTAGTCCTTCGCATCGGCCGCGGTCTGCTCTTCGTTCCCGACGGCAGTCGGCAGGATATTGTAATACAGTGGCTTCTCCGCATGGCACGACTGAACTGCAGTCGTGAGTACGAAAGTACCAGCCAAGATCGTAGATAGCGTCATCATCTCCTTGTCATGGTCTTATCGGTCGTAGCGGCGCTGTCGGGCCGAGGACTCCAACCCACCCGGGCGGTTCGCCTCGAGCCAGAGCCGGCGGTATTCGTCCTTTATGCCGGCTGGCAACGGTTTACCGGCATTGCGCAATTCCTGCACGCGCAGGTGGTGGTCGAGCATCGCGAGCCCGTTCTTCACCCAACCCGGTGCGGCTGCGGACACCTTGAGCATACGGTCGAGCGCCGCGCGCATCGCCACCCAATCGTACCGATCCTTCGGTCCCGTCCGTGTGCTCCAGAACGTCATCAGGTCCGCGCCGATCGGCACGCGCACGATCGCGTCGATGCCGGCGGCGATGTCGGACAGCTGCGCCGGAAGACCGCGGCAGAGCAGCCCCGCCTCGACGATCTGCGGGACGGACGAGAGAAACGCGCTCGGATGCCCGCCCGTGCCCCACTCGGTCAGCAAAAGGCCCTCCGCGCCGAACTTGCGGGCCGAGGAAACGCAGAGCCGGATGTTCGCGGACGCCCGGTCGAGATCGAAGAACTGTCCTTTGTAGGTCGACGTCGACGGGCAGACGGAAAACGGAATTCCGCGGTTCGCGAGAGCGAGGCAGCGGCCTTCGAACTCGCAACTGCAGCCTGCGCCGTCCCACTCGCTGTAGTACCCCCACTGCAGCGTATGGGCGTCTTTCGGCACGCGGTCGAGAATCTCGGGATAGCGCAGCACCATATCCGCCCAGAAAGCCATCCGCCGACCGCGTGTCTTCAGAATGCGGTGCAGGTTGATCAGGTGGTTTGCGTAGACGTTCGGAACGCCGATCTTCGCCGCGACCGCCGCCGAACGTCCGCGCTTGTCGAACAGATCCCAGGTCTCGTCGCAGCCGACGTTGATCTCGGTCGCGTGGCAGAAGTTCGGCAACAGCTGATCGTAGAGCCCGGCAAGGAACTCGAGCGTCTTCGGGTTCGTCGGGCAGAGCGAAGCCGGAGCTTTCGACTTCAACCGGGGATGCTCGATGTCGTAGCCGTTCGGTGCCTCCGCGAATGCGTCGCGGTAATCCGCGTGGCAAAGCCATTTCGCAAGGTGGCCGAGGGAATTCTGATTCGGCACCAGCCGGACGCCGCGCGCCCAGGCGTACTCGTCCAGTTCGCGGACCTCCTCGGCCGTCACCGGGCTGCAGTCCTTCCAAACCTTCTCGTGCCCTTTATAGGCGAAGGCGTGGTCGAGATACAGCTGGAACTCGTTGAATCCGGCGGCGGAAAGAATATCCACAATCGTCTTGAGCATCTCCTGGCGCGGCACCTTGTCATGCGAGATGTCGAGCATGTATCCGATGCGGAAGTCCTTGCGCAGAGGCCCTTCGACCGGATCTCCTACGGCGTGTGCGGCACGGTAGGCGGAGATGTCGCATCCCTTGAGTTCCAGCCACCGGACGACATTCGTAACCGCATAGGACGGAATTCTCCCGGCTTTGAGCCACGCGAGATTATCCTCGACGACGAGAGCCTTGGAAGGCAGGCGCTCCACGAGAAGCCGTCCCTCGTCAAAGGACACGTTCGCGGACTCCGCCGCCTCCGCGAAATCAAGCAACGTGCGCTTCCAGGCCGCTTCGGTGCGAGGATCGGTCGGACGCATCGCCTCAAGGCGCGTCGCGAGCATCTTCTGGCGGACGGCAAGGAGCGGCGCCGAATCAAGCTTCGCCGCGCGGTCGCCCTTCGCCAGGTTAGCACGCATCTGCGCAACAAGCGCCTCGGCGGCGGGCGTCAGAAAGTATCGCGCGTTCTCGGCCTGGTGCGAAACGCAGTACCAGCAGCTCGCATTGTCGACGAGTATCCTGTCGAATTCCGGATTGCGGATGTGCTCAATCTTCTCCATGTGATCAAACGTTTCGGCGATCGAGTAGTCACCGTGCAGCTGCAGGAGCCGCTCCATCATCCGGACAAGCGGCACGACCGAAACGAGCTTACGTTCGACATCGGATGAGGTTCCCTTTCCGGACTTCCAGTCGAGATAGGCGGCGACAGCCTCGGTCAGCACCTCGACGGTCAGCCGGTCGCCGGCCGCACGCGCGAGATCCATCGCGTCGCGCTTGACGAACTCGTCCGTCCAATGAACCTCCGAGAGCTCACGCAGAATCGCCGGCACTTCGGAAAAGGCCGCGAGGCCGAAGCCGTTCCAGTTCGCGCGCAAGTTGTTTTGGACGTTCTTGGGGTCTGCAAGCCAAAAGCCGATCGCCTGTCCGTAGTTCCAGGACCAGATGCCGAACTCGCCCTTCACTTTCGAGGCAAGCGGGACGACGCGTTTCCAGATCGCGGCCATTCGCTCCGCCTGGCTGCCGTAACGATCGCGCGACAACTCGTCTACAAGCTTCATGGTCTCGTTCGGACGGAGCTTCCACGAGTTCTCGGTCTGGTGGCGGATCTGCAGCGCGTCGGGATGGGCGTTCTCCGTCCAGTCGATGAAGCCGACACAATACGGATCGTCCGCAAACTTCGCGAAACGCTTCCAGATAAGGTCGTAGTCCTCGTGGATCATGTTCTGAGGCTCGCTGCGGAACGGACCGATCATGTAGGGCAGCCGGCCGGCGACGTCCCAATTCCAGATCGCACAGTCGTCCGCGCCGCGGTCAGGCGCGTTGAGGCAGAAGTCTAGAAGAACGATCCGCTTCGGGTCGAAGCTCTTCAGGTACGACCTCACCTCGTCCGCTTTCCAGTTATGCCAGAAGTCCCAGCACGAAAAAATGATCGGCGCGTTCGGATAGACGCTCGCGGCCTTGCCGATCATCTTCGCGTTCATCGCCGTCTTGAGCTTCATATTCGCTTCGCGACTCTCATAACAGCGGCGCTCGGAAAAGCCCTGTGTGTGGAGAATCTCGGACGAACCATAGTCACGAATGGAAACCTCGGTGAGCTTCCAGTAGGCGTCCATCCACTTGTCCTGACGGACGTCCCAGAGAAGCCCCGTCGGTTCGGAGTAGACCTTCGTCGCCTGCGGCAGGAAATCCGGCTTCATGTTGTCGAGGAAATCCTGCGGAGTACGCGTATACCAATGGGTAATCGTGCCAAAGTCCTCGGGATAGAGGAGCCCCTTCGTGCGCGCGTAGGCGAGAACGCGCTTGCGCAGCTCGCCGCGGTACTCGAGCGACCAGAATAGCGAGCGGTTGTCATAACCTTCACCCTGGCTCGGCAACGGCTTCGAAGCGTCTGGATAACGACACGCCTCGGGGAACGCCTTCGGGAAGAGGTCGTCGTTGCCGACGCGGAAGAAAAAGATGTTCTGGCGCGTCTTCACGAGCCAGTCGATCTCGCGCTTCCAGTCCTCGAAGCCCCAGTGCTCGCACTGGAAGCGCGTCAGGCCCCGGTGCGCGAAATAGCGGAAGCCGCGGTACTTAAAGCGCGCCTCCTCGCGGATGTCGAGTCCTGAAAGATCCAATTTTCCGACACGCGGCAAAATGTCGCCATCCCAAAAATAACGGCACCCTGCGCGGCGTGCGAAGAGGTCGTAGACGGCATACTGTAGCGCACGAGCGTTTGAACCGACGATCCGAACGCCGGTCTCCGTCGAGACGATCCGGTAGGCATCGTTGCCGGATTTCGAAAGTCCGGGGTCGACGGCGAACGCGGCGAGCTCCGCCGCAGGCGTGCACCCCGTCGTCGACCGATACAGGCTGACGAAGGCCTCGCGCGCCGCCTCGGGCAAAGCATCGGCGCGGCATTGGGCAGGCAGCCACACCCCGAGGGCAACGAACACGGCAGTGAAAAGAAGCAGTCTCTTACCCATGTCTCACCGGAGATCCAGGATGTATTCGATGATCTTCAGGCGCGTCTCGCCGGGATCGAAGGTGCGCGCGTAGACGTTGATCGAATCTAGGAACTTCGTCGCCTCGTCGGCCTTCGCTCCGGGATGCGTCTTGCAAAGCATGCGCAGGAGCGTCGCGTAGCGGATGTCGTCCACGCCTTCGCGATAGCCCTCGTGCGAGGGCGTGTCGACAACGCCGTCGGCCGTCGGAATGACGAAGGCTAGATCCGGCTCGACACGGTTGTCGAAGTCGTTCCACGGATGCTCGGCCGAGACGTTCCACGCATACGTCGCGAAACCGTCGTAGTTCTCTGAATAGACGCCGAAGCCGAAGTTCGTGCGGTACGGACGCGCCTGGTCTTTCGTGCCCGCCTGGGGATTGGCGTAGTTCCAGATGAGCGCGCCCGCGTCGTGATGCATCTTCGCAAAGCGGCGGTCCGGCGCGCCGGAAGCGATTTGGGTGTCGATGCACCCAACAAGATCAGCCGTATGCGAACGGACGGCCGTCGTGAAAATGCGTCCGCCCAGCGCGCGGATATCCTCCCAGACTGCGTACTCCTTCTTCAGACGCTCGCCCCACGCCTCGTCCACGCCGTAGAACTGCGCGTCCGTCTTGTGGCCGACCGCCTCGTAGACCATCTTGTACGTCGCTTCAACCGAGCGCTTCAGCACCTCGCGGTGCATGGGATTCGACCGGTCGTAATCGCAGCGGAAGCCCCAGTTGCCTCCGGAATGGAAGAAGAGCTTGTCCATCGGGAAGCCCTCTTCCTTCAGGAGGTTGATCACGTTGAAGAAGTACTGTCGCTTCTCGGGCGTGAACTTGCGCTCCACACCCGAGTAGTCCGGCCTGTCGTGGTTCTTGCCGTCCCACCCCGGGAAGAAGAGCTCCATCACAACCGTCGGGTAGAGGATGCCGTGCGCCTTCAGGCTGCGCAGCTCGGCGCGCACTTGGGCGACGTTGCGACCGCGCGAGGTGATCGATCCCGGCGCGTTCGGGTCCTGGAAGTTGATGTTGTAGTTGCGCCAGTAAACGCCGGGATAGATCTTGCGCGAGAGATCGTAGCTGGTGCGCGGCTCCGGCAGAACGAACGGCAGCACGCGCAGCTTCACCGGCACGCTCGCAACCGTCCGGCCCTCGCTCGTGAGGTCCACCTTGCCGCGGTAAAGACCGGGCGCGGCGTCTTCCGGCACGTGGAACGTGAACCAGAACTGCTGGCCGAGCGCCTTCCTGAGATCGAGCGGACGGATCGCCGCCGCGTCGTGGATCGGCCACTTGGCCGCGCTCTTGTACGTCTCGAACCAGAAGCTGTCGCCCGGCTTGGTGATCCACTCGTACGTCGCGCCCTCGGGCTTGTCGAGACGGATGTAGCTTTCCATCTTATCGAAGTCGCACTTGAGCATCGCGTCGTCGTGCAGGAGGTAAACCGGCTTCTTGACGCGGATGTGACGGTTCTTCGCGCCACCTCCCGACATCACCGCGACCTTCACGATGCGCGTGTCGACGATATTCGCCGGCAGCGTTTTGCCGTCCTTCGTCCGGAACTCCGAGACGACCGGCAGGAACGACTTGACGTCACGCATCGGCCGGACGACGAAGCTCGCCGCCTCGTACTCGCCCTTCGCCGCGCCGACGAGAAGCGGCTGGCCGACCGTCTCCTCCGGAAGATCGCTGTCTGGCATGTATGTCTCCAAGCCCATCGGATCGACCGTGCCCCAGTAGAGGGGCTTGCCCTTCGCGAGCTCGCCCTTCTCGGCCGCGCAGATCTCCTCCTCTTCGAACAGGCGCTTCAGGATGCGGACCTTGCGCAGACGGCGTTCCTTATCGGCGGGGCTTTCTGGTATGAGCTTCGGATCGACCAGGCGCGCGAGTTCCGTGCCGACCCTCGCCGGAGCCTGCTCGAGGACGAGACGGCCGAAGCCGGTCTCGGACTTGAACGAGCCGGACTGGAACGACCAGCTCGAGAGCTCCTTCGACGTCGTCGCGTTGCGGCAGAGATTGAACGGCACCTCGATCGCGCCCTTGTCCGGCACGCGGCCGAACGTCAGGAACGGCACGCGGAACTCGCACGTCCAGCGGTCGCCGAGGATCTTTGCCTTGGCCGACCAGTCGATGTTGTTGCGCGTGCGGACAACGGTCTTGCCGGGAATCTCGTCGTTCAGGTTGCCGCGGGCCGAGCAGATGAGATGAAGCTGCTCGTTCGCCACCGCGATGGAATAGAATTCAACCACGTCGCAGAGCCAGAACTCGTGCGCCTGATGTTCATCGGCGATCTTCGCGATCTCGTTCTCGCGGCACTCGACGGCGATGTAGACGGCGTCCGCGGCATAGACGGCCTTGAAGCGAGTCTCCTTCACCGGCGGCTTGCCGGTGACGCGCAGAACGAACGGTGAACTCCAGGGCTGCGCCGACCAGACGCTCTCGTCAACCGTCCCGTCGACGACGGGCGCCTTGGCGACGTAAGGCGCACGGTAAGTGACAGTGGCGGCCTCAGCTCCCGTCAAGAGGCCGCACCAAGCGGCGAGGAGGACAATGAAAAGCAGAATGTGTTTCATACGACTATTGTAGCAAATTTATGGGATAGTCAAAGTGACCCATTTGGGTCCCGTCAGAAAGTCCCTTCTGTCAATCTGCCGTCACTTCTTCAGTTCACTCGATTTAACGGACGAGGAGGATCACATGTCATAGGGGTCGTAGCTAAAAATTCAACAATTAAAGTCATCTTATGTTTTTTCCAAGGATTCGCAGCGTCTGACGGTATGCCGCTGCGAGCTTTTTATCCTTTGGCAGCATTTTCCTGATGCGTATTGCAGCCTGTGACACCGACGCCGCGCTCATGTCGGCATGGCCGCCCAGTTCGTTCAGCGTCAGGCCACGGCGTAACCGTCCAATGTACAGAGCCGGGGCCCTGCTCCAGTCCCCGTGCCGTGATGTGGCACCACCCGCCGGGCCGGTGATGTGGCATTTGTCTTGGCATGCTTCTACGTTAGCAGCAACGTCTGTCCATAGAAATCTTAATTGTTGAATTTTTAGCTACGACCCTATTTTTGCTCCTTGAAGTCGGAGGCGAAGATGCCGGCAACGCGGATTTTCTGCGAATAGGGCCGGCGCTCGGTCAGCAGGAGCGGACGGTTCTGGCTGGAGAACGCGAAGCCTAGGAGCTTGAACGGCTTGCGGTTGCCGACGGGAAGCGTACTGCGGTTCCAATAGGCCGGTACATTGCCGGTCGAAAGGTTCTTGATCGGCGAATCGTCATTGATCGGGACCGAAAGGTAGTTCCAGCCCGAATAGTCGACGGAGAGGAGCCCGCCGTAGTCGAAGCAATCGGGACCTTCGCCCAGCCATCCGCTGGAAATCGTCCGTTTGCCGTCCGGCAGCTCAAGCACCCAGTAGAACTGTCCCCAGCCCGAGTTGCCCTTCACCCACGCGCCCAGCGTCGTCGCATTCGGCGCGATCGTCACGGGCTTCTTCAGCTCGACGACTGCATATTCGCCGAAGACGAGCGGCAACGTGCGGTCCGGCCGCGTCAGCTCGAGCTCGAGACAGCTGCCGCGTTCCTCGTCGACGACCGTGCGCAGCTCGTAGCCTCCTTTCGTGCGAAGCGGGAGAAAGACGCCCTTTGTCCGTTCAATGAGCGGCTCCTTGTTCGGACACACCGTCCAGTCGTACGCCTTCTCTGCCTTCACGAGAAGACATGCGTCAGCCGGCGGGAGGTCGTCCGGGAACGCCCGCGCCACGACGGCAGCCGACGCAAGGCAGGGCTCGTCGGACATGAGATAAGACGCCCATTCGCCCGCAGACACGCGATAGCGCCTGCCGGAGACGAGGGCGGAAAAGAAGCCGTTGTCGCGCGGCACGTCCTTCGTCCGACCGTAGAAGTCGTACGCGGCGAATTCCGCCAATCCCGTAAACGCGAGCTTCACCTCGCCGCGGCTCGTCCAGAGCGCCGTCACGTACTTGCCGTCGCGCCGGCGGAACTCCCACGCGTACACGCAGGGATCGCCCGTCTCGAGCTGCTTGGCGTCCACGACCCTGTCAAGCAGCTTCGTCACCGTGGCGACGCCGACATATGACTTACGCGGATAGGCATAGGGACGGCCGATGCACAATCCCGACTGGCCCCAGAAGGACTTCGTGTAGCTGTTGCCCGAGTCCATCATCGCGCCGAGGAAGATGTCGGGGTAGCGGCGGCACTGCGACAGGAGCATGTCGCGCACATACCACTGGGCCTGGCGGTCCGCGCCGATCAGGTCGGGGAGACGGCAGTGCGACTCCCAGCTTGCGTTAACCTTCCAGCTGTCGTATCCGAAGTGCCGCGCCGTCTGCTCCATGAAGTCCGCCGCCTGCAGCGACGACTCCCACTGGCGCTCCGGCAGGTTGTTGCGCGAGACGGTCTCGACCCCCATGTAGTCGGCGTACTCCTCCTTAAAGCCGTTGCGGATGAGTTCTGCGATGAATTCCGTGCAGCCGAGCGAATTGCCAACCGTCATCTTGACCTCGGGGAAGTTCTCCCGCATGAACGCACCCGCGTGCTTCGCCTGCTCGATGATCTTGCGGCGATCTTCGGGCAGAATGCGCTTGCCCTTGGGGTTCGCACGTTGCGAAGGCGGGACGAACCAGCCGTTGAGACCGTAGTTCGGATCGAACTTCTGGCCCAAGATCTCCCTCGCCTGCTGATAGCTGGAGTTCGGAGCACTTTCGTGTCCGATCAGGAACGTCTTCACGTTCGGGTCGTCCTTCAGGGCCTTGGCGATGACGCGCTTGCGCGTCTCGTCCGTCGTGTCGCGGAACAAGCCCCACTGCATGACGGACGGCGGCGAGAGCTTCCAGCGATGGCGATTCTCCGGCGTGCTGATGCGGTCAATGCCCTCGGCGCGACGGAAGCCCGCCTTCAGGAACAGGGGCCCGACGAAGTCGAGATCCTTCGTGGTGTAGTGGTTTCCACCCCAGGTCCACGCACCGTACGGACCCTCGCCCGTTCCGGTCGTACGCGTGTCGCGCCCGAGCAACGCGAAGGACGCGTGATGGGTCATGAGGCGGCGCGCACCGTCAACGAGCGCAAGGTCGAGCGCATGCCAGCCGACGGACGGCTGCGCGAGGTCGAGCGTCACCAGGCGGTCGGACGCGAACGGTTCCGTCCCCGTCCTCACGACGCGGTTCTCCGCGTCCCGAATCGTCCACTCGAGCGCATAGGCGCCCGGACGGCGCACCGTGAGCTTTACCCGCGTCTCGGGCTTCTCGTCGTTGTGGAAGACGTTGCCGGGCAACACCGGCTCGGGCAAAAGCTCGGCCGGCGCCTTTTCGAGCGTTGCGGAATGGACTACGATCGCGCTCGGGCGCTTCGGATCTGGACGCATCCGCCGGTCTTCGAGCGGATGGCGGAAGGTCGGCGTCTCGCCAAGAACCTCGAAGTCGAGGTAGTTGCCGATGTCCGTCACCCGACGGGCCAACTCGGGCATTTGGTCGTTGAGAAACGTTCCCCACGTGTCCTTGTAGATGATGCCGGCCAGGTCGCCGCAGTCGAGAGGCACCGTAACCTCCCAGCGGCCGTCGCCGAGGTCGCGCTTCTCGGCCGTGTCGAAGTCAACGCGCGCGTCGGCCATGCCCTGATAGGCGCGTCCCGTCCAGGCGCCGCCGTCGTTGTAGCGCGTCAGACGCACGGTGAACGTGCGGAAGAGCTTCGGGTCGTCCCTTACCGAACAGACAACCTTGGCCGAGACATATTCCGCGGCATCGACCACGAAGACACGCGACTTGTCCGTCCGACCCATACCGACCTCTCCCTTCGTCGGCTTCTCGCAGTTCGTCGCAAGCGCAAAGCCGGGCACACCGTAGTCAATGCGCACAGAGGATGCGTCGCAGGTGACGCCCGCGCGGGCGGCCGCGAGCGAGGCGGAAACAGCCAGGATGAGAAATGTCATTATCGAGGTCCTTTCACCTGTACATCATCAGGAAGCCGATACTCGGCTGATTGCGGCGTATCCGCCGCACCCATCGCTGCGACAAACGCCGCATCGACAATCTTTTCGCCTTCTGTTTTAGTAACGGTTACTTCGTATGATTCAGCATGCGCCCCTGTCAATACGCAACAAAAGGCGAGTGCCAAATTCATAATCTTGTTGCAGCAGAGTCGAGACCAACGCCTCGACTTCGCCGGCGCGACTTCACCCTCATCAAACCGGACATGCGGATTTCCCGCATCCAGCTTTACGTTCAGAACCGCTTTTGTCATTTCGAGGCTTCCGTTCTCTACAGATTTGAGCAGTTGTGCGTAAATATTTTTATCAAAACCTGCCACACCCGTCTACGCGTACTAAAGTATGTGTCGTGTGATTTGCAAAGGTTGACGCAAGGACAAGTTGCTTGCGGTTTTGAGGTAATATTTTCGGTTGACGGTGGCCTTTTCATCTGATACGTTCCCGACCGATAACTATGGAAATCCAAGACACAGCTCGAATCGGCGCAGAGAGCGCCCTTGCCGACAGGCAAGGGGTCGGAGGTTCGAGTCCTCTATCTCCCACCATCTTTTTACCGGCGGTCATATCGGAAGGGCGGGCGTTGTGAAGATTGCTCAACGTTCGTTTCTTGAGTTCCGGCGCTCAGGGTCAAAATCACGCCTCATCACACCGGATCAGCGAAAACGGTTTCGTTCGTTGGGCGGTTGGCAAGAATAAGTGAGTTTGCACAGTACACAAAAGTTGCGACTCCTCAATCCCGCGGGGTGCGGCAAGAAAACACCCCAGAAACGGGAATGGCGGGGGGACGGGCTCAGTCAGGGCTTGAACCCGCAGATGACGCGGCGGCTAAATAAAGTTGCGCTTTTGCGTCTGCTGCACATACACGGACCGAAGTCCCGCGTTGAACTGGCGAGCAGCCTCGGTCTGGATACCAAAACGTTGACCAACCTCTCGCGCGAGCTGCTGGGTTTGGGGTTTGTCGAGACCGCCGGAAGGGCAATGTGCAGTCGTGGCCGACCCCGAGAGATGCTGCAGTTGAGCACCTCTAAACTGAACGCGATCGGACTGCATTTGGAAGAGCACCAGATCAGCGGCGCCTTGGTCGGTTTGGACGGTTCGATCCGGGAGCGGCGCCTCCTTCATCTTTCGGGAAAGGAAAGCCAACACCGCTTGAAGGACCTTGTCGCGGACATGGCTCTGAGGTTGTCATCAGCGGCTCAAGGTCAAACCGTTGGAACGGGGTTAACGATCCCCGGCGTGGTGGATCGCCGCACGGGCCTTGTCGTAAAGTCCACCCATTTGCCCGCCTGGGTCGGGGTGAACGTGGCGACTTTGCTGGACGGTGTGCGCAAGGGGCCTGTGCAGGTGGAAACGTACACGGCAGCAAAAGCGTTGGCCGAGCGCTGGTTCGGCGCGGGTATTGACGTGGATGATTTCATTCTTCTCGATGCCGGCGTGGGAATTGGGTGCGCCGTCGTGACCCAAGGCCATCTGCACATGGGGCAGGGCCACATGGCCGGTGAGATCGGCCATGTGGTGGTCGCGCCGGATGGTGAAACATGCATGTGCGGCCGCAGAGGTTGTCTCGAAACCGTTGCGTCTTTGGGAGCGATGCTGAAACACGCGGGACTTGCTTCTGCCGAGTTTCGAACCCGCCCGTGGGAACTCCTTGCTGAGCGTCTGCACATGGGCGACAAAGGTGTGCGGCGAGTCGTGGAGAATGCCGGCCGCAGCATCGGCCTCGTCCTGTCCCCCCTTGTCGGCGCCCTGAACCCATCCCGCGTCGTGCTGACCGGCGACGCGCTGGCACTGGACCCCCTTTTCACGCGGACGGTTTGCGATTCCGTGACGGCCTTCACACTGCCACAACTGACCCGCGATCTGACGATCGTCCCCAGCCGGCTCGGTCAGGACGCGGCGCTTTTGGGTGCGGCCGTGCTTGGCCTGCAATCGCTCTTCGATGTCTAGGTCGTCCATCGTCGCAGACCCTGCAGGCGGCGTTTCGTCCGCATATCGGTTTTCGCGCGCAGAGATTTTTTTGACTTTGCGGGCGACTTCTGACGATAATGACGCCATATGTTCCTCCAACCGCATTGACTTCCCGGGAGGTTGATCATGGAAAAAATGAAAATTCGCCGTTCATGCGTCCAAAGCACGCGGACTCGTTGTCTGGCTTCCTTTTCCGTGAACCGGTGCTTCGTTTTCGCTGTGGCGGCGTGTGTCATGGCGCACGCGCACGCGGCCTGGCTGGATGACGCGTGGGCTCACCGCCAGAAGGTCACGATCTCCGGCACGTTGGCCACGGACCAGACGCTCACCAATTTTCCGGTGCTGGTGCAGATTGCCGAGCAGGACAACCCTGTTTTCCGGAAAACACAGACCAATGCCCAGGACATCGTGTTCACGGCCGCCGACGGGGTGACCCGGCTGGCCCACGAGATCGACTCGTTTCGCCCGGACGCGGCGGGGAGTCAGGTCATGAACGCCTGGGTCCGCGTCCCCGAACTCGCGCCCGGCGTGGAGACCGAGCTCTACCTGTATTACGGAAACCCCACTGTCGACGACCAGCAGGACAGGGGGACTGTGTGGGCGGAGTACGCCGGGGTCTGGCACTTGGAGGAGGAGAAATCAGGCATGGATTGGGCACGGCAGCTCTACAGGGACTCCACGACCAATGCCTACCACGGCAGGGATATTGTCTCCACCAACAGTGTCGTTGGGCGTATCGGCAACGGTTCGGGAATGGACGGCGACGACTATATCGAGTTCAACCGGCCGCTGTACACGACCAACGATTTCACAGTCACGGCCTGGGCCTATCCTGAACGGCTGAGTTGGGAGGCGATTGCCGGGGATAATTTAAGCCGGTACTTCATGCTCTACAGCTCAAGCCAGATGATCGGCCGGAGCGCAGTCAGTAATGCGACGCATACGGAGACCTACGGGGCCGGCGCAAATTTACAGGTTGGACAATGGCAGCATGTCGCCTTCCGCTCACAGGGGAGGAAGGCTCCATCCAGCTCTTTTATAAAAACGGCGCACAGCTTAGCCCGTCTTTGCCCGCGCCGATCCTCCACCCCCCCCTTGGCGCAGATCCGTGGAGCATGATCGGTAGATTTTCTTCGACCACTTATTCGTTCCACGGCGTTCTCGACGAGGTGCGCATTTCAGATAAAGCGTTGCCGCAGGCTTGGCTGGATGCCGAGTACCGCAACGCCTCCTCGCCGTCCGCGTACGTGACGGTGGGAAAGGAGGAGGGCACCGTTTACTGGCCTGCCGCATACTTCGCCTACCGGCAGGAAGTCGCCGTTGCGACGAGTGTGACGCAAGTCCCGCTCACCAATTTCCCGATGCTGGTCGCCATCACGAATCCGGCGAATCCCCTGTTCACGTTCGCCGCGGAGGACGGCGGGGACATTCTGTTCACGTCCGCGGACGGCGTGACTCCGCTGCCGCATGAGATCGAGCAGTACAGGACTTCGGCTCCCGCGTCGCT
>JAQVSS010000293.1 GCA_028700415.1 Kiritimatiellia bacterium
AAGAAAACAAGGCTGAAAAAGCGTTGGAGGCGTTGAAAAAATTGTCAACGCCTCATGCCCGTACCATACGGAATGGCAGAGAAGCCATTGTCGAAGCGTCACAGTTGATTCCAGGAGATATTATCCTTTTGGAAGCCGGAGATTTTGTTCCTGCAGATGCCCGGATCATCACTTCCGCCAGCTTAAAATCGGAGGAATCCGCACTTACGGGAGAATCCGTACCCTCAGAGAAGGACGCCCACGCGGAGGTGGCCAAGGATGCGCCGCTCGGAGACCGGCATAACATGCTCTATTCCGGCTGCGGTATTACCTATGGCCGGGCCAAGGCGGTTGTGACCGGCACCGGGATGAACACCGAAATGGGCAAGATTGCGAACCTTCTTGCCGAGGAACCGGATGTGCAAACCCCTCTGCAGCAAAAGCTTGCGTCTCTCGGAAAGTATCTGGGAATTGCTGCACTGGCGGCCTGCGGCGTGATCTTTGTCATTGGTCTGATTGACGGAATGCCCGTTATGGAGATATTCATGACGGCGGTATCGCTGGCAGTGTCCGCAATCCCGGAAGGCCTGCCCGCCATTGTTACCATCGTGCTGGCCATAGGCGTACAGCGCATGGTAAAGCGCAACGCGATTATTCGCAGGCTTCCCGCTGTGGAAACGCTGGGCAGCGCGTCCGTCATCTGCTCGGATAAAACCGGAACGCTGACGCAGAACCGTATGACGCTGACACATTTGTTTGATGCGGATACGGCCACGCTCCATGATATTCGCAGCGGCGATATCCCCTCTTCCAATCGGCTGTTGCGTTATGCGGCGCTGTGCTGCGACGGCAAAGTGGTCTTTCAGGAGGACGGCGATGAGCAGCATATTGGCGATCCGACAGAAACCGCCATCATACTGGCCGCCCATAAAAACGGAATGGACAAGGACGAACTGGACAGGGCGTATCCCCGGCTGGCCGAGCTCCCCTTCGATTCTGAACGGAAGTTGATGACCACGGTGAACCGGATCGACGAAAAGAGTGTGGTGATCGTCAAGGGCGCATTTGATGTTCTGGCCCAGAGATGCGTGGCAGGAGACATCTCCTCCGGTCAAAGGTATGCCGATGAGCTTGGCGCGCGTGCTCTTCGCGTGCTTGCCGTAGCCTATAAGGAAATTGAGGTGCTTCCTGCACAGCCGACGTCCGAAGGATTGGAAGACGGGCTGACCTTTGTGGGTCTGGTGGGAATGATCGACCCGCCGCGTCCGGAGGCAAAGGAAGCGGTGGCCTTGTGCCGCCAGGCCGGTATTAAGCCCGTTATGATTACCGGCGATCATGTTCTGACTGCCTCGGCCATTGCAAAAGAGCTCGGGATTTTAATCGCCGGGGACGATTCCGTCACCGGCGGCGAACTTGCCTTGATGTCGGAGGAAGAGCTAAACCGGCGTGTACGGACAATATCCGTATACGCGCGGGTTTCGCCATCGGATAAAATCCGGATCGTGCGCGCGTGGCAGCGGCAGGGTGAGGTCGTTGCCATGACCGGCGACGGGGTGAACGACGCGCCTGCCCTGAAGGCGGCGGATATTGGCTGCGCCATGGGCATCAGCGGCACCGACGTTGCGAAAGGCGCGGCAGACATGACATTGACGGACGATAATTTTGCCACGATCGTGGAGGCTGTGCGCGAGGGACGCGGCATCTACGACAATATTAAAAAAGTGGTCGGCTTTTTGCTGGGCACCAATGTCGGTGAAATATTCACCGTCTTTTTTGCGATGCTATTCTGGAGAGAATCCCCGCTTTTGTCCATGCAGCTGCTGTGGATCAACCTGGTAACCGACAGTCTGCCCGCCATCGCCTTGGGGATGGAGCCTGTTGAAAAGGACATCATGCAACGGCCTCCCAAATCCAAAAAGGAGGGCATCTTCGCAAACGGATACGGTGTACAAATTTTGTTGCAAGGCTTCATGTTCGCAATACTTACGTTGATTGGATTCCATATCGGATGGAAAAGCACCGGCGACATTACTGCCGGGCGTACAATGGCTTTCTTTATCCTGTCGCTGACGCAGGTCATACATTCGTTTAATATGCGCTCTACGCATTCGCTGTTTCAGATCGGGCTTTTCACCAATAGAAATTTATGCCGGGCGGCTGCGGTTTCAATTGCGTTGATAGCATTGGTTGTGTTTGTGCCGCCTGTTTCCGCCATTTTCGAGCTGACGCAGCTGTCGGCGGGGATGTATGGGAGCGCATTACTGCTGGCATTTGCTCCGGTGCTGGTTTTGGAATTGTCTAAGTGGTTTGGCTTTATTAAGCATCATCCCTAATTCCACTTACGATGGTAATTAAAAAGAGGTGCGCAAGGTGAATTGGTTATGAGACATATGACAAGGCGATATGGTTATGAGCAGGTTGTACGGTGTCGCGGGTCATTACGGGCCCAATACCTTAGGAGGTTTGTTTTAACATACGACACGGAAGTTGGTTGATGAATGCGCAAAGTATTAATTGAAAAGGTAAAGGAATCGGCTCTGGCTGTCGTGCCGATCAGCGCCATCATTTTGGTGCTGCATTTTACGGTGGCACCGTTGCCCGGTTGGACGTTGGGCATGATGCTGGTTGGTATGGTGATGCTCTTTGTGGGCATGACGCTGTTTTCCATCGGCGTGGAGAGCGCCATGCTCCCCATCGGCCAGCATGTTGGTTCCGCGCTCATTTCTTCACGCAAGCTGTCTCTGATCATCGTCGTGCTGTTTGTGTTTGGATTTGTTGCGACCATGGCCGAGCCGGATCTTTCCGTGTTTGCCAATCAGGTGGGCTCGATTCCGAAAACGGCGCTCCTGGTTGGCATCAGCGTGGGCGTAGGCGCGTTTTTGGTGCTGGCCGTGCTGCGGGTGGTTTTCCACTGGCGCTTGGGGAGTGTGCTGGCAATAGCCTATCCCATTGCCTTCATTGTGGCAATTTTCTCAAGCGATTACCTTGCCGTGGCCGTCGACGCGGCGGCGGTAACGACAGGACCCGTCACGGTGCCGTTTTTGCTGGCCATCGGCGGCGGGTTTGCGGCCGTTTCCAATAGAAAGGACGCCCAAGAGGACAACTTCGGCATCAGCTCGATCTGCTCGGTCGGCCCCATCATTTCGGTGCTGATTCTCGGCATGTTCTATAATTCTGGGGACACGCAATACCTACCCCAACAGGCGACGACTGTCTCCAGTGGGGCCGAACTGGCCAGTCTGTTCGGAAACAGCCTGTGGCACTCCCTGGGGGAGGTCATCATCATCCTCGCGCCGATTGTGGCGGTGTTTTTGATTTTCCAGATCGTTAAACTAAAGCTTTCTCGCAGCGAATTATTCCGGATTTTTGCGGGCCTTGTATATTTGCTGGTGGGGATGGCCATCTTTCTGGCTGGTGTGAACAATGGATTTCTGCCCGCGGCGGTTGCGTTGGGAGAGACGATGGGCCAGCTCTCCTATAACTGGATTTTGATCCCCGTCTCGCTGGTCATCGGCGCGAGCGTGGTGCTGGCGGAGCCAACGGTTTATGTGCTGGTCAATCAAGTGGTGGAAATCACCCAAGGGGCGGTTTCCCGAAAGCTCCTGCTGTCTGCCATGTCTTTGGGTGTGGGCTTGGCCATGGCCCTATCGATGGTGCGTATTTTATATGGCATTTCCATCTGGTGGATTTTGCTGCCCGGGTATGCCATTTCCCTGACGCTCACCTTTTTTGTGCCCAACATGTTTGTGGGCATCGGCTTTGACTCCGGCGAAGTGGTCACAGGCGCGATGAGCGCAGCGTTTGTGATCCCGCTTGCCATTGGCGTGTGTTCGGTGATTCCGGGACGCAACATCGTTGCGGACGCCTTTGGGACTGCGGGCGTGCTCACCATGATCCCGCCCATTATCATACAAACAATCGGTCTCATCTACAGCCGTAAGCTCAAAAAGGCCAAAAGGCTCGACGCTGAGGCTGTAGAACACAGCGCCGAAGCCACTGAGGCGCAATAAACCGGAGGAAAGGAGAGGATTACCAATATGCAACTTGAAAAGCACAGCTATTTAGAGATCAGCCTTCTATGCGTTATATGCGACCGGGATAAGCGCCAGAAGGTGACGGATATCCTTGAAAAGCATGATTCCCTTTTTAGCCTGGTTTCCTTTGGAAAGGGTACGGCAAACTCGAAAACACTCAGTTACCTTGGCCTGGGCGAAACGGAGAAAGCGGTATTTTTCAACGTACTGACCACAGACAGAGCATACCAAATCATGGATGCGCTGGACGAGGCGCTGCAGTTGGCAAAACCGGGGCACGGGATATCGTTCATTGCAAAAGTACGCCAGGGATGTTTCCGTCGACTTGTTGAATTTGTCAGTGATACGAATGGAGGGATAACGATGCAACAAAATTCGCCGCACAACTTGATTTTTGTGGTGCTCAATCACGGATACAGCGAAGATGTTATGGAGGCGGCCCGGACGGCTGGAGCCACAGGCGGCACCGTGCTGCGCGCGCGCGGCGCTGGCGCGGCTGGTATGGAGAAGTTTTTCGGGGCGACAATCGCCCCGGAAAAAGAAATGCTGATGATCGTGGCCCAGGACGACGCTTCCGGCGAAATTATGTCCGTCATTGCTGAAAAGGCGGGTCCCGCGACCGACGCGTGCGCGGTTTCGTTTTCGTTGCCGGTAAACGCCGTAACAGGCATCCACACAGTTGAATAGACCGCGATGGAATCCTGTCCGGACATTTCCATGTGCCCGGACAGGTGTTTCCAATCGAGCCGGTTCGGCTGCATGGCCCAGTGCTTTTGGGCCCCCTGCAATATTACGCAAACAGATTGTATGCGCTGTCGTATTGGGATTCTGTTTAAGCGTACGACGCGAAAGGAATTATGAGCATGCAGATTGAACAATCCAAGACACAATACCTGTTCAGCGACTTGCGGGGAAATTTCATCTCCAGCGAAATCTCTGCAACCATACAGTCCTTTTTAGTCATTGAAAATTCATATATAGCGGCCGCTCGTGAAATAACGACGAAACTTGAAAATCTGAACGACGAATTCAAAATTACAGCGGATCGGCAGCCGATACATCAAATAAAAACGCGCATTAAAACGCCTAGGAGCATCATTGATAAAGTGATAAGAATAGGCTGTGAATTGAATATACAATCAGTAAAAGAGCAGTTAAACGATATTGCGGGTGTTCGTGTGATTTGTTCTTATATCGACGATATTTACACGCTGGCTGATTTGCTGGTAAAACAGGATGATGTTGAATTGCTTCGTACAAGAGATTATATCAAAGACCCTAAACCGAACGGTTACAGAAGCCTTCATCTGGTGGTGACGGTACCGGTTTTTTTATCAAAAAGCACTGAACGAGTTAAAGTTGAGGTGCAGATACGGACCGTAGCAATGGATTTTTGGGCCTCTTTGGAACACGAATTGGTTTATAAGCTTGCCGGTGAAAAATCACATGCGATGATAGCGGAATTAAGGGAGTGCGCAGAGATTATTGCCCAAACCGATGTGCGGATGCAAAAGCTGCACAAAGCCATCCGCGCCGCGCCCGAGAACGGATAACCGGTA
>JAQVSS010000294.1 GCA_028700415.1 Kiritimatiellia bacterium
CCCGACACGGAAAACAACGCAGGGGGTCCTCAGTATGGCAAGTTACTAAAGTTTGGATGTACACGAACAAGAAACCGTTGTAATCTGTTTAACATTCATTGGGGGTTTTATTCGGGATAAGATTATGGCGAGACGCGATATATGGGGGCGCGTTTGCGTTGGGGGGGTGTGCGTGTGTCTGCTGTCAGGTTGCCTGACGCGTGACGCGCTTTATGATGACTTGGCGACAACACGCGACGAGGCCTATGAATCCTGGCTGCGCATACGCGAGAGCGGTGATATACCGATACCTGCCGAGAGTCTGTCGCTGGACGAGGCGGTGCGCGTCGCCATGCTGTACAACAAATCTCTGCAGGCCAAGATTCAAGAGCGTGAGATCGCGCGCGGGCAACTACTGTCGGCGCACCGGCTGGCCTTGCCGCGTCTCGACGCGGCGGCCTCCACCGCCTACGGCACCCGCGACGAGGACAACGCACAGCTTGTGTTCCGGCAGCCGCTGTTCCGCGGCGGCGGCGCTACCGCCGGTCTGCGCGCGGCCAAACTCTACGCCTTCTGGTCGGATGAAGGCGTACGCCTGACCGTGCAGGGTGTGATCCGGCAGGTGACCTTCGACTATTACTCCGCTCTGCTGGCCGACAACCTTTGTCAGGTCAATCGGGACGCGGTGACCTCCGCCGAGGCGCATCTGAATGACGTGCGCGTCAAGCGCGTCAACGGGGTGGCATCCAAATACGATGAGCTGCGGGCGCAGGTCGACGTGGCCAACTTCCGGGCGGAGCTGATACGGCAGGAGAACAATCTGGTTCTGGCCAAGACCGGCCTGTTGCGCACCTTGGGCACGGCCACCGACGCGCCGATCCGGCTGGCCGATCAGTTGCGCCATGAACCCGTCGCCGTGACGCTGGAGCAAGCGGTTGAGTCCGCTTACGCCAACCGGCCGGATCTGTACATGGCTGAGCTGAACATCCGGATGCAGCGCGAGAAGCTGAAGGCGCTGCGCGGCGCGTACTTGCCGGAGATCGATCTGGCGCTGCAGGCCGGAAGTGACCGCGACCGCGAAGGCGAGGACCGCTGGTCCGGCAGCCAGCGGACCGCCATAGAGCTGAACTGGGCGATCTTTGACGGGTTGGGACGGGAGGGCGAGATCATAGCGGCCAAAGCCTTGCTGAAGCAGCGTGAGATCGAGCTTAAGGGCGTTGAAGAAGACGTGTTTCTGGATGTGCAGCAGTCCTTGCTTAATCTGGCCAACGCCGAGGAATATGTGGAATCGCAGCGGCTTAACTTGCAGCACGCGGAAGAGGGGCTGCGTTTGGCTATGACCGGCTACCGGGAAGGGGTCAATACGGAAGTCGAGATAGTGGACGCGCGCTCCGCGCTGACCGAAGCCCGCGGCAACTATTACAGGGCGCTGTATGACCACAGCGTCGCGCGCCTCTCTCTCGCGCACGCGACAGGTGTGCTGGGCAAGGATATGGAGAAGTGATGAAGCGTACCATGAAAGCCGTCTTTTATCTGATGATGACCGCGGCCATCGCCTTCGGGGCGTGGCGGGTCTATCTGCAGGCGGACAAAAAAGCTAACCCGCCTGCTGAAAAAAAAGGGCGCGACGCTCTGCCGGTGCGGGTAGACATTGTGCGCACAGGCTGCGTCACCAACGCGATTAAGCTGACCGGTTCGCTGGAAGCCGTGCGCGTTGTGGACTTGATGCCTAAAATATCAGGGCGCTTGGATCGGCTGGCGCTAGATGACGGGACCCCGGTCTGGGAGGGTGTGACCGTGTCCAAC
This sequence comes from Kiritimatiellia bacterium, assembly GCA_028700415.1. Taxonomy (GTDB): domain Bacteria; phylum Verrucomicrobiota; class Kiritimatiellia; order RFP12; family UBA1067; genus JALHET01. The sequence continues at coordinate 1,786 of JAQVSS010000294.1, forward strand.
GGCCAGGTGATCGCGGTGCTCGATCACCGCGAAATCAAGGCGCGTTTGGCCGAGGCTAACGCGGCAGTCAAAACCGCGCGGGCGGCGCTGGATACGGCGAAGGTGGTTTTGAAAGACCGCGACCGCGAGCGCAAGCGCATGGAGAAGCTTTTTGCGGAGGGCTCCACTACCGAACAGCAGCGCGATCTGGCGGGCACGGCATACGAGCAGGCTGTCACCGGGCTGGCGCAGGCCGAGGCTCAACTGGTACAGTCGCTGGCTGCCGCTGAAGTGATAGCGGTGAACCTGTCGGAGGCTTTTATCCGCGCGCCGATGGACGGCGTGGTCAGCGCCAAATACGCGGATCCCGGGGCGATGGTAAACGCGGCCACCCGCATCGTGCGGATCATACCGATGGACGAGCTGAAGTTCCTGATCGCGATCCCGGGCCCGTATCTGCGGCACCTGTCCGAGGGCGTGACGGAGGTGGTGTTGATGTCCGACGCCCTGCCGGGGCAAAGTTTCTCGGGGGTGATAGCGCGCATCCACCCTTCGGTGGATCCGGTCACGCGCACAGCCACGGTAGAGGTGCGCATCGCGAACAAATGCGGACAGACCGGCGGTTGGCTGCTGCGTCCGGGTCTATATGCGGAAGGACGCATCATCCTGGAGGTCAAGCGCGACGTGGTGACGCTGCCGGCGGATGTGGCGCTGCGGCGCGGCGAGCGGTTTCTGGCCTTTGTGGCCAAGGACGGACGTGCGGAGACACGCGACCTGATTATCGGCGCCCGCGACGGCAACACCTTAGAGATAGTGGAGGGTCTCCAAGCTGGCGAGCAAGTGGTTGTGATGGGTCAGCACCGGCTCACCGAAGGCAGTGCGTTGTTACTGGCGGATGATGATAAAAGGCGGAAGGAGTAGTCATGCTACTGCCGGAACTGGGGGTCAGGCGCCCCGTCTTCACGCTGATGATCTTCATCGCCATCCTGGTGTTGGGTGGCGTGTCGCTGAAGCGCCTCCCGGTTGACCTGTTTCCTGAGATCGAGATCCCTTCGGTCACGGTGATCACGCAGTGGCCGGGTGCGAGCGTGGAGGATGTCGAGGGCCGGGTGACCCGCGTGATCGAGAACCAGCTCAGCATCGTCAATAATCTCGATGAGGTCAGCAGCCTGACGCGCGAAGGCGTTTCCGCGATCACCTGCATGTTCGACTGGGGCACGAATCTGGAAGAGGCATCCAACGACATCCGCGACCGTGTCAGCGTGGCGCGGCGTTATCTGCCGGACGACATCGAAGAGCCGATCATCTACAAGTTCAACAGCTCAGCCATGCCGATTCTGGTATTTGCCGCCACCGCCAAAGAATCGTGGGAGAAACTGTTCGATCTTGTGGAGGATGATCTGGGCGACGCGCTGAAGCGGTTGCCGGGTGTCGGCGCGGTGAATGTATACGGCGGGCTGCACCGGCAGATCAACATCGACATCGATCCGGTGAAGCTGGCGGGGTACGGGCTGAACCTTGAGGATATCGAAGCTACCATCGCCAACGAGAACCTCACGCTTCCGGCCGGCACCATCAAGACCGGTTCCATAGAGTACACCGTGCGCGTGCCCGGGGAATACGAAAACCCCGAGTCTGTGCGGGATATCGTAGTCAAGCGCAATGGCGGCGGCGCCGCGATCTATCTGCGTGATGTGGCGCATGTCTATGACGGGTTTGAGGAAGCGACCCGGCTGTCCGGCGCCAACGGCAGGCAAAGCGTGATCTTCATTGTGCGGAAGCGTTCTGGCGCCAACACGATGAGCGTCTGCCGGGCGGCGCGGGCAGAGGTTGAGGCGTATCTGGACTTCCTTCCGCAGGATGTGAAGATCGTGAATGTGATGGACTCCAGCGACTTCATCCGCAATTCGCTGCGGAACGTGAGCAAGACCCTGCTCTTGGGCGGCATTTTTGTGTCTTTGATGACGTTTCTTTTCCTGCGCACCATACGCGCCTCGCTGGTGATAGTGCTGACCATTCCCTTTTCCCTGATCATAGCCTTCTTCTTCATGTACCTGCGGGGCTGGACGATCAACATCATCTCCCTCTCGTCCCTTGCCGTGGCGGTCGGCATGGTGGTGGACAGCACGGTGGTGGTGCTGGAGAACATCGACCGTCTGATGCGCCGCGGGGCGGGGCGCGCCGAGGCGGCCATCCGGGGCGCCGGCGAGATGACGCTCGCCATCACGGCCAGCACCCTGACCACGGTCGCGGTTTTCGTTCCGCTGGTGTTCGTATCCGGCATGTCGGGCATCTTCTTCGGACAGTTGGGCGGAATCATCACCGCGACGCTGGGAGCGAGCCTGCTGTGCGCGCTGATGCTGACTCCGATGCTGGCCTCCAAGCTGCTGCGCGAGCACTGCGGACAAGTGGGCGGCGGCCGGGTGGGGCGCGCCTTGTACCGCTGGAGCGAAGCCGCGTTTGAGCGCGTGGAAAACGGGTACGAGCGGGTGCTGGGACTGGGTTTGCGGCATCGCGGTACGGTCTGCCTTGCCGCGTTCGCGACACTCTGCTTTTCGCTGGCGCTTTTTCCTCTGATCGGTTCTGAGTTCTCTCCGGACACCGACTCGGGCGACCTGACGGTCAACTTCGAGCTGGCGCCGGGAACGCGCGTGGAGGAGACGGCGCGGATTTGCGAGGAGATTCGGGAGGCCGGCGTGGCTATGATCGGCGCGGAGCATATCGTCAACGCGCGCTGGCGCTGCGGCGACTCCAAGTTCGGCTCATCGCGCCAAGGCTCTCACATCGGACGCACCGAGTTCAAGCTCACGCCGATGGACAAGCGCGCTTTCAGCGCCCGCGACGCCGGGCGCAAACTGCTGGACGAGTTGCGGAAGCGGCCGGAATTCGTGAAGACCCACATGACCACCGTAAACCGGCAGATGGGACGCTTCAGCGGCGCTGGCAAGCCGATCGTGGTAGAAATACTGGGGCATGACCTGAACGAGTCACGCCGTGTGGCTGAAGAGATCAAGGAACTGTGCGAAAGCGTGGCCGGGGCTAAAGACGCCAGCATCAGCATGGACGAGGGCCGTCCGGAGCTGCTGGTCAAGGTCGACCGGCTGAAACTTGCCACGCTGGGTCTTAATGTCTCGGATGTGGTGGGCACGGTGCGCACCCTGTTCTACGGCAAAGAGGCCTCCGATTACCGGGAAGGCGAGAACGAGTACTGGTTTTTCATGCGTTTGAAAGAGACCCGGCGGGCCGAGCTGGGTGACATTCTGGATTCGGAAGTGGTCTTGCCCGACGGCCGGCGGGTGCGGGTTGACACGATCGCAGAGGTGACGCAAGATCTCGGGCCGCTCAACATCGAGCGTAAAGATCAGGAGCGTATGGTCGCGGTCGAGGTGGACTATTTCGGGCGTTCCATCGGGGATGTCGCCGCCGACATTCAGAAACTGATCGAGGACGAGGTCGTGCTGCCGGCGGGCATGCGCGTGAGTTACGGTGGTATGGTCAAGGAGCAGGCCGAAGCCTTTGCCGATCTGATCTGGCTGACGGTTTTAAGTCTGGTGCTGGTGTACATGGTGATGGCCGCGCAGTTCGAATCGCTGCTGCATCCGTTCGTGATCTTTCTGGCGTTGCCGTTCGCCTTTTCCGGTGTGCTGCTGGGCTTGTTCGGCTGCGGCATGACCTTCAACATGTTCAGCGTGATCGGCATCATCCTGCTGGTCGGCACCGGCGTCAACAACGGCATCGTGCTGGTGGACACCATCAACCAGACCCGGGCGCGCGGCGAGGCGCTGACGGAC
>JAQVSS010000042.1 GCA_028700415.1 Kiritimatiellia bacterium
GCTCGAAGTCCGCGCGTACAACTGCTTCGGTAAGGCGTCGCAGCCGATCTTCTCCAAGCCCTGGCGCTCGACGCCGGGGCTGGCGAAGGCCAAAAGGGAATCATGAAGTTGTTTGGTGCGTGGCCAGCGCTGACTACGCGCATGATGTTTGCAGACAGGGACATTGCATGTTTTTTACCGTGCGTGAAGGGACGTGCCTATGACCAAAAAAACATACCTCTCCGCCAACGATTATCTGCTGGACAGTTTCCGGCTCGCCCGCCAGATCCTTGATTCGGGATGGCAGCCCGACGAACTCATCGCGCTCTGGCGCGGCGGCGCGCCCGTCGGCGTGGCGGTTCATGAATTCCTCTATTTCCACGGCATGCGCCCACGGCACCGTGCCCTGAAATGTCAGTCGTACACCGGCATCAAGACCCGGCAGCCGGAAGTGCGGTTCGAAAACGCCGACGATGTTTTCCTCTCCGTGGTGCCCGGTTCGCGCGTGTTGGTCATCGATGACGTTTTCGACACCGGCCAGACCGCCCGCGCGGTCATGAACCGCCTTGCGCCCTCCGGCGCAGAGGTTCGGCTCGCCACGGTTTACTGGAAACCCCGGCAGAACCGGACCGGTCACAAGCCCGACTTCTATCTGCGCGAAACGGACGACTGGATCGTTTTCCCCCACGAGATGGACGGCCTCACCCCGGAAGAAATCCTCATCAAAAACCCTGCGCTCTTCGACTTGCTCAGCCCTTCCCGGCGCAGTGGGTGAAGGTCAATCCTGTATTTCTGCCCAAGTGATTATACGCGCGTGGCCGCGCCCTGATGTTTTTCCGCTTTGCCTCTGACGCGCCGTCCCGTTACACTATCTTCAAATTGATGTAAGGAGTCTGGTGATGAAACCGCTTTTCATTGTTCTTTCCGCACCTTCGGGCGCCGGCAAAACGACGCTCTGTGACCTGTTGCTGCAGAACTATCCCGAGATCTGTTATTCCGTCTCCTGTACGACCCGGAAACCGCGCCTGAACGAAGAGGACGGCGTGGACTACCATTTCCTGCCCGAGGAAGCCTTCAAGAGACTGATTGCGGAAGGCCAGTTTCTCGAGCATGCGCTGGTTCACGACAATTATTACGGCACCCTGAAAGCCCCGGTTTACGACGTGCTCCGCGAAGGGCAGTGCATGCTGCTCGACATCGACGTCGCCGGGGCTGGACAGATACGCGACCATGTGGCCTCGCTTCCCGACGGCGACCCGCTCAAGGCAGGGTTCGTCGACATCTTCATCAACCCGCCCTCCATGGAAGAATTGCTGGCGCGGCTGGAGCACCGGGCAACCGACTCGCAAGCGGTGATCGAGAAACGCATCCGCAACGCGCGGCAGGAACTGGCCCGGGCAAACGAGTACATGTACCAGGTGACAAACGACGATCTCGACACCGCCTTCAAACGGCTTTGCGACATCATCAATGTAAAAGCGGAACTGATCTGAAGCGTGCGGACGGAAAAGTTGTCCCAAAAAGGAGAGAACCATGGCCACCATCCTTCTCGGCGTAACCGGTTCCATCGCTGCCTACAAGGCGTGCGAGCTCACCCGCCTGTTCGTTAAAGGCGGACATGACGTTCACGTCATCATGACGCAGGCTGCCACACGGTTCGTGTCGCCGCTCACCTTCCGTACGATTTCGCGCAATCCCGTGTCGGTCGACATGTTCGACGAACCGGAGGAGTGGGTTCCCGGCCACATCGCGCTCGCCGAGCGCGGCGATGTGCTGGTGGTCGCCCCCTGCACCGCCAACGTGACCGCAAAACTCGCCCACGGGCTGGCCGACGACATGCTGACCGCCACCGCACTCGCGACAAAAGCGCCGCTTGTGATCGCGCCGGCCATGAACACCGGCATGTGGGAGCATCCGGCCACACAGGCCAACCTCGCCACGCTGGCGGCCCGCGGCGCGGCGCTCATCGACGCGGACACCGGCGATCTCGCCTGCGGCGTTTGCGGCAAAGGCCGCATGGCTGATCCTCAAAAGATTTTCGAAACGAGCCTGCGCCTGTTGAAACTCCTATGACGGCCACGCTCAACTTTTGAAGAACACCATCGTGCCGGCTGGGATTTTGGCGTCATCAACTTTATTGCCGGGGATCAACACGCCCGAAATCAGGAAGAAGGTCTCGGGTGAACGCCAGCGGGTTCCGCAGATGTCGGTCGCCTTACGGCTTGCCGTGACCGGACCGCCGATCGCATACCCGAGCAGAACTTTTGTGCCGTACGGCAACGCGATGACTCCTTTCGCGCCCAATTGGCTGCCGCGCATATAACGCCCATCCGGACACACGTACACCGTCGACGCCTGCAACACCTCATCACCCGCGATATCCTGCGCCTTCCCGTTAATCCCGATCACCTGATACGTTTCCGTCCGGTTATCCGCGGGCGAATTTACCAAGACTTTGGTGCCGATCGGCAACAACCTGAAATTCGCCATCTGATGACCGCGTTTCTGTTTGCCGTCCGGGAAGATATAGAGCGTCGTGGGATCATTATAGGCATCACGGGCGATATCCCATGCGCTGCGGCCTTTTACGATCACATTCGAGTCCTGCGCGCGTAGCGTGGCGACGGCCTGTCTCTGTTGCCGCACAGCACCATACAGCACCTGAGCCAGATAGGCATCCCCCACAACCAACCGTCCCGCTTTCACGTCGGGATCCGACGCGGGCCGCGTCCTTAAGTTCAGCCGCGCGCGCACCGACGGCAAAGCGAACATCATGCCGCAACGCTTGCGCCCGCGGTGACTGCGCTTCTGCCATTTGTTCGGCGCCCCATAGGCCACATGCGAATGCGCCAGCACACAGTGTGCGGGGATCTTGTAAATATACATCAACTCACCGACCAAATCCGCCAACGCCCGGTATTGCGCCGACGCCAACGGTTTGTTGTGATAACCGCAGACTTCAATCCCCACTGAAAATTCGTCCACGTTGGCACGCCCGTTCCACATGCTGCGGCCCGCGTGATAGGCCTCGCGCCGGTGGTCAATGATGCGATACACGCGTCCCGACTCGTCAATGCAATAGTGGCATTCGCCTAAATCGCTCAATTTCCGCAACGCGCTCCGCGACGGCGCCTCGGTCGTGTGCAGGATGATGAGCGAGGTGGATCTGCGAACCGCCCGTTCGCGGTTCCTCGGACTGTAGAACCTGGTGTCAAACTTGACGACAGCAAAAGCCGATGCGGCGGCCAGGCACACGCCAGCCGCGATCACCGTGAACATCCCCCGCTTCACCATTCCTGTCCTCATTCCAGTTGCCTACACCTCACGCACCCGCGGCCTCATGCAGGAATGAACGCCTGCGCTTTTTCCCCTCCCGCTATTCCCAATCGGGGCACCCGAAAACCAGGCTTTGCGCCGTCATTTCCCCCGGGACCGGCAACCCCAACAGCGCCAGAACCGTCGGCGCCACGTCGCACAGTTTGCCAGCAGGTGCGAGCTTCACGCCGACCGCGTCCTTAGCCACGTATAGGCACTCCACATCGTTCAGTGTGTGGCTGGTTTTCACCATGCCGGTCGCATAGTCTTTCATCTGCTCCGCATTGCCGTGGTCCGCCGTAATCAGCACATGCGCGTCCAACTCAAACAGGCGCGGCAGCAGTCTGCCGACACACGCGTCAACAACCTCGACCGCCTGACGGGCCGCCTCGGGATCACCGGTGTGGCCGACCATGTCGCAGTTGGCATAGTTCACCACCACAAACGCATACGGGTTATGCTGCAACCGCTTGAGCAGTTCCTCCGTCACGTTGTACGCTTCCATCTCGGGATGGCTCGCGAACATCGCGGGGTCGAACCGGCTCGGCACATCCACCTGCTCTTCCCCCTCATACGGCTTAGTGGACTTGCCGTTGAAGAAGCTGGTCACATGGCGAAACTTCTGCGTCTCGGCGATACGGAGTTGCTTCAATCCTGACTTGGCGATCACCTCGCCCAACAGGTTGTCCATGCCGCCGTCTCCCCCCATTGCGCCCAACAAATACCCGGTGAACTCGTCCCAATACCGGGTGAAGCCCAGATAGGCAACGTTCGGACGGGCATGCCGCGTTCCTTTATAATCCTCGCAGACGAACGCCTGCGACAACTGGATCGCGCGGTCCTGACGGTAATTGAAATGCATCACCGAATCGCCGTCACGCATGCCCTCATAACCGCCGATCACATAGGGGGGAATGTACTCGTCCACCATCGGGGTCTTGTCCGGCGTCTGATCTTTCCCGTACGACTCCTGCACCGCATCAACGGCCGAAACCGCCGGACGTCCCTCGGCCTGAACGACGCACGCATAGGCCGTATCGGTCAGCCCATAGTTCTTGGAGCGGTCCATCGCGTAGTAACGCCCCTGCACCGTACCGATCACGCAGTTTCCGACCGCTTCAATCTCCTTTTCCAAACGGGCGATGTACTCCAACGTGCTGCGCGGCGGCGTGTCGCGCCCGTCCAGAAAAGGGTGAATCACCATCCGGCCGTCCGGGAACTCTACCCGTGCGCGTCGCATCAGCTTAAACAGGTGCTCCTGATGCGCATGGACGCCCTCGTCCTGTAACAGCCCCATGAAATGCAACACGCTGTTGTTCTTCTTCCAGTTCGCGATCAGGGCTCCCCACTTCGGCGACTGGAACAGCTCGCCCGTGCTCAGACCGTCGTCGATGCGTTTCAGCTCCTGAATCACCACGCGGCCCGCACCCATGTTGAGATGCCCAACCTCGCTGGACCCCTGATAGCCGTCTGGCAGCCCCACGGCCTCCCCGCTGCACGCCAACCGCGTCCAGGGATACCGCGCTTTCAGGCGGTCGATCACCGGAGTCTTCGCCGCAAACACCGCGTTGCCTTCCTCACGGGGATTGATGCCCCACCCGTCCCGAATGATTAAAACCACAGGTCTCATCGCGTCTATTTCCTTCCCGTTATGGTGTTGGATGTTCTGCAGGACGTCCGCCACAATTTTCTGATCGACCCACTGTCAGTTACCGAACGCCTTGAACTCCCGATTCATTCGCCCGTCAAGGCGATCCCTTTTTTCTTCAGATCCGTCACGTCCAGCGCATAGGCCGGGTCGATCTCCAGCGGCAAAGCCGACACCCCGCACGCATGGGCAGGCATCTGGATTCCCGCGCGCTTGAACCAGCGCAGCCACTTGGCCTGCATGTCGCGTTTGCAGGTCGCGGGCGAATCGCTGCCCGACGCGTTTTTCACCGGAGAGAACTCCTCCTCCCGGTCGAAGGCAAGATTCACGACAGTCTTGGCATCCGGGAGCACGTCGAAAATAAACTTCTCAAACTTGTAGCCGTTGTTCTTCTCAGGCTTGACCGCCGTTCCGTCGTCCGCGCACACCGGGATCTTCTTGTGCGCGATGTGCAGCGGCAGAGCCTTGTCGGCCTCTGCCTTCATGAACGCGAATGAAAAAACATGAATCGCGACGCTGCCGTACTTGAAATACAACTCGCCCGCCGCCGTTCGACGGTGAGCCTGCTCATCGGTCAGTTCGGTGTACTCCACCATCTCGCAGCGCCCCTCCCGCTCCACCACCACGCCCAGCCCCTCTTTTGCGTCGCGCTTGGCACAGAGCTTCAGCGAAATGTCGGCCCGCCGCGACATGTGCAGCCCGATGAACGCCGGATCGGCGATCTCGACCATCGGGTTGTCCACCTGAAAATAGAAAACCGACGTGATGCCGCGCCGCTCCATGTCCTCCAGACACCCGTGTTTCGCCAGCGCGGTCAGCGTGCCGCCATGCCCGTCCGGACTCATGAAGATGTGCCCCGGCCGATCAAGGATGATCCGCCCTTTTGCGTCCAGCGCAGGCCACATGCCCTGCACGAAGAAGATGACGTCGTTGCGGTCCAGCCCAAAATAATTTTGCTCCTCAAAGTAAGACCGCGTAGCCGCATCGTTCACATCGCTAGTCATCACGTAGAACGGGATGCGCACACCGTAACGCCGGCAGAGCGCCACGATCTTGCGGGCGTGAAAGAAAAAGAGCGGGCGTCCGGTCACGGGGCCGATCGCGTAGGCGCCCTTGGGGCCGTCATACCCCAGCCGCGACCCTTGCCCGCCCGCCACCAGCAGCACGGCCACCCTGCCCGCCCGGATTTCCGCCTCGCCGGCGGCATAAGCCTTCGCCCGCGCATCCGGCGTCAGTTCCACCACCTCGGGAGCCGTAGGTTCGGACGCGGGAACCGCGACAGCCTTGGACGTCAGCAAGGCCTGCATCCGCGCGACACTTGCGAAATCCAACCCCGCAATCTGGTCCAGCAAGTGCGCCCGTTCACCGGCGTCCAGCGCGTCCCAGAACCGCAACACATGCCCCTGCCCGTGTTTCTCCAAAATTTGTTTGGCTCGATCAAACGTCATCACACGATCCCATCCGGGAAAAGACCCGCTACGCCTTCACCGCATTTTGCTTGAGGTACGCCTCGATAAAGGGCTGGATGTGCCCGTCCATCACGGCCGACACGTTCGAAGTCTCCTCTTCCGTCCTGTGGTCCTTCACCATCGTGTACGGCTGGAACACGTACGACCGGATCTGGCTGCCCCACGCGATCTCCCCCTTCTCGCCATAGAACCGTTCCATCTCCTTACGCTTCTTGTCTTCGTAGTACTCGTACAATTTGGCTTTCAGCATACTCATGGCCTTGGCGCGGTTTTTGTGCTGCGAGCGCTCGGACTGCACCGCCACCACAATACCCGTCTCCAAGTGTGTCAGCCGAATCGCCGAATCGGTCTTGTTCACATGCTGCCCGCCCGCACCGCCCGACCGGTAGGTGTCCACGCGTAAATCCTCGTCCTTGATCTCGATCTCGATCCCTTCGCTCAGCTCAGCGACCACATCGAGCGAACTGAACGAGGTGTGCCTCCGTTTATTCGCATCGAACGGGCTGATGCGCACGAGCCGGTGAACGCCGCGCTCGGCCTTGAAATAACCGTAGGCGTAGGATCCCGTGACCAGAAACGTCACGGACTTCAGCCCCGCCTCTTCGCCCGGCTGGGAGTCCAGCACCTCGATCTCGAACCCGTTGTCCTCGCAGTACATGCGGTACATGCGGAACAGCATGTCGGCCCAGTCGCACGACTCCGTGCCGCCCGCGCCCGAATGCAGTGTCAGGAAGGCGTTGCAGGCATCCAGCTTGCCGCCCAACAGCGATTGCATACGCAATTTCGAGAACAAGACATCGGCCTTGTCGAACATGTGCCCCAACTCGCCCAACGCCTGCTGCCGCGGCGCACCCTCTTCCTCCGCCCCGGCCAGTTCCAACATCAGATCCCCATCATCGAGCAGCCGTATCAGCTCATCGAAAGGGCGCACAAAGGCGCGCTGCGCATTGGTCTTGGCAATGACTTCTTTCGCGGCATTCTGGTCGTTCCAGAATTCGGGCTGGGCCGCCTCGGCCTCAAGCTTCGTCAAAATCGCGCGCCGGTTCTCGATGTCGAGATACCCGTGCATCTCGTCAAGTCCCTTGCGCAGCACGTTCAGCCGATCCCTCATCTCTTCCAATTCAATCACGGGGCACCCATTTCATTTGGTAAAAATTGAAGAGTACATTATGGCAACTCCCCCACCGCTTCGCAAGCCCGCAAGACCCGCGTTACATCACAATAGGCACAATAGGCGTATCCTCCGTTTCACTGACTTGGATCAGGCGGCGAAAGTCCGCCACAGGGAGCCGATTAAGATTAGGTAAGATCGCGATTATGAAGGTGGTCGCTCCGTCCTAATCGTATTCGTAATCGTAACCCTGATCCCGGCTTGAAGGTGCCGGTCAATGAAACAAGGATACGCACACAAGGGGACTTTATATCCGTCTTCCAATCATGGGCGACTACCGCCGCCCGATTTTTCTAGTCCTTACCCCCTATCCCTTAGTGATCTCCCAAACTTTTTGAGGCGTCATGAATTGTGAGGTAACGCGAGTGAAACGTGTCGCAATTCCGTGTTGTTGTCTGCGGACAGAATAGGATATGCTCCCCCCATGAAATGGTTCACTCTATCCCTTTTTGCCTGTTTCTTTTTACAGGGGTGCGATCACCGTTCATTTCCCGTCGCCGAGAACGGAGTGCCCCAAGCGGCGATCGTCATTGGCGAGAAGCCGGTGAAGGCGGCAAAATTCGCCGCGGCGGAACTTCAGCACGTCATCAAGCTGGTGACGGGAGCGACGTTGCCGATTGTCGCGACGCGTCCTGAAGATGGCTGCGCGTTCTACGTCGGCTGCGACGCGGGCGGGGACGCAGCGGTGCGCGGCAAGCCGTTCGAGAAGGAGGAATACCTCGTGGCATTCCGTGGGCGGGACTGCTATCTCTGTGGACACGACGCAGCGGATTACAGCACATTCGATTACAACGACGAGAAGACGCTGCCGGATATTATTTACTGCTACCGCTCGACCTCCTACGCGGTTTACGATTTCCTTGAAAAATATGTGGGCGTCAGGTTTTACGGTTTTGGCGACCAGGGCATTGCGTTTGAGCCGAAATCCATGCTGACGGTCACGGGCTCTCCCGATGTCCGCCGCGCACCAGCCATGTATGCGTATCGGCGTCCGTATTTCGGAAGCCGTTGCAAGACCCAGTTGAACCTCTCCGACCGCGACACGAAGCTGCTTCAGCTCCGTTGGCGCGCCAACTGCATGTTTGGCGAAGTGAACCATTCGGTCATGGGCATCTGGTATCGTTATTATGCGCCGTCAGTTGTCAAGAGCAGGGCAAAACACTTTATCGAGTCTCGTCCGGACTATTTCGCGCAGGGGTACAAGGGCAAGAACGCGCCGAACAGCCTGCGCAAGTGGGATTATCCTGGCGACGCGGATCTTCCGCCGCAGCTCTGCACGTCATCGGAGGGACCGGTCGAATATTTTGCGGACGAGGCCGCACGTATGTTCCACGGCGAGCAGATCTCCGGCACCTTCGCCTCGCGTCCTGTGATGGAAGGGCAGCCCTTTTACTATCCCGTGCAGGAGCAGGACTCTGGCGCGTGGTGCCTCTGCGAAACGTGCCAGAAAAACCCCAAGCTCAAAAGTTACCTCTACCGTCACTTTGACTGGGTCAACCGCATTGCCCGGGCGGCAAAGGCGAAAGACCCGAAACTTGGCATCGGCACACTCGCCTATTCCGACACGCTGAATTTCCCCGAGGGCATGGAAATTGAGGACAACGTGCTCGTTCAGATGTGTATCGGCCCCCAAAGTTGGTTCCATCCTTACACCTACCAGCGCCAGCACGACGGATATAAGAGCTGGGTGACGCGCGAGGGCAAGAAACGGCCGCTCACGGTCTGGCTCTACTACCTCTGTCCCTGGTCTGAGGCGCAAGATGTTCACAAGTACGGCAAGTTCTTCCCGATCATCTATCCTCGCCATAACGGCAAGTTCTTCAAGGAATTCGCCGAGGACGGCATCCGCGGCTTCTTTGCGGAGATCACACCGCGCTACCATCTCCTTGAGGCGTACATGAACGCGAAGATCGCGGACGACCCGACGGTTGATCCCGAGGCGCTCCTCGACGAACACTACCGGATCTACTACGGCGCCGCGGGCCAAGCGATGAAGACCTTTTGCGACACGTTTGAAGCGGAAAGTTACGATATCAAAAATTATTCTGATGCCGTCAAGTCGATGCGGATTGGCGGATCCTACATCTACCGGTTCCATGCCGAGCGCGACAACTGGTTTCTCGGCTCGGCGGAACGTGTGAAACGGCTCGATGCGCTCATGGATGCAGTCAAGGCCGCTGCGGTGACCCCGCTTGAAAAGGCGCGCGTCAAGGACTACTGCGACCGCATCTGGAACACGGCGGTTGAAGGCCGGAAGGAATTCGAAGACCGCGAGGGCGTGCGGGCGATTCCAATTCCTTACGTCGCGCCCGCGTGGTGCGGCGAGTGCGGCGGCGACCTTGAAAAGGTCGACTTCACCAAAGCGCGCAAGGCGAGTGTGTTCCGGGATCTTTTCAACCAGTCCGCCCCCTACACCGCGGAAATCAAGGCCGCAAACGATTCCACACATTTTTACTTCGAGTACGCGGAGCGGGGTGGCGATGCCGCGGCGCATCCCGATCTGGACGGCTGGAGCAACGGCATCGAAGTCTTTCTCGCAACCGCTCGCGAGAAGGATTACCTGCAGTTCTGCATTTCTCCGGACGGTGAGATCAAGGCACACCGCGTGGTGATCGTCGAGGGTGCGCAGCGCACGGAACCCGTCAAACTCCCCGCGGCCGTGACGATGTGCGGAAAAGAGGGCTGGACGCTCAGGTTCGCGGTGCCGTTCGCCGAGATTCCGCAGGATGCGAAGGCGGGCGGATACCTCTACGGCAATGTCTTCCGCACCCGGCGGTGGGACGGCGGCGTCTCGACGGTGTGGAGCCCTATCTTCTCCGAACGCTATCTTTCCGGACTCCACCGTTTCGGTGCCCTCTACACGACAGCGACGACGCAATACGGAGCGTTCAAAGTGGATGCGGCGGAGTGGACGCACTCGGATACCAAAGGCGGACTCAAATCCGGCGAGGAGTTCTCGTTTAAGGATGGCATCCTCAAATTGAAAAGCGGTGAGAAGCAACTCCCGTTTTACGCCTTCCAGCAGAGGCCGTTCCCTGCGATCCACGCCGGCGACAAGGTCGTCTTCGAGTTCGAAGCTCGCGGCGAGTCAAAGGATGGATGTAAGGGGGCCGGTTGCGTTTTCCAGCTCACGGGGCGCGCCTACGGCGCCGGACTCGTGCGCGGAGATTTCCCGGTTACAAGCGAATGGACTCGCCACCGCGTCGTTCTCACGGCGGAGGATCAGATTCCGGTGAATCCGGTGACGGTCTTCCGTCCCGGTTTCGGCGTCTACAACGGCGGTTGGCTCGAAGTGAGGAATCTTGCAATCAAGGTTAGTTCGGAGTAAAGAAATTAGAGAATTTAATTAACCGTATAGCCGTTTTGTTTGGAAATTGACACTCTTCCCGCATGGCAACGCCATCAATGGACATTCGGCAGGGACGGTTCCCCGAACCGTCCGCGGACGCCTCGGAGAGGTGTCCCTACCCGGAGCTGCTACACCTTTTGCGAAAACGCTCTAGTAGTTGAATTGCCCTAAAAGAGGCCAGAGCGCACCTCCGGCGGATCAACCCGCCCAGCGCATAGACACATGGATGGTGGGAGCAGGCAGACAAAGCGCGCGATTCGTTTCATTCGCTTATCCGCACGATCTTGTCACCGTAGCATCGGACGGGGCCGGGAACGGTGAGCATACCGTCCCCCCAAGCGAAGCCGGTTTTAACCCACTCGCCGTCAGGAGCCATCGTCTCCACAGCTGAGGGCTTCTTCGCGCGCCTGAACCGCAGCGCCCCGAGCGGATCGGGGTTGAGGTTAACCGCGGCAACGATTTCGCGCCCGTCGTCATGGCGGCGCACGAGAACGAGCATGTTCTGCGGATCACCGGAGATATTGTCGAAAGGCCTGCCGTTCAGCTCATCCAGAATCCGCCAAAGCCACCGCTGACGCGCCTCCCCGCACTGATAGGTGACACCCATCTTCATGTTGTAGGCGACGGATACGACTGTGCCGCCAAGCCGGTTGCGGTATTTGACCGCGGACGGGGAAACGCGAGTGAATTCCACTGCGCCGGAGTACGGGCGGCGAACGAGCCAGGACAAAACCACGGCGTCTCGGGCCGGCTCGAAAACCGGTGGCTTGAACCAGCTTGCGAACCCGATGTCGTCGCCGGACTTCTCATCGCGTTCGCCGGTGAACTTGAGCCCGCCATCTTTGACCGCTGTTCCCATCAACCCGGAAAATCCCCGCGCCGCAACCGCGCGCGCCGCATCGGCATCAATAAGCAGCTTGGACGAAAGCAGCCGTTCGAGTTCCTCGTCACTGAAGCGCGCAACAGCTTCCACGCCCGCGACAGCATAAACGCCTTCCTTGTCAAACTCGAGCGTGGCGACGAATGGAACGCCGAATCTGCCGAAAACGGTCTCAGCCCAGCCGTTGGAGTCCTGCGGGCGCTTGCGCTCCGCGCCGGTGCCGACCTGCATCACCGTGTTGACCGGGAACCTGCGGTGACACGGTATCCGCACGCCGGCCGGCACGGTTTCGCTCTCGACACGGGAAATCGCGTTGTAATAGCCCTTGTGCTCAGCGAGGATATCCGTGTAATGACGCGAAACCGGGTAAGCGCCCTTGCGTGAATTCACGTACCAGACCTTGCAACCTTTGAGGCCTACGAACGCGCCGGCAACCAGTTTCGCGTGCATCGCGCTCGCTGACTTAGACCAGAGGTTATGCGGATACGTGTCCGATTCGTCGAGGATCGAATTGATCCTGCCGCCGAACCATTCAACCATCGCCTGACTGAAAAGGACGTTATTCGGCAGATCGCCGCGGATGGTATTCTCGGAGTACTGCCCGTTGCAGAGCCGCGCGAACGTCGGGCACCTACCAGCCATGATTTTCGCCGCGTCGGGCGCGTTGCGGGTCGCCCATACCCAGCCCGGAATCGAAACGCCCCCGGGGATCGACGGGTCGATTGAATCGATACCGTCGCGGAGAAGCCTGCAGACGTCGTTGACCATGTCGAACTGCATCTTCGTGAACGCCTCGTGCTCGGGACTGTCCACTCCTGCTTTACGGATCACCGCGCGGAATTCGTCCGATGTAAGGTTCCGGCCCGTGCGGCGGTTAAACTCGGCTGTATGAAGGGGACAGAAACACTCCGCCTTCGGCGAGAAGGCGCGGATATCGTCATCGCCTAAAATGAGCGCAGGACGCTCCTTGGCGAACGCCGTGCCGACGTCCCGTATGTACTTGCGGAAGCCGGGATCGAGCGGACAGAACCGCACCGCATTGCCGTCAACGTCGATCGTCCGCTGCCACGGCTCGATCTCCTCGTCCACGCGCGGCCAGTGCCCCAGAATCGCCTGCAGCAGAATCGCCGGCCGCACTTTGGTGCCTTCGAGCGCCTTGGCGAATTTGCGGTAACTCGCCACAGCCGCCTCGACTTTCTTCCAGGCGGGCTTGCCTTCCGGATGAAGCGTGAGCGAATAGAGGACGATTCCGTTGCCGGTTTTATCCGTATATTCGATCATGTCCTTGGCCGCGATGTTCTCCTTGCCGGGAGAAAAGCTCACCACGTTCAGGAACTGAAAAACCTCATCGGTTTTGACATTCTCGCTGTGCCCGAAGATGAACGCCGGCTTGCCCGCGCCCCGATAAAGGGAATTGCGGACGACCCGGTTATTCCTGAAGACGAGTCCGTCCACAGAATAGGCGTAGACGAGCGGCACGTCGAACGTCTCGAAGAGGTTGTCGGTTACCGTGATACTGCCGTGATAGCGTTTCTTCTGCCGCGCGATGTCATGCACCTCCGGGCAGAACGAAAGGATGCCGTTGCAATAGCCGTGGCTGCCGTAAGAGGTCATGCAGTTGCGGAAAACGTTACCGCGGATGACCGACCCGCGGCACGCGCCGGACTCGAACCAGTAATGGGCGTCGCCGGCGTAGAGGATCGCCGAACCCGACACGCGGTCGAACAGGTTTGACTCGATCAGCACAGGTTTGGGTGTTGTAAAGAGCGTGCCGCGCGCGCGGTTGAAGCGTACCGTATTGCCGCGGAACGTAGCGGCACACTGATAGTCTGCGTTCTCGACCGCATCACCGACGCCAAAGCCCTCCGGAATCGGACAGTCGAGCGTGAGCGTCACTTCCCGCGCATCATGGCGCACGACCCCGGCGACCACTACTTCGGGGCCAGTCTCCAGTGTGTCGCCGTCGATGAACCGGAGCTTTTCCCGCGGCAGGAAGATGTCGAATCCGACCGCTTGCGGATGCATGTAACGGCAGCGGATCGCATTCGGCGCGACAACGTTGGTCACGAAAAGGCAGGTCGAATGCACGTTGATCGCATCGTCCATCATTCCCTCGAAAAGACAGTTCTCTACCGTGACCTGTCCCTTCACGTTCGAGAAATGCGAAGCGTCCGCATGAGCCGACGCATAGCGCCCCGTCACCTTGCGCGGGAAAACGCCGCTTTTACGGTCTTCAGGGCACCCCGTTCCGCGCCAGGTCACGTTGTCGCTGCGCTGGGCGATGAGCGCCATGCCGAGCGAAGAGTGGATCGCAACGTCTTCGAGAACGGTGTCCTTCGATCCGGCGACGAATACGCCGGGGCATGGCCTGAGCGGTGGACGAAGCACCACCACATCGCCGATCTTGCCCCCTTTGCCGCGTTTCGAAAAATCGTATTCGAGCGCGAGCGTGTCTTCGGAAAGCTCCTCCGCCTTGCCTTGATAGGGAATGTCGCCCGAGCGCTCCACAAGTTCGCGGGTTTCACCGTCGAAAAGTTTGGCGTGATGGACGGAAAATTCCCACCCCTCGCCGGAAAAGAGGATGCGCCCGTCCTTCACGCGATGCGGCTGGCACGCCGGATCCATCCGCACGATCGTCTTGCCGTCCTTGAAGCCGGTGATGACGAGTTCCGGCATGAACGCATAGGACGAGTCGACGCTGAAGCCCTTCAACGTCACCCCGAGGCTGTCGATGACCGCGAACGGAATCGGTTTGCCTCCGAACATGAAGACCGATCCGTTCGCCTCAATCGTCAGGTTGGTGGCCCCAACGATCGGGAACGCCACATGGTGGACGTCGCTCTGGTCGTGGTTCGAGATGTAGAAGCGCATGTCGGTCGCCGACGATTCCGGAATACGGTATTCACCCCGCTCGAATTCGATGACGCCGCCCGCCGGGCCCAGTTTCGCGGCCGCCGCCTTGAACGCCTTAACCGGGTTCTTCTCTTTTGTGGCGATTCTGACTCGGTCCGGCGCTTGGAGCGTCATGCTTTCTGCGAGTTTCCCGCATTTAAGCGCGATCGTGTTTTTTCCCGGCTTCAGGGGGACGTTCTCCCAGATGACCGCCGCAAGATCGTCCGGAGCTTGCTCACCGTACTTCTCGCCGTTCAGGAAAAACTCCACCTTGCCTGCGTTGCAGAAACCGAACACCGTGGTCGTCAGGTTGGTTACGGTCTTGCGCCGCGAGCCCGTAAGATGCAACATGGGTTCAGGATTCCAGATCGCCTTGTAGAAATAGAATGCGTCTTTCGGTGTCTTGCGGTCGAATTCGACGAGCCCCTTGGTGTTGCACCCCGGGCGGCCGGGTTCGTGCTGGAGATCGGAGCCGGAATCGAACATTTGCCAGATGAAGGACCCCCACACCTTGTCATCATCACGGATCGCCCGGTAATTGCAATAATGGTAAGCTGCCTGATACTCCTCGGCATCGTCATGTTTGGCATAGGGAAGTGTAAGGAACGGCTCGTTGTGCCGGTGGACACTGCCGCCGGCGCCGTATTCGCCGATGCCGATGCTCTTGAGTCCGTTCTTTTCCCGCAGATTCACGAGCAGGTCCCGCATCATCCGCCCGTCGCGGTCGAGACGACGGAAATACCAAGGTCTCACGTCATACCAAGCGGGATAGACGTTGAAAGCGCAGAAGTCCGCAACCTGGCTCAGTTCCTTGCGTCCGTACTGGTTTGAAGCGCACACGACCTTGCGCGAGGGATCCATCGCGCGGAAAAGATCCCGCACGTCCTCCAGATACTTTTCGATCGTGCCGGCCTTGTGCTTTGACCCGCTGTAGATTTCGTTGAAAAGACCCCAAACGACGATCGAGGGGTGGTTCCGACGCTGCGCCACCATCTCGCGTGTCTGCTGGAGCATGTTGTTGTGAAACGCCTCCGAGAACGTGACCTCGTTGACGAGCGCGGTCTCGCTCCAGACCATGAGTCCCGCCTTGTCGCACGCGTCTAGAAAATTCTTGCTCTGCGGATAATGCGAAGCGCGCATAGCATCGCAGCCCATCTTTTTCATTATCCTGACGTCCCCGGCCTCGTCTTCGCGCGAAACCGCCCAACCCTTGCCTTCGCGGTCCTGATGGCGGCAGGCACCGCGGAATTTGCGGCGTTCCCCGTTCAGATAGAAGCCGGTGTCGTCGAACCGGGTCGAACGGAAGCCGAACGGGATATCCACTTCATCCTTCGACCCCTTTTGGGTGATCGCGATCTTCACCGAATACATCGCCGGATGCTCGGGGCTCCAGAGTTTCGGCTTAGGAAAACTGAAACGTCGCGTTTCGTTGGTGCCGCCGAGCACACTGACGCGGGCGACGACTTCGCCGGTCGCGGGAT
Organism: Kiritimatiellia bacterium; assembly: GCA_028700415.1. Lineage (GTDB taxonomy): Bacteria > Verrucomicrobiota > Kiritimatiellia > RFP12 > UBA1067 > JALHET01. The sequence continues at coordinate 16,185 of JAQVSS010000042.1, forward strand.
CAGCTTCGATGACCACGCCGTCCGCGCCGTCCGTCACGAGGTCGATGCACACCGGATCGGTCTCGATGAAACACACGTCACGGTAAACGCCGCCGTACATCGTGAAGTCGCCGACAATCGGGGGAATGTCCTCGTCGAGCGTATTATCCGCGACGATTTCGATCCGGTTCCCGGCGGGCTTGAGGAAATCCGTCACCTCAAAACAGAACGCGGTGAAAGCTCCGCGATGGCGTCCGACCTCCTTGCCGTTGACGCGGACGGTCGCTTTGATCGACACCGCTTCGCACTTTACGAACTGGCGCTTGCCGAGCGTCGGATCGGGAAGTGCGCGCGTATAAGTCGCCGCCTTGCGCACATACGAAGAGGCGCGGCAGGACGTGAACGTTTTAGGCGGGTTGACCCCGCCATCGCAGCCATCAACGGCGTTCCAGGTATGCGGAACCGAAACCGGCTCGCCGTCCAATGTCCATCCGGTTCCCGAGAGCGAGGTGACTTTGCGGTCCGCGAATGCGACGAAAGCGAGTGCGATGATGCAAAACGAGAAATACTTCTTCCTGTTCATGCGTAATATTTTCTTTTGGCGGCCATGCGCGAGCCGGCTCATTTCGTCAACTCGTTGTAAACAGCTCCGCCGGCACCGCCGGGCAGCGTCCAATCCGCCTTGACGCCCCTCCGCTGCCGATCTAACCAGTAAAATCCGGCTTCACTGCTGCCGCCGTGTCCGCCCTCGAAGATCGTCACCTGCGCATTGCCGGAAGTGCGTTTCAGATAAGCGCGGTAGTCGCCCGAATAGAACGGGTCATGGCCCCTGAAAAGCTCCGCCTGCGGCACCTTTTCGTTCTCGTCGATGTCATTCATCGTCGCTTCGGAGATCCGGTCTTTTTCATCGGCAAGCACGTTGAACGCGCGCATCGCAAGCGACACGGGAACCGACCCCTTGCCGACGTGCCCGTCGTGAATGCCGGTCGCAATGCTGATGTTCACTCCCGCCGCTTTCGCGCGTGCGAGATACGTGACCGGCGAACGGCGGGCATACTCCTCCGGCTTTTCCTCGGGCGTGCCGCCGCAGACCAGCTCGAGATGCCGCCAATACTCATGGCCAAGCGCCTTGCTCCGCGGATGCCAGAACGCCAAATCGCTCAGAGGGCAGAACGCGCAGCAGCCAGCCCAGATATCCGGATGACGGCCAGCCATGAGTAAGGTCATGTGTCCGCCTCCAGAACCGCCCATCGCATAGACGCGATCTTCGTCAATCGGGTGGTTGGCCTTCGCCCAGTTGACTGCGTCAACAACATCTTGCACCGCCAAATCCGACCCACACCCCTGCGGCGTCTTGTTGGGACCGCGAAAGTTGGGACACAAGAGCGACCATCCGCGCTTGCGGCATTCCGCCAGCGTCGCGTGATAGATAACGTTGTAGGAAATGTCGTAACTCCATGTGTGGAAAGCGACAAGTAGCGGCGCCTTCTCCCCGGGGCGCGTTTTCGCCGGGAAAAAGTACGAGGGCTGCAGCGTGCCGTCAAGAGTCGACTTGATCTTGACGGTCGCCCTGTCAAAATAAGTGGGAATATCCGTCACATAGCGCTTCACAACATCAATCCGTGCATCGGCCGTTTTAGGATCCGATGACTCGAAATTGAAGCGATTCATTCCGTTTATGACCGGGAGCTGCTGTTCCAGTTTGCCGGCGGCGACGGTTTCGCGCTTACCGTTCTGGACGTACCAGTTGAGTCCGTCCCGGCAGAATAGACGTTGGCCCTTCGCAATGTTCGTCCTGAAGGTCCAGCGGTCGCCTGCCCAGACAAGCGTCGGGTTTGCGACGGGCCCGAACACCGTCATCTCGACCCGCGCCTTCTCATTGGGACGCGCCACTACCGGACGGATGTCGACAAGGCCGCGTGACGGCGCGTATACGGACGGCATCACCGCCTCGTAGGAGAGTGCTTTCTCCATTTCAGCCGTCCACGTCGAACGCGGCTTCAACGCTGACAGCGAAGAACCGAGCGCGAAAAGGGTCGTTTCCACGCGCGACGGCTGTGCCCCTCCCGCCACGCCACGATAGGCGATCACATTGTCGCCTTGCTCGAGGCTGACGTTCGGGCCGGACGCGACGCGCATGAGTTCGCCCTGTTCGGAATAACGCCGCCATTGGCCACCCTCAAGCTCGGCGAATTCACCCGACGCCAGCGCGAACGGCAGTTCAACATCCCGACCGTTGACAGACAGCACAGGCTTGTCTGTAACGTTCTTGCCGATCGGGAAGGCCATCAACTCGGAAAGCTCCACTTCCGTCTGTTCATTCACCGGCAGGTTGTTGAGGGCGATGCGGACGTTCGAGAGATGCTCGATGTTGAGTGGCGTGGCGCAGACGATCATCGGATGGAGTCCGTACGGCCAGATGTGTTCGTACGCTTCCGACGCTTCACGTTCCCGCAGTAAAAACGTGAAGTGGCGCCACCCGGTAAAGTCGAGTTTGACGAAATGCGGCGAACGTCCGAGGTGGTAGAGCTTCGGAGTCGCGAGCTCGATCGCCAGGAGCGCACCCTTGCCGTCGCCTTTGACCCAGACGCCGAACGCGGGACGATTCTTGATGGAATAATAGGGCTGCTCCGTCCAGTTGCGCTCGACGTAGACGCAGGCGGCGCGCGCGCTACCGCGACGATTCCGGGCCGTCAGCTTGAACGTTTTGCCGCGCGTGCTGTCACAGCCTTCGGCGAATTCGAAGTCGATTTTGCCGGGCTGGGGACGACACACTTGCATCTGCGCCTTATCGGCGAGCGTCAGCAGCGGCACGGCGTTCGTTTTGATGTCATCATGCGCCACGTACAGCGATTCGACGCGGATAGCGGCGGAAGCCTTACGGTCAAGGCGGACGTTCCACACCTCACTTCCATCGGCTCCGCCGGTGACGCGGTGTACGATGCAGGTAACCGGCGTCAGCCGCCAATCGCCCGCGTCGTCCTGCCGAAGCCGCGCTTCGGAACGCGGTTGGCGGAAATATGAGACGGCGCCGTCAGTGAACGCCCGTGCCATGCGGAAGCGCTCGTACCACCCGAGCAAGGTGATCTGCCGCATCACCGAAAACGGCATCGGCGTCAACGCCGAAACGCCGCCCACCCCCTGGATGGACATCGAAGTGTCGACCCCGGTGTTCTTCGCGGCGAAATACTCCATTTCGTCGAGGAAGTGACCGCGGCACTTTTCACTGCCCGTCGTCGGATGCCACCACCCCATCTGCGGTTCGAGAAGATTGGCGGTGCGCGCCCGCTCCACGTCGCGAAGATGGTCATCGTGCATGCGTTTGACTCCCCAGTACGGACGATCCCACGCGCCGTAGCGCGAGAGAAACCACCAGACATAGGCGTCGCCGTTACTGCCTTCGATCAACATATCCTTCGCAAGATGCGGCACAATCCGCTGACGGTGGAGATCGTTGATCTGATTGTCCAGCATCGCTTCCGCGCCGTCGAGGTAGATCTGATCGATCTCACCCGCGTCGCGCATCTTACCGATCGCTGCGGCCAGATCTTCCATCAGTTGCGAATCGGGATCGGGATAGAAGGCATCGTAGCGCTGGTAGAGATAATGCGCTTGGGTGCCGGCCAGATAAGGCCCGCCGATTTTCCTTCCGTACGCGCCGCGTTTCACGCCGGTGAAGGCGTAGGGTTTTTCGCGCCGGATGCCGCTGTAGGTGACAGCCTCGTCACCAATGCGGAGCGTGTTGCCATGCGACCCGTAGCTGTGAAAGGTGTGGTGAACATCTCCCGGTGCCTCCTCTACGACGATTTCCGTGTCGTTGGTGCCGAACGGCTTGGCAAGCGTGTGGACACACCAGTCGATGAAATCGCGCGAGCATTTCTCGCCGGAAACCCACTTGTCGCGCGGCTGAATGCCGGCAGTGAGCGTATGCATGCCGACCTTGAGCCCCGCGGCGTGGATGCGGTGGGCAACGTTCGTCCAGTCGTCGATTCCCCCGGGGAACATGTGCGGGTTGACATCATAGTGTCCGCGCGTATCCCACCAGCCGTGCAGGTGGATCGTGTCAAAACCGCCGCGAAGCGCGAAGTCGATCCAGTCGTCAACAGTGTGGGCGTAGAGGTCGGCGAACACATAGGAACCGCGGTTCGCTTCCGCGCCAAGTGACCACGCGCCGCCATTGACGGTCCTCGGCGCCCCGGCGACCTCTGTCAGTTTGCGGAGCGCGGGGATAATGTCCTTGCGCGGACAGGCGATGATCCCAAGCTTCTTGCCGGCATACCCGCGCTTGACCGGAACCTTCACCCAAAGGATATTGTTATGGCAGGTCATGATGCTGTCCGCCGTGTAGCTGCGGACGCAGAGCGCCGACTCGTCGTCGGAATACATGCATGTCAGACGTCCCTGATACTTGGTGTGCCGCGCTTGAATCTGACCGAAATAGAGCGCTGTCGAGCCCGGCACGTCGGCGGAGACGACCACCACCTCCCAACCGGGCCCGAACGACTTGACCGAAAGCACGACTTCGCCACCACCCTTGTTCGCCGGAAACGTCCATTTGAACGTATCACTGCCACACGGTTCCAGTTTCTCCGGCGTCACGTATTTGACGTCGCCGACGTAGACGAAATGCTTGGGCGTGCCGGCGAGTTCCCGACCGCTCGCCCGCTCGACGAGGGAGGTGACCCGCCCCGCCCCGTCGAACGTCATGACCGCACAGTCGTTGGTTACGGAAACGCCGGCAAACGCGGTTGAAGACACAGCGGCGAAAAGCGCGAAGAGAGAATAAGTGTTCATTATGTTATGCTATGCCTCATCTCAGGAGAACGGCCATGCCGCGCTGGCGGATCAGGAGATAAACGGTATTGTCGCGCTCGGCCAGACTGTACGTCCGGTCATTATCCACACCGGTCACCGTCCACTTATTCCGATCGAAGCCGACGAGCGATGTCGCGGCAAGAACCGGATAATCGCCGAGCTCGCTCTTGCCTGCCGAGGTGTCCTCGTTCACCACAAGTTCCACTTCGCCGAGGTTGAGCGCGCCTTCGACCGTCAGGCAATCGCTCGATCCGTTCGCGATCGTGACGTTAAGCGTACCCGAGAAATCAAGTGTTTTCGCGGTGAGCGTGCCAGCGCCGGAGAGTTCCGAGACCGACGCCGCCACAAGATCGCCGAGGCCTTGGAGGTCGAGCGCCGAACCTGCGGCGACCGAAATCGCGGCCAGGTCATTGGTGACGAACGCACCCGGATGCGCCCCCCCAAACCACTTGTAATTGAGCAGCGCCCGCATATAAGCGCGCTCATCGCTGGT
>JAQVSS010000295.1 GCA_028700415.1 Kiritimatiellia bacterium
CATATTCGCTCTGGTTATAGCGCATGCCGTCCATACCGCCCAAGACAAAGCCGGGCGGCAGTCTGAGCCACGTGTACGGGCCACCCGCCTGCTTCAACAGTGGCGGATTGTGCCCGGCATTGACGCACGTGAACGTGCCCGTGTCCAGTTCAAGGACACCCATGAAGGCGGTGACAAACATGCCGATCTCGTTGTTTGCGCAGAGATGCCGGTTCGCCTCCGTGAACACCTTGTCGGGCGAAGCCCCCGATTCCGCCAGATTCTGAATCAGGGTTTTCGTGGTCATCATAAAGAGGGCCGCCGGGATCCCTTTCCCTGACACATCGGCGATCAGCACCGCCAAGTGACGTTCCCCGATCAGGAAGAAATCGTAGAAATCGCCGCCCACCTCTTTGGCCGTGTGCATGGTGGCGTAGATGTCAAATTCCGGACGGCCCGGGTAGGGGGGGAACACGTTCGGGAGGGAAGATTGCTGAATGGCGCGCGCGAATTCCAGTTCCGCATCGATCCGGGCGGCCGCCTCGTTAATGGCGTCCTTTAAAGCCGCGACCGTCGAGTTGATGCCCTCCGAGAGCGCGGCAAACTCCGTGTTCGTCTTTACCTCAATCCGCTCGTTCAGATCCCCCTTGGTGATTTTCTTCAGCGACCGGTTGACGCTGTAAATCCCGTCGATCACCACCCGCTGGACAAGGAAGGAAACGAGGATAAACACCACCGTGAAAAGGATCAGGTTGCAGACAATCAGGAAGAGCCCCATCTCGTTCCTCCCGACATACATCTCCGCATGCGGCAGGATGCCGACAAGGGTATACTCTCCATATTTCCCGGACACGCCCAGATAGCGCGTCCCCTGAACGTTCACTAAAAAGTCGGCTTCGCCCGCAAGCTGTGCGGGGGAAAAGCCGTATTCCGTCAGCCCCTTCCCGATGAACGCGCGGTTGTCGATACTGACGATCTTGCCGTCCCGCCCGATGATGATGCGGCCGCTTTTCCCGATGCGGAAACCTGCGGACAGGTTTTCGATGTCGGCGACCTCCATCGCCTTCTGCAATCGTTTCGGGTGGTAGCCGATCTGCACGATACCGGGAGTGCCGATACGGGCGACGCCGGCATACTGGAACATTTCCCCGTTGATGCCTTTCCCCTTAGGCTCTTGCGCCAAGGCGAAATCCGGGTGGCTCAGGGCCGCCATAAACGCGCCGGACTGTTCCGAGGCCGCCATGTCATACCCCTCGTATTTGGCCGGAATGCTGGCGATCAGGATGCCTTTCTCATCCGACACGTGGAGTTCATCCACATCCAGGCGGCGGCGGATGTCTTCGAGCTCTTCCCGGTTCTTCAGCACCGACGGCTGCAGCGCGACCATTTTCGCGAAAGCCCTCGCTTTCGCAAGCGCCGTGGCATCGGCGATCGCACGGATCACCGCCACGTTCTCGCGGTTCATCTGGATCTGTTTCCGGGCATCCTCCATTTTCAGTTTGATCAACCCGACCGCATTGTTCTTGGCCTGCCGGGTCTCAATGTAGAAGGAAATCCCAAAGGTCACCAAAAAGGCGGCCGCCACAAAGAGGAAGAGCCATTTTTGAAACGTTTTGCGCATGTTGCCAACCCTTACAGCGTGAGCCGCAGTTTGTTCTTCCCCGCTTCGGACACGCAGGTGCAGGCCTTCATCATCTTCTTGACGATCAGCACGGAAAGATCGCCCTCCTCAACGTCATCCTCCAACGGGTTGTAGGCTGGCCCCGCGTAGGTCAGTGTCAATTCAATGCCCCCGCTCTCTTCAACATAACCGACGCTGAGGGTGATATCAACCGGAGAGCCCTGCCTTTCAAGAAGTTTGTTGATGACCAACTCCTCGACCACCAACTCGATGTTATAGATCTGCTTCTGCGACAGCATCTGTTTCCGTCCAAACCCTTCAATGCCCGCATTGAGGCTGTAAATGTCAAAGGCCTTTGACCGGATCTCGAACACGAAGGTTTTAATTTTGTGGATGAACGCCCGCGTCTTGTCCCTCTGCGGCCGCTCAAAAATCTGCTGGGGCGGACCCTCTTCATAAATGACGCCTTCCTCCATGAACAACACGCGCGTGGAAACGTCCCGCGCGAATTTCATTTCATGGGTGACGATCATCATGGTCATCCCCTCTTCCGCGAGTTTGCGGACCACCGCCAAGACCTCGCTGACCATCGTCGGGTCGAGCGCGGAGGTCGGTTCGTCAAACAGCACGATCTCCGGACGCATCGCGAGGGTCCGGGCAATGGCGACCCGCTGCTTCTGCCCCCCCGACAGCTCGTCGGGATAGGCATACGCCTTTTCCGCAAGCCCGACCATCGTCAGCAGTTTCATCGCCTCGTCAAAGGCTTCCTGACGGCTCATCTTCAAGAGGTCGACCGGCCCGAGCATGATGTTCTCAATCACCATCAGGTGCGAGAACAGGTTGAAGGATTGAAACACCATCCCCATCTTCTGCCGAAGCCGGAAGACGTTGGTTTTCTTGTCGAGCAGATTGAGGCCGTCGATGATGATTTCGCCGCCCGTCGGGTTTTCGAGAAGGTTCAGGCAGCGTAGAAACGTGCTCTTACCCGTACCCGAGGGACCGATGATGGAAATGACCTCGCCCTTCTTGATTTCAACGTTGATGTCTTTCAAAACCGCCGAAGCGCCGAAGTCCTTGGATAAATGTTTGACGCTGATCATGAGCGTGCCACTCCTTTCACCACCCGCGCCCGCCGCTTCGGGTCGACTTTCACTTCCACCAGGGAGAGCAGGAACATCATCGCGTAGGCGATGGCGAAATAGATCAGGGCGGTCGCAATCAGCGGGAAGAACGCCTCGTAGGTGCGGCTCCTGATGATGTCGCTCATTTTGGTCAAATCCTGGATGGCGATGTACCCGACGATCGAGGTCGCCTTGAGCATCGAGATGAACTCGCCCTTGAAAACCGGCAGCACGTGTCTCGCCGCCTGCGGGAACGTGATTTTAGCAAACACCTCAACCCTGTTGAAACCGAGCGCCACCGCCGCCTCGTGCTGTCCCTTGTCCACCGCGTCGATGCCCGTCCGCATCATCTCCGACACATACGCGGCAAAGTTGATGGAAAAGCCGATGATTGCGACAAGGACCGCATCGATATCCACCCCGCCGAAAATGACGTAGTACAGGATCATCAGCAGCACGACAATGGGCGTTCCCTGAATGGCCCGGATAAAGACCTTGGCCGGAATATACAGCCACGCGGATTTCGCCCGGCGCATCAGGCAGACACCGAACCCCAGCAGCGTGCCGAAGACCGCGGAGAGGACGGAGATCAGCAGCGTCACCTGTATCCCCTGCCACACCAGTTTATACCGGTCTTCCGTTACAAACGTCCGCCTGAAACTCGCGGCAAGCTGTGAAACGCCGGTAATCTTTTCCGCAACGGCCGGATTCCTGGCCCCTGCGGCCTCTGCCCGTGCCTTTTTCACCAACAGGGCCTGCCCGCCGGAATGGTAGGAGACGGTGAAGTCCACGCTTTTTTTGCGTTCCTCCGTGATGGTCATACACCCCGCAACCATGTCCACCTTGTCCGACTGGAGCGCCGCGATCAGGCCGCCGAAGTTCATCGGCACCCGCTCGATTTTCATGTTCAGCGCATGGGCAATGCGCACGGCCAGCTCCACGTCGAGGCCGAGCGAAGCGCCCTTGTCGCCGACGTAGCTCATGGGTTCGGTCACCGTGTCGTGCCCGAACCGGATGACGCCGGCGCGCCCGTCGAACCCGTCTTTGCCCGATAGGTCGGGAATCACCTTCACCGCCGGATCAGCGCCGAACCATTTGTCCTCCATCGCTTTCATCGTGCCGTCTTTTTTGAAGCGCCCGATGACCTCGCTCGCCTGCCGCCCCAGAGGATGCCCCTTCCGGACGGCAAGGCCATAGTGATCCACGCAGATCAGCTCCGGCAGGATCGACAGTTCCGGAAATTGCGCCGCAACCAGCCGGGCGACCGGCGCGTCGGCGGCCCACGCCGACACCTTGCCGGCCAGGACGGCCTGCACCATCGCGGAGGAATCGTTGAAATACATGTGCGTCACACCGGGAATCACCCGGTTGATGCTGACGTCGAACGACGTCCCCGTCAGGGATGCGATCTTCTTGCCTTTTAAATCAGCCAGACAGGTGATCGGCACTTCTTTGATCGAGGACAGAGAAACATCCGCCTGTGCGCGGTCAGGCTTGCCTGGCACCTTTTTACTCTCACGGGAACATCCCAACAGCAGACTTAAAAAAAAGACGGCCAGAAGTGTTCCATTCCCACCGCAGTTGACTTTTATCTTTTTCCTCACGTCTCCCCTTTCCTTCCGGCATAACCATGTAAGCGTTGTAGATGAAGTCCCGGTTGACGGTGTTATAGGGCGGATCGATGAGGATGCACTTGACCCTGCCGGCGTGGGTCATGCGCAGGTACCGCAGCGCGTCGCAGTTGTCGCCCTCGATCAACAGGTTGCGGTACGGCGCCTCGCCGCACGAAAGCGCGTCGTCGGGTTCCAGCGCCACGAAATCGGCGTTCGGCACGGCCTCGCGTTCGGAATCGTCCTGTTCCCAGACCAGCCCGAAGCGACGCTGCGGTTCTTTTCCGCGCCGCTCCAGCAACCGGACCAGTTCCTCGCGGCTCAAATCGCCATATTTCTCAGACTTCATTCCCCGCCCAATCCTCAAACTTCAAGGTGTCGATAGCGGCAATCACCGACTTGATGCGCCGCATCCGGTCGCCCGTCACCAAAACAAGGTTGCGTTCAAAAGCCTGAGCCGCAAGCCACACGTCATTCTCCTGAACACCCAACGCATGCCCGGACAGCGGATCTTTCAGTTGCTCAACCCGGCGTTTCTTGGACCGCATCTCTTGGGGGGCATACTTGTTGAATAACCGGGCTTTGATTTCCGCGTAGGCCTCGCCCGTGTTTTGCGTGACCGTCAACGGCCTGAAGCGAGAGAGCAACCCGCGATCATCATCACGCAACAGGTCTTTCGCGCCAGAGCGCCAACCATACTCGATTTCGCCCCACGAGACGGCTGACATGTAAAGGGGCTCCACACCATCAAGGGATGCAAGTTTGGTTTGCACTTTGAGCCTGCCCGGATCGTCCTTGGCCCGTGTCAGAAGGGAGAGAATGTTCGTGTCCAACAGGTATCCGCACTGGGTCATAAGCTACTCCTCGTCCGAATACAGTTCCACAGCTCGTCTCAACGCCTCTTTCATTCGTGGAGACAGAGCCTTCGCAAAATCGATCTTTCGGATTTCACCCGCCGTGGAGCGCTTGTACTCAGGGCTCAAATACTCATGCAACGGAATAAACGGCGTGAAGTCGCGCGAGAAATACTCCGTCTGCTCAAACGGCACGCCGGCGCGTTTGTGTCCCGAGAACAGGTCAAGTAACTTGCGCTCATCACGCGGGGCGAG
>JAQVSS010000296.1 GCA_028700415.1 Kiritimatiellia bacterium
ACGCGCGGAACTTTACGAGAGTGCCGTCTTCCTGTATGGCCTCCTCCGCACTGCGGGTCTCGTGTTTGACCAGCGCTTTCGCCACGAGCCCGGCCTGCACCTTTCCGCTCAGCAGTTTCTTCCACGTCTCGGGACGCAAAAGTTTGCGCGTGTAGGCCGCGAGTGCGCCCCATGTTTTCCTTGAGCCGGTGGCGGCACTGCGCAGGGAACCCATGGATTCGGGGGACCAGAGCAGAAGACGGGAGATGTTTTGGTTGTCGGCGGCGAGTGTCACGGCAACCTTACACCCCGAACAGATGGCGATCACAACGACGGGAGCACCGGGCGGAAGACGTGCGTGCAAAACGTCCAAGGCGGCTTGCGCGTTTTCCGCCATCCCTCCGATCGAGGCGTCAGCCGCTTCGCCGTCGCTGAGGCCGCGCCCGGTGAAGTCCGGGCGCAGGCAGAGGAATCCGCGCGGGGCGAGCTGGCGGGCGAAACGTGTGAACAGCCGGTGCGGCCCGGTGCGGTTCCCGGACCAGCCGTGCAGGAAAAGGGCGCCCGCATGCGGCGGGACAGAAGGCGTATCGAGAATCGCACGCACCGCTGGTGTGCCGGGGAGCGTCAGCAACTCTGCCCCGGTGCTGGAAACGCACGGTGCCGTCAGGGGGGGCGCGGCGGGCACGTCCGGTGCCTCACGTCCCTGAGACAGTTGCGCCGCAAGCCATGCGGCCGTTTCCCGCGTGAGCCCTGCAAGATCAACGTGGCCGACCGTATTCCAGAAAGGCGGGTAACGTGTCTCCGGGCATTGCGTGTGGTGCGACAACGCGGCAAAGGCGGCGCGGGTCTTCTCGTCATGGCCGCCGGAGAACACGAGTGCCGGGGCGCGGATGGGCAACGGTGTCAGCGACCGCAGCCAGGCGCAGAAGCTTCCGGTGACAAGGTACCCGTCCAGATCGATGGCGGATTCGCTCAGGCGCAACGTATCTTCCAGTGTGGCGCGGCTCTCCCTGGCTTTTCCGTAGGCGACCATGTCGTTCACCATGCGGCGCTGCAGAAGCTGGCGGATAAAAACGTCACCGGTTACGGGCGACCACGCGCCCAGTGCGGCCGTGTCGGGATGGCGTGCAGCCAGCCGTGCGGCGAGTAACGCCCCGGTCCGCAGTCCGAGCACGGCACAGGGGACGGTGGGGAAGACCTGTTTGAGCCATCCCCAGGCAGACTCGCAATCGGCCTCGAAGGTTTCCGGAGGCACGGTCTCGAAGTCGCCGGCGGAATCGCCGCACCCCGCGAAATCGAAAAGCAGGGAGGCGACCTGTCTCTCGGCCAACGCGCGGGCGGTCTGTACAAAAACAGGCAAGGCGCCTTTGCGTTCTTCGCAGAAAGGCGGGACGAACAGCACTGCGCCGCAGATTTTGCCGGGCGCGAAAAACGTGGCGGACAGTGGGCGTCCGCCCGACATCAGGAAAAAAGCGTGTTGCGTGAGAGCGGTCACGGTGGTCTCCATGTCTAGGCGGGAAGAAGCGAAGGACACACGGGACTTAACCCCGCATCAGCCGGACGTAAGCTTCGAAAAGGGCGGGTCCCCAAAAAACCCAGATGAGCGCGGCGGCCGAGAGATAGGGGCCGAACGGGATGCGGCTTTGCAGCTTCACGCCGCCAAAGGCAATCATCAGCAGGCCACACGCGCTGCCGAGTAGCGAGGAGACAAAAACCGTGAAGAGCACCGCTTTCCAACCGAGAAACGCGCCGATCGCGCCCATCAGTTTGACGTCCCCGAATCCCATCGCCTCTTTCTTAAACGCTTTCTCACCGATCCACGCGACCGCATAAAGCAGGCCGAATCCTGCGGCCATGCCGATGCACGAGGAGAGCAGCCCCCGCCACCAGACCTCTTGCGCATGGAGCAGGGGCACGAGCGCGCTGAGGACCGGTCCCGCCGCCATGCCGCCGACGGTCACAGAGTCCGGGATGATGAAATGCTCGAAGTCCACGAAAGTGCCCAGCACCAGCCCCGCGAGGAAAAGCCAATAGACCGGGACGATCAGCGGGTGGGGGATGGACAACATGTGCAGGGCCTCCGGAGCGGCCCACTTCATGAACACCGACAGAAAAAGCAGGGCGGTGAGCAGTTCCACCAGCGTGTAACGGAAAGAAATGGGGCCTTTGCACGAGGCGCACTTGCCGCGCAGGCAAAGCCAGCTTAGGACAGGGATATTCAGATACCAGGGGATCAGCGCGTTACAGTGCGGGCAATGCGAGCGTGGCGTGACGACGGATTCGTCGCGCGGGATACGGTAAATGCAGACGTTCAGGAAACTGCCCACACAAGCGCCGAACCACGTCGCAAAAAAAGCGAACAGCAGAAAAAAGAAACGGATGTCTTGGTCACTCATCGGTTGTATGCCCGCACGTTCATGTGGCCCTTATCATACTGTTTGCACTCCCGCTTCCGCAACCCGTATTTCACTGGCCCGGGGCGGGGACGAGGATATCCTTCTGGATCTGTTTGGCGCGCAGGCCGCGTGTCACATGAATGGGCGCGTTTGTGAAAGGGTTGACGCCGGTGTAGTACATGGCGGTGGACCAGGTGGAGGGGGTCGGGGTGAAGATCTGCACCTGCTCGGGGGTGATGTGCAGGTGGTGCGAGACAGTGCGTTTGAGGGCGTGCATGTCCTCGTCGGTGCAGCCGGGGTGCGCGGCGATGAAATAGTAGGTGAGAAACTGTTTGAGGTTGTGTTTGCGGTTGGCTTCGTCGAACGTTTTTTTGAAAAGCAGCAGCGCCCCGTTGTCCGGCTTTCCCATGGCGGCGAGCACGTGCGGCTCGGTGTGTTCGGGCGCGAGTTTGAGTTGTCCCGAGACGTGGTGCGCGGCGAGTTCATCGATATAGCGGGGGCCGCTCTTGGCGTCTGCGGCCACCAGGTCGGGGCGGATGCCGGAGGCCACAAAGACTTTGCGGACCTTCGGGAGGTGGCTGAGTTTTTTGAGCAGGTCAAGTTGCGGCGAATGGTCAGGGGCAAGGGAGGGGCAGCAGGCGGGGAAAAGGCAGCGTCGGTCGGGACACGCGCCCTGCTTGGATTTCCGGGCGCACTCGAACCCATACATGTTGGCGGTGGGGCCTCCGACGTCATGGATGATGCCGGTGAATTTAGGGTGGCGCGTCATGCGCTGGGCCTCGTCGAGAATGGAATTCTCGGACCGGCTGGTCACGCGGCGGCCCTGGTGCATGGCGATCGCGCAGAAGTTGCATTCGCCGTAACAGCCCCGGTGGGTGGTGAGGGAGAAGCGGATGGTGTCGAGCGCCCGGATTTTACCTTTCGCTTCGAGGCACGGGTGAGGGTCGAGCGTGAAGGGCAGGGCATAGACCGCGTCGAGGTCGGCGGGCGAGAGCGGCGGGGCAGGCGGGGTGTGGACGAGGCAACGCGTGTCCACGCGCTGCACGAGCGGTTTGGCGGTGCGCGGTTCTTGGTTGGCGGCGAAGAGCCTGAACATTTCGAGGAAAGCGGCGCGTCCCGCATCGGTGGGGGCGGCGGCGGCGGAAAAATCAGGCAGGACGATCGCGCCCACAGGAAGCGCATCGGACGTGGCGGGCAAGGCGTGACAAAGCCCCCGCAGGCCGCGCCAGTCGCGGGCGTCGCGGAAACACCGGGCGAGCGCGGTGACGGTGTGTTCGGCCATGCCGTAGACGAGGATGTCGGCTTTCGCGTCGAAAAGTAACGGGCGGCGGACCGTGTCCGACCAGAAATCATAATGGGAGATACGGCGCAGGCTGGCCTCGATTCCGCCGATGACGATGGGCTTGCACGGTTTGAAAGCGGCGCGGATGAGGTTGCAGTAGGCGATGACCGCGCGGTCCGGGCGGGCGGTGTTTTTGCCGCCGGGGGTGAAGTCGTCCTGCTGCCGGCGTTTGCCGGTCGCGGTATAGTTGGCCACCATGGAGTCGACGCATCCGCCCGTGACGCCCCAGAAGAGGCGCGGCTGGCCGAGGCTGCGGATATCGTCATGCGAGGCGACGCCGGGCTGTGACAGGATTGCGACGCGGAAGCCCGCCGCGGTCAGCACACGCCCGATCACGGCGACTCCGGAATAGGGGGAATCGATGTAGGCGTCGCCGGAGACGAGGATCACATCCGGCGCGTCCCACCCGAGCCGTTCGATTTCGGGCAGTGTACAGGGTAGGAACATGGCGAAGAGAGAGCGCGAACCGTTCAGGCCAGTTGCTCAACGGAGAGTTTGAGGAACGTTTCAATCCGTTCACCCGCTTGCAGCGAGCGCAAGAGTCCGCGTTTGGCGAACGCCTCCTGCCCCTCGGGATAACAGTTTGCGGGCTCGAGCCCCACGACGTACTCGCCCGCCCCCATCATTTTCCATTGCACGAGATAGGGAAGTTCGGCGAGCCGGTAGGTGACGCGGAAAGCGAGTCCCGCGTTCGGGCTCGCCAGACGGAGTGAGGCGAGCCCCTGTTGGTCTGGAGGCAGCGTGTGGTAATACACCTGCTCTTGGAAACCGGGCACAGGTGCGGTGATGCGCGACCACGCGTCGAGGCCTGTGGCGGCGTGCGCGTTCTGGGGCGCGACCTCATGGGGTGGCGCTTGAAGCGTGGCCCCTTCATCAACGAGCGGCCAGCCGAGGTTGAGGTGATACAGCAACATCAAGGGCGACGGGGCGAAACCCTGGTTTTCCACCGTGTCGCGCACGGTGATGGACGGGTCGCCGAAGGCCGTTGTGATCGTGCGCGTGACCACAAGATTCTCCCCGAAGACTTTGGTGTGGCGCATGCGTCCGCTGGCGGTCAGGGTATATATGCCGTCGCCGTTCCACCCTGCGGCGGTATTGACCTCTTCGGCGGGGATGTGGCTCAGCCGCCCGTGCAGGCCGTGGCGTTCGCCGTTCGCCGTGTTCGGCCCCCCCACATTGAGCAGGCCGCAGCCCGTCAACAGGCCTCCCCCCCAGCTCCGCAGCCACTCGAACTCTTCCGGGTCATAGAAATGCGGGGCAACCCCGTTGTTGCGCGAGACCCATGCGAGCGGCGTGCCGTTGTAATAAGCCTGCCCGATGTCCATGCCGCGGTCGGGATAGACCGTGAAAGAAAGTCCGCTGCCGGAGTTGATCTCCAGCACACGCATGCCCCGTTCCTTGCCGTCGTCCGCGACCAAACGGCGAATGGAGGCCACCTGTTCCATCCGTCCCACGCGGGGGAGTAAAAAAGGGCGCTCAAAATTATTCATAAAAAAAGGATACCCCAGCCGGAGAGAATCCGCAACGGCATTCTGTCAGCCGTCAACCGGCAAGCCGGGCACGGTTACACGCCGGGGGCGGGAGGATCGTGCGCGAGCCACTCCGCGACGGCTTTGCGGACGGTCTTTTTGGCTTGGGAGAGGGGGGCGGAGAGCGTGAAGCCGGCCGCGCGCGCGTGGCCGCCGCCGCCGAACTGTTTGGCGAGGACGGTGGCGTCGAG
>JAQVSS010000297.1 GCA_028700415.1 Kiritimatiellia bacterium
CGCGGTTACGCCCCCGGCATTTACCATCCCTTCATGTGGCGGGCCTGGCAGGACTTCGGCACGGGGCTGATGGGCGACAACGGCTGCCACTTCTTCGACTCGTCCTGGAAG
Organism: Kiritimatiellia bacterium; assembly: GCA_028700415.1. Lineage (GTDB taxonomy): Bacteria > Verrucomicrobiota > Kiritimatiellia > RFP12 > UBA1067 > JALHET01. Next base: position 112 of record JAQVSS010000297.1, read on the forward strand.
GGAGTCGGACTGACCGCCCCGCTGTCCGTGAAAGCAGAAGTCCAAGAGTCGTGGAAAAACACGCCCGCGCGCCGCGCGGACAACTGGCCGCAATGCCAGCACGTGACCCTGACCTTCCCGGGCACCCCCGCTTCGGGCGGCAAGGAAATCACGGTCGACTGGTATGACGGCGCGATGCCCCCTCCCCCGGACCTCCAGAAATACGCGAAAGACGCGGGGCTGAACAGTTTCCCGCAGCAGGGCTCGCTGGTGATCGGCACGGAAGGGGTCATGCTGATGGCGCACGGGACCGCCCCCCGTCTGCTTTCGGACGGCCGTCTGGACAAGTACCCCAAGCCCAAGCTGCCCCCACACACCAACCACTATCACCACTATCTGGACGCCTGCCTCGGCGGCGAAAAGACCGAGTCCGACTTCACGAGGACAGGCCCGATGAACGAGGCAATCATGCTGGGGACAATCGCGGCGCGGTTTCCGGACACGCTGCTGCGGTGGGACGCGGCCAATATGAGGATCACCAATGTGGAGGAGGCCAACAAGCTCGTGGGCCGGACGTACCGGAAGGGCTGGAGCATTCCGGGTTTGGGCTAGGCGGGGCAGAGCGTTTCAGGAAACGGGCATCGGCCGCTCTCGTGGCCCGCAGAGACATTCGCGCAACGAATTTTTGTTATCACCGTGCTAAAAATAACAAACAGGAGAAGAGCGACATGAAACTGGCCGACACCGTGACCCTACTGGCCTTCGCTGCCCTGACGGCGGAGGCGAATCATCAGGCGATCACCTTCCCCGGTTACGACCGGGAGGAAACGCTCGACGATTTCCCCGCGCTGGTCGTATTCAAAGCGGGCCCCGACGGGTTTTCCTATGACGGGTTTTCATCGCCCAATGGGTATGACCTGCGGTTCAGCAACAGCACCGAGACCGTTGCGCTGGACTACGAGATCGAGTCGTGGGACACCAACGGCAGCTCGTACGTCTGGGTGAAGGTTCCGCAGTTCACCTCCAACTGCGTCGTCCACGCCTACTGGGGAACGCCCGGCGCGGAACAGCCCGCCTGCTGCACCAACGGCGCCGTGTGGGACGCGTCGTACCGCGCGGTCTGGCACATGACCCCCGGAATGCGGGATGCGACAACCAACCGGGTGCATGCCCTCCCGAGCAGCACCGCCACCGATGCGGAAGGCCCGGTGGGACGCGCGCGCGAAACCGGGCTGGACAAACAGATCAACCTCGGCGCGGCCGGCGCGGTGAACGTGACGAGCAACTTCACCTTTTCCTTCTGGGCCAGAACGGACTATGCGGCAACCAAAGCGGGGTATGTCTACCGGTGGCTGAACAAGACTTATTATGCCAGCTACGCCATCCTGTGTGGCTTTGTCCCGAACACCATCGAACTATATAACGGCAATGGCGGAATCACCGGGACGTATTACCGTACCGCTTCTAATATTTCCGTGCCCGACAAGGGCTGGCACCACTATGCCTACACGTATGACGGCGTCACCTTTTCCAAATACCGGGACGGGGTGTCGGTCGGAACCACCAACATCACTTTCGCGATGACCAGTGGGAGCAACATCGACGTCATCATCGGGAATTCGGGCGGGCAAGACCGCTTTTACGGCGCGCTGGACGAATTCAAGATCGCCGGCACCGCCCGGTCGCCCGACTGGGTCTACGCCGTCTACCGGAATCAAGCCGCAGCCATGGCCCGGAGCCTCCCGATCCGTTTTCCCGAGTACGACCGCGGCGAGACCCTCACCAACTTCCCGGCCCTCGTGACGCTGAACGAAAGGGTTCCGGGGTTCTCCTATCTTTTCTTTAAATCCCCGGACGGGTATGACCTGCGGTTCAGCAACGCCACGTGTACGGCGGGATTGAACTACGAGATCGAGTCCTGGAACCCCTCTGGAAATTCGTATGTCTGGGTTCAGGTTCCAGCCTTCACCTCCAACTGCGTGATCCGCGCTTTCTGGGGCAACCTCCTCGACACGGGCAGGTTGGCGTGTACCACGAACGGTGCCACGTGGTCTGACGGGTTCCGAGGCGTCTGGCACTGCAATCCCGCGAAGGCCGACTCCTCGCCGTACGCCGCGAAGACCACTGGGCCGTCCGGTGATTTTTTGCGCGGCGCAGCCGGCGACTATGCCCTGCGGTCCGGAACTTTGGGGGACCGCATCCTTGTGACAAACAACGGACAGCTCTCCGTCACGACCAATTTCACCTACTCCTTCTGGGCAAAGACCACGTCTACCAATCAGAACTATGTGACGTTTTCCGTGCCGGATGGCGGCGCGCGATGGGCGATCATCTACGGATACTACGGAACACGGAATTTCCAAATTGACAACTCGTCGGGCACAGTCAGCGGAGATCCCGCGACAGACTCGAGCATTGCCGCGCCCGACGACGAGTGGCATCACTATGCCTACTCCTACAACGGCAGCCAGTGGGCAGGCTACCGGGACGGCGCGTCTGTGTTCAACTACACGCGGGCGTTTGAGCTGAAGCCCATGAGCACAAACAACGCCTTCTGCATCGGCGGTGCCACGAAAACCATGTTCAACGGCGGGATGGACGAATACCGCATGGAGGACCAGGGGCGCTCCGCGAACTGGCTTTACGCCTGCTACAGGAACCAGCGGACCCGGCGGGACGGGCTGGACTACCTGAACGCGCCCGCCTTCGCCAACCGGGGCGAGACCTCGGACGTCCGCCCGACATCCGCGACCGTCGCGGGCACGTTGTCGTGCCGCCTTCCCTGCGCGGTCACGCTCTGCTGGGGCACGTCTGACAAGGGCGGGGACACGAACGCGTGGGACTGCGCCGCGGCCCTCGGCACGCTGGGTTCGGGCAACGTCTCCTCCGGCCTGACCGGTCTCCAGCCGGACCGGAATTACGTCTACCGCTTCTTCGCGGAAAACGGGGAAGGGTCGGCCTGGTCCGGCCCGTTCACGTTCCACACGGCGCCGGACCGGAAACAATACCAGTGCAAGGTGCGATTCGCCTTCACCGGGTACACGGCCGGCGAGACCCTGACCAATTTCCCCGCGCTGGTCGTGCTGGGTGAGCGTCTGAACGGCTTCTCCTACAGCCAGTTCACCTCGGCGGACGGCAGCGACCTGCGTTTCACCGACGACACCGGCAGGCTCCTCGACCACGAGATCGAGTCGTGGAACCCAAGCGGCGATTCCCACGTCTGGGTCCGGATTCCCGAATTGAAAGCCGGAACCGTCATCTGGGCCTACTGGAGAACCACGGGCGCCTTTGACATCCCGGTCTCCCAAGAGAACGGGGCCGTGTGGGACCGCACGTTCTGCGGGGTTTACCACCTTTCCCCCGCGCTCAAAGACGCCACGCTGAACATCAACCACCTTGCCGACACCTTGACCGCATATGACGCGGGCGCGGCTTCACCGGCCCGGCTTTTCGACGGCAGCGCGTATCTGACGGCCGGATCTTCCGGCAGCCTAAGCGTTTCGGAGGCCTTCACCTTGTCGCTCTGGATGAAGACCGCCTCCCCAAACAACATGTACCTGTACGGCCGCGACAACGGCAACGGCGCCTATCAGCACGCCATGATCCGCGACGGCGCAACCGGCATGGTTAAGCTTCAGGTTGACGGCGGGTTCGGCAACCTGGCCATGGCGGACACGTACATCGCCGTCCCGGACAGCGGGTGGCACCAGTACGTTTACGCCTACGACGGGAAGGCTTTCTCGGCTTACCGTGACGGCGTCATCCAGCAGCAGAACGTCCGCATGCTGGCGCTCCGCCAGACCGACGCCTTCTATGTGAACCGGGCCAAGCTGGGCGCCTCTCAGGGAACAGCGTCAAACCCCCTTATCGGAAGTCTGGACGAGTTCCGCGTCGAGAACGCGGGGCGGACGGACTCCTGGATCCTGGCGAGTTACCTCACCCAGTCTTCGCCCGAGGCCTTCTGCACGCACGGGGTTGTGCAGACAAAGGGCACGGTCATCATGCTTTTCTAAACGGGGAAGCGCAAACACACAACAAGGGGTATAAGTATGAATCGGAGAACATTCCTGGCGGCGGCGGCGGCCGCGACGGTGACGGGGCTTTTCGCAAACCGCGGGAGGGCACAGACGCCCTCCCCCAACGGCAAGCTCTGCCACGCCTGCATTGCCGTGGGCGGCATGGGCGCGGGCGATCTCAACAGCCTCATTTCGCATCCCCGCATCCAGATCGTCGCGCTCTGCGACGTGGACAAAAACGCGCTGGCAGGGGCCGCGAAAAAGGTTCCGGGCACGCGGACCTACACCGACTGGCGCGAGCTGTTGGCCAAGGAAGGCGACAAAATTGATTCCGTCAATGTCGCGACGCCGGACCACATGCACGCGGCGATCACCGTCTCCGCCCTGCGGGCGCGCAAGCACGTCTACTGCCAAAAGCCGCTCTGCCACGACATCTCGGAAATCGCCACCGTCATGCGCGAGGTCAAGCAGTCGGGCCTCGTGACCCAACTCGGCACCCAGTACGCCTCCCTGGTCGGGGACCGCATGGCCGTGCAGTACCTGCGCGAGGGCGCGCTGGGCGAGGTCAGGCGCATCGTTCTCTTCTTGACCAGCAAGTCGCTCAACCGCATTCCCGGGCCGCGCCCCGCGCAAGGCTCGCCGGTGCCGCCCCACCTGATGTGGGACCTCTGGCTGGGCACCGCGCCGACGCGCGACTATGCCCCCGAAATCTACCACCCGCGGAAGTGGCGGGCCTGGCAGGACTTCGGCACGGGGCTCATGGGCGACAACCAGAGCCATCTGTTCGACTCGTCCTGGAAGGGGCTGGGACTGACCGCTCCGCTGACCGTGAAGGCCGAGGTCCAGGAGTCCTGGAAAACCGACGCCGCGCGCCGCGCGGACAACTGGCCGCAGAGCCAGCACGTGACCTGGACATTCCCCGGCAACGGAAAGACAGGCGGCAAGCCGATCACGGTCGAATGGTTCGACAACGAGATGAAGCCTCCGGCGGAGTACCAGAAATACGCGAAGGAGGCCGGGCTGAGCATGCTCCCCGAAGTGGGCTCGCTGGTGATCGGCTCGGAGGGCGCCATGCTCATGGCGCACGGGACCGCGCCGCGCCTGGTCTCGGACGGCCGGCTGAGCAAATACCCCAAGCCGAAGCTGCCGAACCACCCCAGCCATTACCACCACTATGTGGACGCCTGCCTCGGCGGCGAAAAGACCGAGTCGCACTTCATGCAGACAGGCCCGATGACCATGGCGATCATGCTGGGCAACTACGCCGTCCGTTTCCCGGACACGGAGCTGCAATGGGACGCGGCCAACCTGAAAGTCACCAATGTC
>JAQVSS010000043.1 GCA_028700415.1 Kiritimatiellia bacterium
TTGCGCCTTTCGCCGATTGTCGTGTCCGGGGTGCTCGCGACGGGCGTGTGTTTTCTTGAGAGCTGGATCGCCAGCCCTTTCCGTTCCCCCGGTGTGCTGCTGGCCTGGACGTGTGTGATGGCGGCGTTGCCGGCCTTCCTGCCCACACTTGCACATGCCGGCACGCAAAGGTAGCCCAAAAGAAAGCTTTTTTGGCGGCTGGCGGATAAGGTATACTTCGGTTCATTTTTTGGAGAAGTTTGATGAGTGACACGGAACAAGTATCTTCCGGCGATTCAAAAACGGGTTCACGACGGCCGATGTATTATGGCGGCACCAACCGGGCGGTGTATTACGGTGGCACCAACCGGGCCATGTATTACGGTAACAGTTCGCCTGCCGCTTATCCCGGAGGCGCAGGCGGATATGGGGGATCCTATTACTATGGCGGGGTTGGCAGCGGTGGTGAAGAAGACGACTCGCTGTTGGGGGCTGTTACGATCGGGCGTATGATCCGTGTCTGTGTGCAACGGTGGGTGACCATTGTTGTGTTTGTGATCATCGGGTTTATTGCGGCCTTCGCGGTCTTCAAGATCTCTCCGATGATCTATGAGGCCGAAAGCGTTTTTGAAATGAGCCTGCGCGGTTCAACCTACACCGGCATGCGCAAGGCGATTATCGAGGCCGACTTTGGTGCGTCCTTGGACGAGGTGTTCAATACGCGTTTGGCGCGGTTGCGCAGCCGGGCGGTGATCGATCAAATCGTCAGCCAGTACCGCAGTGATTATCCCAGTTCGACGGTCACGGATGAAGAGTTAATCGGGACGCTGGTCGCTTCGAAGATGAATTTGCAGCGGCGTTCCCGTCTGATCCGTGTCACGGTGCGTTCAACCGATCCGCAGTTGGCGACGGATTTGGCAAACGCCTATGCGAAAGCGGCGGAGCTGTTCACGTCGGATCAGAACCGGAACGAATCGGAGGTGGCCGTCTCTTGGCTTTCCACCACCACGGAACAGCAGAAACGCAACCTGGAGCGTGCGGACAAAGAGATGTTGGATTTCCGCGTGGCGAATCAGCTGGATTTCATGGCGAATGATGTTGACGCTTCGCAACAGGCGTTGGGCAAGATCAACGGCGACATTCTTGTGCTGGAGGGGGACATTACCAAAGCGACCGAGCTGCGTAAAACCCTTGAGACCATCCAGAGCGAACCTGAGAAATTCGGGTCTTTGCCCGACTCCGTCCCGCGTTCGGGTGAGATCGGGGAAGCTTATCAGCAGTTCCAAAAAACGCTGGCAGAGAAGAACTCCCTGTTGGCACGGTATACGGCCAACCATCCGGAAGTGAAAGTGAAGGAGAAGGAGGTCGAGGTCTACAAACAGCAGTTCGCGGATGTGGTTTTCCGCGCACTCGAAACGTGCAAAGCGAATCTAGACCTTTTGCAGCGCCAGTTAGCGCAATTGGCGCCTAAGCGCGATGAGCTGACGAAAAAACTGTCTGATCTCGAGTTGAAAATCGTTTCGGCCAAGATGAAACTCCAGCAGTTGGAGCGCGAGCGTGAGGTGGCGGATAGCAGTTACAAGTCGCTTTTGCAGCGGACGCGTGAGGCACAGTTGGCCTCTGACGAGAACACGGCGATTATCAAGCAGGTGGAACAGGCGACCCGTCCGAAAAAACCCGTTTTGCCGAACCCCATGATCATTTTTCCCGCAGGGCCAGCGATCGGGTTGATCCTGGGTATTGTGTTTGTGTTGATCCTCGATCATTTGGAGGACAAGATCGTCGGCATTTCGGATATCGAGCAGCGTTTGCGCCTCAAGACATTGGCCGTGTTGCCGCATGTCCGCCGCAAGAAACGCGAGCAGTTGGCCCGTTTGGTGGCGGACGATAAGTTTTCGCAATTCGCCGAGGCGATCGCCGGGCTCAGGAATTTGCTGGACTCGCCCCGGTATCAGGAAATGTCGAAAGTCCTGCTCTGTATGAGTACGCAGCCGGGGGAGGGCAAGACAATCACCTCGTGTAGCCTGGCGATGTCGTGCGCGCAAAGCGGGCAGAAAACATTGCTGGTCGACTTCGACATGCGCCGTCCGCGGCTCGCGAAGATTTTTGAGAAGAAGCATGCGGATTTTCAAAGCCTGCCGCACACCCTGGCCAAAGCGGACGCCTCGCTGTTTGAAACGTTGCCGACTGCTTCCGGCTACGAGAACCTGGACATCGTGTTTTCCAAAGCCTCATCGGAGTTGAGCCCCGCCACGCTCATGGGCAGCGGCGTGATTGTCGACTTCTTTTCCTGGGCGCGCGAGCATTACGACCGTGTGGTCATCGACTCGCCGCCCTTTGGGATCGTCGGTGATGTCATGGTGCTCGCCTCACTTGTGGATTCGGTGATGATCATGTGTTGCCCTGACCGGACGCGTTTCCAGCCGATCAAACATGCGGCCCGCCACCTGACAGAGTCCGGCGCCCGTGTGATTGGCGTGATCGTGAACGATTTGGACTTCGGGCGCCGCAACCAATTCAGCCAGTATGATTATCATTACCGTTACGCCTACCGGTACACGTCGCGGTATGGCGCGTACGGGCAGGGAAAGAAAGTGCGTACGGGTGAGAAGAAAGCGTCCGGTTCTGGCGGCAAGCCGTTGGGTGACGATGACGACCTTACGCCGTCGACCGCATCTGCCCGGCAGGACGTCGTTGACGTGTCGATGACCGATGACGAATAGGATGGTGTGCGGTATGCGGAGAGTAATGGTTACGGGGGGGGCCGGTTTCATCGGTTCGGCGGTGATCCGACATTTGCTGCGTGGCCCGGACTACCGGGTTCTCAATGTCGACCTGCTGACCTATGCCGGCAATCTCGAGTCCCTAAAGGGTGTGGCCGACAATCCGCTCTACCAGTTTGTCCAGGCGGACATTTGTGACTGCGGAGCGATCGGCCGGGCGTTTGAGGTGTTCCGCCCTGATGCGGTGATGCATCTCGCGGCCGAGTCGCATGTGGACCGGTCGATCGACGGGCCCTCGGCCTTTATCCAGACAAACATCGTCGGGACGGCCACGCTGCTGGAGGCGGCCACAGCATTCTGGCGCGATTTGCCGGAGGGTTCGCCCGAAAAAACGGCCTTCCGTTTTCAGCACATCTCGACGGACGAGGTGTATGGCTCTCTTGGGGCGGAAGGCTTCTTTACCGAGTCGACGCCTTACGATCCGAGGTCGCCGTATTCCGCCAGCAAGGCCGCCTCGGACCATCTCGTCATGGCATGGCATCACACCTACGGGTTGCCGGTGGTGATCACGAACTGTTCCAACAATTATGGCCCGTTCCATTTTCCCGAGAAACTGATCCCGCTGATCATCCTGAACGCCTTGGACGGGAAAAATCTGCCGGTTTACGGAAAAGGCGACAACGTGCGCGATTGGCTTTACGTCGAAGATCACGCGAAAGCGTTGTGCCGTGTGCTCGAAAAAGGCGTGCCGGGGCAGACCTACAACATCGGCGGCAACAACGAACGGACCAACCTCCAAGTGGTGGAGGTGATTTGCGAGACGCTGGATGCTCTGCAACCCAAGCGTATGGCGGAACTCCACCTGTGCTCGTTTAAAGAGTTGATCACGTTTGTGCAGGATCGCCCCGGTCACGACAAACGGTATGCGATCGACGCGACCAAAATTAGGACGGAGTTGGGCTGGATGCCGGAGGAGAGTTTCGATTCCGGCATCGTCAAGACGGTCCAGTGGTATCTCGATAACGACTGGTGGTGGCGTCCGATCCGGGAAAAGAAATATGCCGGCCAGCGGCTTGGGGCAGCCTGTGAGGGAAAAAAGAAATAACAGGGCTGGGCGTTTGAGGCGATCCGCGCCGGGAAGCGGAGCACGCAGGGGAGTTTCGAAAGGACGCATTCGATTTCAATAGGGAGAGTGTTATGGCGACGGCACGTAAAGGGATTGTTCTCGCAGGCGGGGCAGGTACCCGGCTGTATCCGGTCACACGCGTGATGTGCAAACAGCTGTTGCCGGTCTATGACAAGCCGATGATCTATTACCCGTTGTCGACGTTGATGCTTGCGGGTATCCGCGAGGTGTTGATCATCTCAACGCCCGAGGCGACGCCCGCATTCAGGCAGCTGTTGGGTGATGGCGCGCAACTCGGTATGCGTTTGAGCTATAAGGTTCAGGAAACGCCGAACGGGTTGGCGCAGGCTTTTGTGCTGGGGCGCGAGTTTATCGGGACCGACCCGGTTTGTCTTGTTCTTGGCGACAACATTTTTTACGGCGACGGTCTGCGGCGCATGCTGGTCGAAGCCAACGCTGCGGACGGCGCGACGGTGTTTGGATATTACGTGACGGACCCCAAACGGTACGGCGTGGTCAGTTTCGACCATACGGGGAAAGTCGAGTCGATTGAGGAGAAGCCGGCACGCCCGAAGTCTAATTACGCGGTGGTGGGGCTCTATTTTTACGATAACAGGGTCGTCGATATTGCGGCCGATCTGAAGCCCTCCGCCCGCGGCGAGTACGAGATCACCGATGTCAACCGCATCTATTTGCAGCAGAGGCATCTGAATGTCAAACTGATGGGACGCGGGTTCGCTTGGCTTGATACGGGGACACACGATTCGCTTGCCGATGCGACGGCGTTTGTAAAAGCCATACAGGATCGCCAAGGTCTCAAGATCGCCTGCCTTGAGGAGATCGCCTGGCGGATGGGATTTATAGGCCGTTCCCAATTCGAACAGTTGGCCGACTCCTTACGCAAGTCGACCTATGGCGAATACCTTGCGCGGTTACTTGCCCAGGAGTCGCCTGCTTAAGAGGGCGTGCGGCTGACGGACGGGGAGATGCGGCGGCTGGTACTCTTCATGGAGTCAAACGCTTCGTTTCTGGGTCACGACCACGCCGCACGGGCACAGGCCGATGGTTGGGTTGTATATCCGGTGTTGCAGTGACCCCCTTGCGGGTGCGGCTTTGGTTTCGACAAACCGTCTCCCGTCACGCGCAGATGGCGCGGAGGTTTGAAAAAAGACCGGATACGAAATCAAACGTTTTCAATTCGCATTTCGTGTATAGTGTCTTTTATAACCAATGGAGAGACATTATGCGACACGGTCGGACGGTTCTTTTCGGCATGGCATTCGGGGTGTGGCTCACCGGTACGGTTGGGGCTGCCGAGTGGCGGATACTTAAACCCGCCTCCACCCCGCAGGCGTATGCGGTGGCGGCGCAGGAGTTCCAGAAGATTTATGAGGCAGTGACGGGTGCGCGGCTGGCGATTGTCACAGAACCGGATGCGGCGGCGAATCTCGTCGTGATCGGGTCGGACAGCGTGAACCCGTTCTGCCGGACTGCCGTCGAACAGAAGATTATCCCTTCGCTGGGCGTGGGCGTGGACACCGACAGTTACCGGCTCAGGTCTGCCGAAAAGGATGGGCGGCACTATCTCTTTCTTGCGGGCGGCACCGGGCGCGGCACGCTCTATGCGGTCTACGACTTCTTCGAGCGGCAGGCGGGATGCCGGTACTTCTGGGACGGCGACATCATCCCGAAACAGGCGGCGATCCAGATGGACGGGCTCGACGTGAGCGAGTCGCCGCGTTTCGCCTACCGCGGCCTCCGCTACTTCGCGCACCGCAGTCTTGACCGCTTTCAGGCGGAGCATTGGGGGCCGAGGCAGTGGGAGCAGGAGATCGATTGGATCCTGAAGAAACGGCTCAACCTTTTCATGCTGCGCATCGGGATGGACGACGTGTATCAGAAAGCGTTTCCCGACATCGTGCCGTATCCTCCGACCAACGCGCCGCTGCCTGAGGCGGTCGCGCGCTCCTACGACGACCGGACGACCGCGTGGCCGCTCCAGTACCGCGGCGGACTCCGCAAACACATCCTGCAATATGCCCGCGACCGCGGGCTGATCCATCCGGAAGACACCGGCACCATGACCCACTGGTACAGCCGCACGCCGCACGCCTTTCTCGAAAAGGTCAAACCGGAGTTCACGCCACAGTCGACCAGAGGGTATGCGGAAAAGACCGGGCTTGTCTGGGACATCCGGGACGACCGCAACCTCGACAACTACTGGAAACTCACGCAGGCGCACGTCGACCATTATGGGAGCCCCCAGATGTTCCACACCATCGGGCTTGCCGAGCGCAACGTTTTCACCAACCGCGCGGACAATCTGGAGATGAAGCTCTATGCCTACCGGAGGATTATCTCCAAGCTCCGCGAGCACTATCCGACGGCACCCATGCTGATCGCGTCGTGGGATTTGTACCATCCGGGATGGCTGGGGCCGGAAGTACAACGCCTGCTGGATCTGTTAAACCCGGAGAACACGCTGATTTTCGACTATACGTCAGACATGCCGCATTGGCATGATCAGGTGCCTGATTTCCGTGAATGGGGCGTGATTGGCAAGTTCCCATGGGTCTTCGGCATTTTTCACGCCTACGAGTCGGAGAACGAACTGCGCGGCAATTACGACGCCATCCGCGAACGCATGCCGATCGCGGCGGCCGACCCGATGTGCAAAGGGTTCGTCTACTGGCCGGAGAACTCTCACAGCGACAGCCTGATGCTGGAGTTTTTCACGAGGAACGCCTGGCGCCCCGACACGCTGACGCCCGAGGCGCTGTTGCCCGTCTTTTGCCGCGACCGCTATCAGGCGGCGGCGGAGCCGATGCTTGCGGCGTGGCTGGGGGCGCTGCCGCTGATCACGTCGCACGTTGAACTGCCGCCCGAGTTCCGCGGCCTCGCAACTTTTGCGGGGCGTGCGGTGACGCCGAAGCGGACTGGGGAGATGCTGGTAACGTGCGAGAAACTGGAGCCCCGGATGAAAGCGGTTCCCGCCCTTTGCCGTGTGTTGGCGGAGTTGCCGTACGGGACGGGCAACGCATTGGCCGACCGCGACATGATCGATCTGGTGCGGACCGTGGCGGGGCGGACATTCAGTTACGCGCTCTACCGCTACGTGATCGCCCAAGGCGAGTGGGCTCAGGGCAAGGCCGATGCCGCGGCTGTGAAGGCGGCGGGCGGGAGGTGTACGGCCATTCTGACCGCGCTGCGCGATATCCTTGCGTTGCATGACGACTATTCGATGAATGTCTCCATGGCCAAGCTCCAAGCCATCCACCCGCTCAATCCCTGCTTTGAACAAACGCTCAAAGGCAACGCGGAGAACGGCTATTGCCGAACGTACATCTACGAGCTGTGCAACGAGTGCTATCTGCCGCAGTTGGCGCTCTACACGAAATGGGTCGATGAGCGTGTGTCCGGCGGCGACACAAAGAGCCCGATGAAACCCGCGAAGGCCTTGCCGATGAAGAAGATTGTCGACGGCTTTTACGCTAAGCCGCTCGTAGAAATGACGCCCCGCGCGTCACGCACACGGGAAGCGTATCGGGCGATGATGGAACGGCTGGCGGAGATGACCTGGTGAGAAGGGAGGACGAAAAAATGGGAAAAGGTATGAAACGGGGACTGATGTTTGCGCTTGCGGGTGGGATTGGACTGTTGGGAGGGGGGTGCGGAACGCCTGCGGAGCAGGAGCAAAACCGACTGGTGGCACGCACTGATTTCAGGACACCCGACAACATGCTGCCGCCAAAAATCCTCGGTCGCCGTTTTTGGAACCATTTGCCTTATCTGCCTCCGCAGTCGTCTCAGGTCAAGGCCATGGAAAAACATGTCTCGAACGAGCCCATGGTTCGTGACGCGGCTCTCGTGTATCATGTCTCCGACCTGCTCGCGGCCGGCGGTGACGGCCTTGCTGTCAACGGCGAAAAGCTCCTCAGGCTCCAGCCCGTTCCGGGCGTGCCTTTTATGATTGCCTCGTCTGCGGGTCGCCCGCCGTTTCGCGTCATGGAGGACTTCCGCGTCGAAAAAGGACTGTATGAGAACTGGAAGCGGGAACACCCCAACTTCATGGGCTTCTGGGCCGGCTCGGAATGGGACAACCAATATACCACCTGCCTGAACAGCGAAGACGCCGAAGCGTTTGCGCGGAAGTTCCACTGCTCCGACACCGCTGTGAAACGGATGCACGGGATACTGGCGCGGGCGCGGAACGACAAGGACAGCGCCACAGACGGCCTGCGCGCGTGTTACGATGCCCTGAGACGCTACTATTTTGATGATCCTGAAAAAATGATTTTCCTGCGGGCCGCATGGTGCCTGGACCACTATGCGCTCGAATGGGGCGCCGGCATGGTGGTTTTGGAGACGACCGACACCGGCCCGTACCGTCACCAGCCCTCGCTGTTTTATACCCGCGGCGCCGCGCGGCAATACGGCAAGCCGTGGCAGTGGTATATCGCGACGTTTTATAACGGCTACAACAGCAAGGGCAAGTGGTCGGTCAACAACGAGCCCAACGGACTGGGCACCACGAGCCGCGACGAGCCCTACCAGGAGGAACACTCCGGGCCGGCGTGCGGCATGTCGGTTTCGCTGAGCCGGCGGGACAAGTATCTGGCCTATTTCGCGGGTGCCAGCTTCGTCCAGCACGAGGACTGGCCGCGCGCCTATTGCCAGCGCCAGGAGGGGAATCCCGGAGAGTGGGTGCTCGCGCCGCACGGGGAGTCCTTGAAGGAGTGGTACGCCTTCACGCAGCGGCACCCGGACCGGGGGACGAGTTACGCCCCGGTGGCCCTGCTGTTGCCGTTCAACCAGGGCATGCCCAACCATGGCGGGAGACCGTGGTCACGTTTCAAGGAGGAACGCCCGGACACGATGATCGACGCCTTCATGTATACGGTCGCGCCTTTCACCCAAGACTTGAAGAAAGGCAAAGAGGGATGTCTGGCCAACGGCGAGTTCGGCGACGGCTATGACGTGCTCGTGCCTGATCCGCCCAGCGGGCCAATCCGGCTGGACACGCTGCTGGATTACAAGGTGGCGATCCTGCTCGGGAAATGTGATATCCAAGCCCCGTTGGCCGCACGGCTGATGGACTATGTCAGGAAGGGCGGCACTCTGGTGGTCAACAGCAGGCAAACGGGCGGCTGCTTTCCGCAGGGTTTCACCGGCGTCATCCCGAGCGGGAAGTCCGTCCCGGTTGAAGGCCGCGTTTTTCCGGCGGGCGATGCGGCCGTTGAGTTGGGGCAACCCTATGATTACGAGCCGGTCGAACTCGCCGGGGCGAAGCCGTTCTGGCGCGATGAGAAAGGCGGCATCCTCGCGAGCGTGAATGCCTTCGGCCGCGGCCGGGTTGTGCTGACGACGGTGGACTTCATGCTTCCCCGCGCGGCCACAGGCTTTTGCGCCTCGACGACCGCCAAAGCGCCGCTGGTCGAGTTGCTGATGCGGCGGATTGTCAGGGAGGTTCTTCCGGTGGGGGTCAAGGGCGACATCGAATACGGCCTGAACAAGGTGCCGGACGGCTGGTGGGTCTACCTGATCAACAACAAGGGCGTGACAAAATTCACCGAAACTGCGGAAACTTTGGAGCCTTCCGCGACGGCTGCGGTTACGGTGTCGCTGCGCGGGCTGCGGGTTTCCAGCGCGCGCGAATTGCGTGGCGACGTCCCACTCGCCATCGACCGGGAACGGAATGCGATCACGGTCGAGGTGCCACCGGGGGAGATCAGGGTTGTTAAGGTCACAGCGGAATAACGCGGTTCCTTTTGGGGTTCGCCATGCTGCACGCCTCAACCGGCGGGAAGAAAACGGTTCTCCTGCCTGAACCCCGCCGCGTGACGGAACTGACAACAGGGAAAGTGCTGGGGGACCGGCTTTCAGAAATTGACGTGACGGTCTCCAAGTCGGACACGTTGATTTTCGCCTGGACGCCGTCCGGTGACAGAGGATGCGCGGCCGGGTTCATGTTTAAAAAAAGACCGGGTACGGAATCGAACGCATCATCTGACAGAGTCCGGTATTATGAAAAAAGGGAAAGGGGAGGGAAGATGAACAGACAGGCAATGGCAGGGGGGGTGGCGGCGCTTTGTGCGGCCGGCATGTTGCAGGCCGCGCCGCTGAACGAGAAAGAAGCTCGGATTATCAAGAGTCGGCTGACGCCCGCGCCGCAGTCGGTCACGCTGACGGACGGGCCGGATGTGGTGCTCGACAAAACGCTCAAGGTGACGCTCGCCTGTGCGAAGGACGGGCCTCTTGCGGTGAAACAGACTGCGGAGACGTTCGCGGCCTGGTTCGGCGTTAAGCCGGATTTGAGGGCTGTGACATCGGATCGTGCTCCTCAGAAAGCGGACGCGTACCGGATGACCGCATCAAAGGGCACGCTGGCGATCGAAGCCGCGGATGCGGGCGGCGCACGGAACGCGCTGCGCACGCTGAGGCAGCTCGCCGAACCGGTGCGCGGCACGCGCGAGGTGACGGCGCACTTTGTGCCGGAACTGGTGATCGACGACGCGCCGGCCATGGCGTTCCGCGGCTTCCACATCTGCTGGTTTCCTGAGAACACGCCGGTGCAGATCGAGCGGTTCATCCGGTTGGCGGCCTACTATAAGATGAACCGGGTTGTGCTGGAGCCCTGGGGCACGTTCGTTTCGGAGGCGCATCCGGAACTGGCTTGGCCGGGCAGCACGATGACCAAAATGGAGATCCGGCGTCTTGTCAAGATCGCGGAAGGCTTGGGGGTGACGCTCATCCCTCAATTCAACTTGTTCGGTCATGCTTCAGGCTCGCGCGGCTGCTCCGGCAAGCATACGATACTGGACTTCCATCCGGAACTTCAGCCGCTGTTCGAGCCGTTCGGATGGACGTGGTGCCTGAGCAATCCCGAGACCGCCAAACTGATCGAAGAGGTGGTGGTGGAACTTCACGAGGCCTTCGGGCGGCCTCCCTATTTTCACGCGGGATGCGACGAGGCTGGCGACATGGCCACCTGCCAGGCGTGCCGGCGCTCGGACTATGCGGCTGTGGTTCAGAAGTTTCTGGCACGCATCCACGGGACACTGGCCGGGCGAGGCTGTAAAATGATGATCTGGCACGACATGCTTTTGCAGGCCGGCGATCCGCGCTGGAAGGGCTTTTACGCCAACGGGTCTAATCAGGCGGAGGTTATGTTGGACGCGTTGCCCCGGGACATAATCATCTGTGACTGGTATTACGGGGCGCCGAACAAAGAGGGGGCGTGGCCCACGCTGCGCTACTTTAAGGCGAAGGGATTCCCAGTGTTGGCCTGCCCGTGGGAGGATCTTGCCGGTTACCGGGGACTCAGCGTGGCCGTGCAGAAAGAAAACCTGGACGGGATGCTCTGTACGGCTTGGCATCACCTGTATGGGAACAACATGATGCAGATTTATTTCCGCGCGGCTCACGCGACGTGGGGAACGTTGCCCACCGGCGGCTACGAGAGGTTGGCCTTCGCGCAACACCTGCGCCAGGTCGGATGGGACGTCCCGGTGAAAACATACGGGGATACCGGCACGTTCAACAGCCAACTTCCTGAGAAAACCGCGACGCCGCAATAGCCTTGTGAGGTGGCAGGGAAAGGCGCTTGCCCGCAGATCTTTGCGGATGCCACGGGGAGTGTGATTTGAAAGGCGCATTGTTTTTTGAAGAGGAGAAAGATTGAGTATGTCTTATCTTGTTGACACGGCGCTGACTGCGCGGGTGAAACGGTTCGCGCTGTCGGAACTGAACGCCGACTTGGTGGGCGTGGCGAATATCGAACGCTTTAAGGGTGCTCCGGTCATGATGAGCCCGCAGGGCATTTTGCCCGCGGCGCGGTCGGTGGTCGTCATGGCGGTGCATCATCCCGACGCGGCCGTCGAACTCGGCGGCGAGGAACATCCGCAGAAGATCGGGCCTTACTGCATTCAATACGCCATGAACATGCGGCTCGACGAGATGAGTTACCGCATGGGGCGGTTCATTGAAGCGCTGGGTTTTACGGCGGTGCCGATCGTCTCTTCGAACATTTGGCGCTACAAAGGATACAAGGAGCTGAAGGAGCACTTCGCGCCGGACATGTCGCACCTGCATGCGGCGGTCGCGGCCGGGCTCTCGGAGTTCGGCTACTCCGGACTGTCGATCACGCCGGAGTTCGGCGCGCGCCAGCGCTATGTGTCTGTCATCACCGATGCTGTGCTCACGCCATCGCCGCTGGTCGAGCCGGGCACGGTTTGCGACACCTGCATGCTTTGCAGGAAGGCGTGTCCTTCAGGTGCCCTCAGCAAAGAGATCGACGGTTGGAACGAGATGGAGGTTGAGGGGAAGGTGTACCGCTACGCCCGGAAGAACCTCTGGCGTTGCGCGTGGGGCGAGCACTTCGATCTCGACCTTGATCTGGAAATTCCCGAAAAGGTGGACGAGGCGGTCATCCTCGACTATGTCAAGCGCTTCGGGCGCCGCGGCGGGGAGATGGGGTGCTGCCTCAAGGCATGCGTGCCCAAAGCGCGGCGGTATTTCGACAAAAGCTTCTGTAAAAGCCCGCGCCGCAAACGCGACGTGGTGCCTCAGAAGGGACTGGCGTCGCGCGGGGTTTTCGAGAAACTGCGCGCGCTGACTCAAGCGCACGGCGCGTCTTGCATACTCACCGTGCCGGTGGACGCGCTGCGTGCCGCAGGCGTGAAGATCGAGGATTCCAAGGCTTATCTGCCGGGCGCAAAAAGTGCGGTGGTCGTCTGCTTGGCCGCGGATAGCGCGCTGGTGCGGGATGCTGCGGACGTGGACAAGGAACTGGCGCTTGAGATTACGCTGACGGCGGGGGGGCTGCGCGAAACCGCCGAGAAACTGGTGCTGCAGACCGGCTACGATGTGTCGCGCGGGCTGGAGCGCGCGGGCTATTCGGCGACCGGCGGGACGGCGCTCAACGAGGCCGAGGTGGCCCAGGCAATCAGGGGTGTGCCGGAGGGGAAGACGCTTTTCACGTATACAGTGCTGACCGATGCGGAACTGCCGTCCACGGGATTGACGTTCTGTGCGCCATCGGCAGAGCGCGTCGACGATTTCACGGAGGCGTTTAAGGCCGAGGCGAAACGGCTGGGTGCGGACGTGACGGGCGTGACGTCCATCCGCCGGCTGCAGGGCGTGGCGAAACAGGCGGCGCTCGCGTTCGACGGCGAGGACGTGCTGGACGCGAAAGACACGTCTCAGATATTCACGCCCTACGAGCCGGTCATCACGGCGCGCAAGCGGCGCGTCCCTGACCCGGCCGGGCTGTTGCCGGACGGTAAGGCGGTACTGGTTTTCGGTGTGGCGTTGCCGCGCGGGTCGGTGGACATCACGGCGCGGACACCGGCGGAGTCGGTGGGGCCGTACGCATTCGCTTTGTACGAAAACCTCAATTATCTAAGGCGCATCGCATTGCGCTTGTCCCTGTGGTTGTCGCGGCAGGGCGTGAAAGCGGTGTGCGGCACGGATCTGCTCGACGCAGGTTCCACGACCGCAAGTCCTCGCGGGGCGATCCCCGACCTTTTCTCCAACCGCTTCGAGGCGTGGGCCGCGGGCCTGGGACGGTTCGCGAAGGCCGGTTTTTTGGTCAACCCCGAGTTTGGCACCAACGTGCGCTACATGGCTGTGGTCGTGGACCGGGAACTGCGCGAGGATGCCCTGCAAGCGGGGGCTGTCCCTGAAAAATGCGCGGTGTGCGGTGACCGTTGCTTGGCCGCGTGCGCCACACAGGCGTTTGGCGGCGAGGTGACGGTCGAAGCGGCGGGCGTGCGCGACACCTTCCTGAAGATCAAGACGGTGCGGTGCGACTGGGCCAAGAGGTACTCTCTGATCGCGGACGAGGGGTGCGGGTTTGTCGGCTGGAAGCTGAACCTGACGCCGCCGGAAAAGATTACGGCTGAAACGTTGGGTGCGGCCTTGCGTGAGCAGCCGCCGATTCCGAAGTACCGGCCCTGCAATTTTGAGGCGTGTTCGATGGCGTGCCCCTATACGAGAGAAAGCGGGAGTTAGTGCTCTGTAAGCCAAGAACAACAAAACCACTTATCGGATGGTTTGGGTGGGACGGACGAGTGTCCGCTCGTCCGCGGGCAAGCAGACGCTTGCCCCTCCCGTGCCGGGGCTTGAAAAAAGGAGAAGACGAATGAAGCATACGATGACCATTCTGATTGCGGCGCTGGCGCTGGGCGCGGGAGCGGCCGGCCAGCCCATGGAAAAGAGCGAGGCGCAGATCATCACGTCGCGGATGATCCCGTATCCCAAGCAGGTGGCGGTCACGGACGGGCCGGTGGTCAAAATCAACCGTGAGCTTGCTGTGACAATCACGCTCACGAACGGGGTCTGCGGACTGGAGAAACGGACGTCACGTCTGTTCAAGTCCTATTTCGGCGTTTCTCCCGCGCTGACCTTCAAGACCGATGCGTCGCTCGTGATCCCGAAAGACGGGTATCGCTTCAAGGTCGCCTCGGACAGCGGGCTGGCCGTCGAGGCGTCGGATGAGGGCGGGGTGTTGAACGCGCTCAAAACGCTGCGGCAATTGGCTGAGCCGGAGCGCGGGGTCGAGAAGTTGAGTTGCTATTTCTTGCCGGAGATGGCGGTAGAGGATGCGCCGGCGGTGGCTTTCCGGGGCATGCACCTCTGCTGGTTCCCGGAGAACGACGAGGCCTTCATCGAGAAGTGCATCCGCATGGCGGCCTACTACAAATTCAACTATCTGGTGTTGGAGCTTTGGGCCGTGTTCGATTACAAAGCGCACCCCGAATTCTCGTGGGCGGAAAAGAAGGTGAAGGCCAAGACGATTCATCGCCTCACCCGTCTGGCGCGCGAGCAGGGGCTGACGCTGATCCCGCAACTCAACCTGTTCGGCCATGCCCCCGCGTCGCGGCACATCTCGGGCAAGCATCCGGTTTTAGACTTCCATCCGGAGATGCAACCGCTGTTCGAGCCGGACGGCTGGACGTGGTGCCTGAGCAATCCGGCCACCCGGCGGTATCTGACTGAGATGGCCTTAGAGCTATATGAGGCGTTTGAGAGGCCCCCGTATTTTCACATCGGGTGCGACGAGGCATATTCGATGGCCACCTGCCTCGCCTGCCGCAAGGCCAACTACGCTGCGCTGCTGAAAGGCCACTTGCTCTATTTGCACAAACTGTTCGGCGAGCGCGGCACGAAGATCATGATGTGGCACGACATGCTGCTGGTTGCGGGAGACCCGCGTTGGAAAGGCTATGTTGCGGGCGGTTCGGCGAAGATCGGCACGGAAGCTTTGTTGGATGCTCTGCCGCGCGATATCGCGATCTGCGATTGGCAGTATGGCGCAGCGCCGAAAAAGGATGCGGCGCAGTGGCCGACGATGCAGTACTTTTATGAAAAAGGGTTCCCGGTGCTCGCCTGCCCGTGGAAAAACGCGGAAGGCGTCAGGAGCCAGGCGCGTCTTGTCAGAGAAAAAGGTATGGCAGGGATGCTGTGTACGACGTGGAACTACATGCACAGCCTGGACATGTACCGCATGCTCTATGCGGGGGCGCATGCGGCGTGGGGATATGAAGGGACGGGGTGGAACGCATCTTCCGCCTTTAACCAGCACCTGCGGCAGGTCGGTTGGGACATGCCGGTTACACGCTACCGCGACACGGGTGTGGCGCAGTGGCAAGTGCCGCCGGAGAACGCGCTGCTGCACTAACCGGTGAGGGTAGGGAATGAACGGAGAGATAATTTTTGAACGATCAGGATTAAGATTAAAATTACGATTACGAAGGTTGCCGTTCCCTCGTAATCCTAATCTTAATCGTAATCCTGATCCCAACTTGAAGTGATAGGCGATTAAAGAGGAGGCGAGAATGACAGCAGAAGAATTGAAAGCGAAAGCCCGCGCGTGCGGGGCGGATCTGGTGGGTGTCGCGCCGGTGGCGCGGTTCAAGGACGTTGCGCCGGAGCGGAATCCTGCGGCGATCTTTCCCGAGTGTAAGTCGGTGATCGTGCTGGCGCGGCGCGTTTGCCGCGGCTCGCTGCGCGGCGTGGAGGAGGGCACCAACTTCGGCAGCACCTACCAGTGTTTCGGGTACACGTGGGTGGAGGACAATTTCCTGTCGCAGACCTCGTACGACCTGTCGCTCTGGATCGAGGAGCAGGGCTTCGAGGCGGTGCCGCTTTTCGCGTACAGCGAGGCGGGGATGCCCAAGGGCGTGCCGGTCGCGCCGGACCGTCCCGCGCCGAACGTCTACATCGACCCGCGTTTTGCGGTGACGGCGGCCGGTTTGGGAGAGGTGGGGCTGGGCGGCTTTATTCTCACACCCGAGTTTGGAACCCGCCAGCGCTTCGCCTTTATCCTGACCGACGCCGAGCTGGAGGGGGACACGGTGAGGGGCAAGAGCCTGTGCGGCGACTGCGGCGGTTGCGCGGCGGCATGCCCCTTCGGCGCGATCCATTTAGATCAGCGTGAGACGCTCGATGTGCAGGGACACGAGATGCCGGTGGCACAGGTCGACATCGGTTTGTGCGCGGTGTGCCCGAACGGCGCGTTCCTTGCGAGCGGGCGCGGCAAAGAGCCGGACCGCATCGCGGCGGCGTGCGGACGCGAGTGCCTGGTGCGTCTGGAAAAGGCCGGTAAACTCGGGAACTGTTTCGAGAACACGTTCCGCAAGCGTGAGCCGTGGCAATTGGACGCGCTCAAACGGCCGATGACGCGCGACGCGTCGGGCGCGATGAAAGCGGCCGATGTGGGGTGCGGCAAATTTTCCGGCACCGGCGTGGTTTCGGTTCATGCCACGGGACAGGTGTTTTCGAAGTAAACGGTTAGGGGTTAAGACTGTTAGGGAACGTTAATGACGTTTCGCGAAATCTTCCTAATAGTCTAACAGCCTACAGCCTAATAGCCTCGCATCGACTGGAAGGAGATGTATGAAACTGACTTCTCAAATGATCAAAGATTTTGCGGCCTCGCTGGGGCGCCCCTGCCTCGTGGGGGTTGCGAACATTGAACGGTTTAAAACCGCGCCGCAGCAGATGCACCCCAGCAATATCTTTCCCGAGTGCAGATCGGTGATTTCGGTGGTCGCGCCGTTTCCGCGCGGCACGTACCGCGGCATTACCGAGGGGACGTATTGGCCGAACTACACGTACTATTCGTACAACCGGCTGAACAACCTGTTCCGCCCGCGGATCACGTATGACCTTTCGTGTTTCATCGAGGATCACGGGTGGGAGGCGGTGCCGCTCTATCCGGCCGTGCCGGAACGCGGCGGGCTGCATGCGCCGGTCGCGCCGGGGCGTCCCGCCCGCGAGATCAATCTCAACGTGCGCATCGCGGCGGTGGCGGCGGGGTTGGGCGAGATCGGCTGGTCGAAGGTTTTCCTGACCGAGAAGTGGGGGCCGCGCGTGCGCATCGGCAACATTCTGACCGATGCGGAACTGGAGCCCGATCCGCTGATGAAGCCGGGCACGCTCTGTAACCGCTGCATGAAGTGTGTGCGGACCTGCCCGGGATGCGCGATCCCTAAGCCCAACGAGAAACCTCCGGTCCGAATCACCATTGACGACCAGGTGTACGAGTGGGGGGACGTTGCGATGGGGCGTTGCACGCTGACGCACCATGGGCTCAACCGCGAGGTTTCCCCGTTCCTCATCAAAGATTTCCCGACGGTGGATTTCAAGGTGCGCGAGAGCCGCGTGTCGGAGGAGCTGGCCTACCGCATGGCCTACACGCTGGCGACCGGCACGTGGGTGGCGTCCGAGGAGTTCCCGCACGGGAACATCGTGGATTATTACCATCAGATTCTGGGGCATGTCGGTTACTTCGCGATCTGCGGCGCGCAGGGTTGCATCCGGGGGTGCATGGACAGCCTGGAGAAGCGCCATGCGATCCGGCAATCCGATTTTCCCACGGCGGTTTCGCCGCGCGGCCAGTGGACGCTGCGCACGCCGGATCAAGAACAGTCGGTCGGCATCCCGGAGGGAAGTTGCGCGGAACTTTACAGGGATCCCGATTTGCAAGCCGGGAAATGGAGCTGAGGGGAAAGGGAGTTTAACGCTCAACTCTTAACGTTCACCGCTCAACGCTCAAGCAAAACCCCGCCGGGCGGGGTAGCCGTTCGCCGTTCTCCCCGCTTGAAAGTTCAGCCTTCGACGTTCATTGTCCCTGTTAAACAATGCGCTTGAGGCTGACGGGGGCAATCCGCTACTGTACGGTATTCCTTCAGCAGTGGAGAAGAGGACGAGATGCCCCAAAAACGCATGACAAAAATTGAGAAGGCGCAATGGCTGCGGCTGTATGACATGGCCGACCGGGTGAACCGTCTCTCCCCGTGGCAATGGATGCAGGTGACGGACTGTTTCGGGGTGCAGGCGTTGGGCATGGAGGAGCCCTGTTTCGTGGTGGTAGGGGGAGAGCCGAAGGCCTTCAGGAACATCCGTTTCCTGTTCGGCTGGAAGGCGTTCTATGAGATGGTGACGCGTCTGGCGGATCTGGCCAAACAGACGCCGGCCTGGCTGCTTGAGATCCGTATGATTGAACTGCTGTATGTGAGCGGCGAGTTGCTGTTCGAACACGAGAAGGCCTTCCTCGAAAAGATCGGGCGCACGGCGGACGACACGTTTGCCACGCCGGTTTTCCGTTCGATTATCCCGGGGTTTCACCCGTGGCTTCCAGAGGCGCAGGAGCGGGATCTGCTGGAAACAGTTCTGTATCAGGCGTTCGGCATGGTGCTGCGTGTGGATGCTGACCCTTCGCTGCTCCGGGAGCGTTTCCCGGGCGAGATCCTGCTCCGGGAGCAGGACGGGAAGGGAGGGTGGCAGGATCGCTGGTCACCCGTGAAAGAGATGGGGAATGAGGAGGTGGAGGTTCGAATTGAGTCCTCCAGGCTGAAGGCGATTTGTGCGAAGCCGATGCAAGCTGTCACCCTGCAACTCGACCTGGTCTTCACCCCGTTGAGAATCCTTCCGGATGGGAAGCGGCCGCAGACGGCGTATGTGCTCTTGGCGGTGGATGCGAAGAAGGGGTTCATCTTCTCGGGTGATCTGCTTCAGGCGACCGAGGGCGTCGCCAAGATGTGGTCGCAGATTCCGGACCGGCTGCTTACGATTTTTGACCGCATGGGAGGGTGCCCGGAGACGATCGAAATCAATGGCGAGCGGATGGCGAGCCTGTTGCGTCCGCTCGGCGAATTCCTGCCGTTCAAGATGGTGCGGCGCGACCGGCTCGCTATGCTGGAAGCGGCGTGCGAGACTCTGAGCGAGACCCTTATGCGGCAGGGTGGTGGGGGGGGGAAGCCGCCTTCCGCTTGAGCCGCGAGACGGCCAGCAGCACACCCGAAAGGAGCATGGAGGCGCCGAAGGCAGGCAGAAACGAATCGGACAGCCGTCCCCAAACGCCCACCGCCGCATAGGCCGCCGAGACCGCGGCATTCCCGAGCGCCGTGACGGCGAGGGCCTGCGGCAGGGGCTGACGCGCGAGCCCGCTGAACACGACGGAGGCTTCGGCAAGCACGGGAACCGGACGCAGGGCCAGAAGGAGCCAGACGCCGTGACGGTTGTGAAAAGACCGGAGCCATGCGCGTTCATTCTGGCCGATCAGCCGTTGCGCGGCGGGTGCCGCATAGCGCCCCAAAAGAAGCCCTGCGGCGGCGCTGAGCGTCATGCCGGTGAAGGAGGCACAGGTTCCGCCGAGGAAGCCGAGCGTCATGCCGCACGCCGTGCTGACGAGGCTGGACGGCACCGGGATCAGGATGTCTACGGCGAGCAAGAGTGTGAGCAGGGAGCCGGTTTGCAGCGGATATGCGTCAGCGTGTTTGAGAAGGCGTGTTGTCCAGGCGTCGACCGCTTCTCCAAAAAAGCAAAACGGGACAATGATGATAAGAAACACGCAGGCGAGAAGAATGAAGGTTCGGTAGGGAATGGGTTTCATAAGCAGGAATTTGAATAAGTTGCGGTCAGTATAACACACACAGGGGAAGGAGAGGGGCGCAAAATGAGCGAGTCGCTGTCGGTGCAGGGGATTGTCGGTCTGGCCAGTGCGTATTACGGTTCCGCCGTATTGTTCGCCGCATTGGAAGTCGATCTGTTTTCGATGATCGGGCAAGAGGGCAACCGGGCCAATGTGGAGGCCTTGGCGGCACGGGGGGGGCTTGACCCGCGCGGGTTGCGGTTGTTGCTGGACGCGTGCGTTGCGGTGGGGCTGCTGCTCAAAGACGGCTCCTTCTATGCCAACACGCCCGCTGCGGGGAATGCGCTGGTGAGGGGCGCCCCCTATGATCTCACCCGCGCGGTGCAGTACAACCGGGATGTGTATCCGGCGTGGGGCCGGCTGGCGGAATTGGTCAGGACTGGGCAGCCCGTTGAGGACCCCGGGATCCATTTAGGCGCGGACGCCGGACGCACGCGGAGTTTTGTGCTGGCGATGCACGGGCGCGCGCTGGGGATTGGGCGGGCCGTTGTGCCCCTGCTGGATCTGGGCGGTTGCCGCAGGCTCTTGGATTTGGCGGGCGGCCCCGGCACCTACGCGGTGTTGCTGGCGCAGGCGAACCCGGCGCTGACCTGCGTGACGGTCGATCTGCCGGGGGTTGCGGAAGTCGCGGCGGAGCTGGTGCGCGACGCGGGCATGGCCGAGCGGGTGACCTGCCGTGCGGGCGATTACCACACGGACAGGTATGAGGAAGAGGCCTACGACGCGGTGACCGTTTTCGGGGCCTTGCATCAGGAGTCGCCGGAGATGATCGTGTCGATCCTGAAGCGCGCGTATGCCGCCTTGCTTCCGGGAGGGGGCATCCACATTCTGGACATGATGACGGACGCGACGCACACGTCGCCGCCGTTCTCGGCCCTGTTTGCGGTCAATATGGCGTTGACGACGCATCACGGGTGGGTGTTCTCCGACGGCGAACTGCACGGGTGGTTGGCCGAAGCGGGGTTTGAGGCGTGCGAAACGCGCCCCGTTCCTCCGCCGATGCCGCACTGGCTGGTCAGTGCCCGCAAGCCGGCTCACTCGCGGCAGTAGACGCCTTCGAAAACGGTTTTGCCGTTGTGGCGCAACAGGCAGTAGAACCCTTTTTCGATGAACTCGAGTTCGCGGTTTTTGGTGACGAACCGTATTCCGGAAGAGGACATCGTCTGGTAGAGGATCACCCGCTTGCCGTCGGGCAGGCGCAGGCGCACTTTGCCGGTGAAGGTGCTGGTCAGACCGTTCGGAAAGGTTTCGGTGCGCTTCTCTTCGCCATACTCGACGTGAAGCACTTCGGCGTCCATGTTGATGAACCGGGTTTCCCGCAGCGGTTTGAACCGCAGGGACGCGCAGCCGCAAAGGCAGACAAGGGCGATGCAGGCTGTGAGCAGCCGTGCCTTGCCGCGCCGATGGGGGGTGGGTGTGTGGATGAACATGACAGTAGTGTACCGTCCCCCGGCGGCGGCGGCAAGCGCCGAGAGG
>JAQVSS010000298.1 GCA_028700415.1 Kiritimatiellia bacterium
CGCATGGCCATGGCCGACGGCGGCGAGCTGCTGATCCTGGCGCCGGGCGTGAAAGAGTTCGGCGAGGACGCGCAGATCGACGCCCTGATCCGCAAGTACGGCTATTTCGGTACGCCGAAGACGCTGGAAGCCGTGAAAGCCAACGCGGATTTGCAGGAGAACCTCGGTGCGGCTGCGCATCTGATTCACGGCTCGTCCGAAGGGCGTTTCGGTATCACCTACGCGCCGGGGCACCTGACGCGCGAGGAAATCGAGGGAGCGGGCTTCAAGTATGCCGACGTTAAGGCGATGATGGCGCGCTACAACCCGGAAATGCTGAAAGACGGCATAAACGTGATGCCCGACGGCGAGGAGATTTTTTACATCAGCAATCCCGCGATAGGCCTTTGGTCCGTGCGGGAAAGGTTCCAATAGCAGGTATGCTAAGAAATGACAAAAAGCCTAAGCTGAAAGCCAGACGCAACAAGCCAGAATATCGTTTTGGCTTTCGTGAAAACCCAGCGACGGCTGCATATCGGCATCCGTTATGTGACGGACGACGAACAGCAGGGCATTTCACTTTGGTTTCGTTGTTTTCCGGTTGCGGCGGCATGGATTTGAGTTTTATCGGCGGCTTCAATGTGTTGGGGAAAAAGTATCCGTCACTTCCTTTCGACATTTTGGGTGCTTATGACTTTTTGCCTGATGCTGTCGAATGCCACAAATTGAATCTCGGCGATTATGCTTGTCTGGCTGATTTGAAAGAAATCCCAGTGTCGGCCATCCCCGCCGCCGACATTCTTACCGGAGGGTTTCCTTGCCAAGATTTTTCCTCATCCGGCCCTAAAACGGGATTCAATGGAAAGCGGGGAAAGCTTTATGAGGTGCTCGTTGAGTATATGCGTGTTCATCGTCCTAGGCTGGTTGTCGGAGAGAACGTCCCCCATCTCGCACGTTTAAAAGACGGCGCCTATCTGACAGCAATCCTCAAGGCATTTGAGGCCGAGGGTTACCATTTTGATCTTTGGGAACTGTACGCGCCCGACTACGGAGTTCCGCAAAGCCGCCGCCGCCTGTTTTTTGTTGGCGTGCGTGACGATCTTCCCGGTTTCCCTTTGAAACCCGTCCCCACGGCTCGCCACATGACAATTTCGGAGGCTCTTGCTGATTTGGAATCGATCGCCGATGAATCCGTCATCAATCAAAGTCAATTTTTTGTGTCAACAAAAGCGTCGTCAGGGGGCGGCCAAGGTGATCATAAGAACAACCCGAATAAAGTCGCATACTGTATCCGCGCGAATGCTCGTGGCCGGATTCAGTTTCATCACCACCTTGACCGACGGTTAACTGTGAGAGAGTGTGCGCGATTGCAAACTTTTCCAGATCAATTTGTCTTTCCGTTCACAACGCAGCGGAACCTGACGCTTATCGGTAATGCCGTACCGCCAGTGCTGGGGTATCATGTGGCCAAATCGGTCGCGGCCTATTTGGATGCCGTCCAGCCCCGTTCTTTGGATGATGCCGTATCGCATAAAAAAGGATTTTCGCATAACAGGAGCTTTGCCATTCAGGAGACGCTATTTGCATGATACCTGACCATGACCTTGTAGAAACATTTCTGACTCCGGTTAGAATCTGTTCGGCGTATCGACCCGCTTTCGGGTGCTCTAATTCGGAAGGGGTGGATTTGCCTGCGTTCCAGAAATTGTACGAAAACGACCCTTTTTACGCATGGATCGGATTAAACGATCCTCTTGTGTACACGGCGCATAAGATGGCGGGAGGTTTGACATCAGTCTACCGACAGATTGGTGTCGGAACAGAGCATCTGCTGAGGGCGATCATTCGTGATTCCCTGGGATTGACGGCAGAAGAAACAACTTGGAGTTATCGTTATCGGAAGCCCAACGGAAAAACCGGAGTCCATAGTCTTGATGCGAAAATTTCGTTCGCAGACTTGTCCGATGCGCAACGCCGAATATTCATCGAATGGATGGAAGTTGTTGGTCCGCATGTTGATCTGACTCCCGCAAAGCGGAAGCGGATACAAGGTGTCGTTTTTGAAATCAGGCAAGGTTATAAAAGCGCGGACTCTAAACGTCAGAATGCGGATTTACGATTCGGCATGAGTGCTTATCAGGAGGGATTGCTTCCTGCATTCATGATTCTGTCGCAGCAGGTCAGTGAGACCGTCATTGATCGATACCGAAAAGACAAAATGGCCGTGTTGACTGGAACATTGGGCGGAGACTCGTTATCATCGACCTTCACATTTTTCAAACAGGTTGTCGGTTTTGACCTCGAATCGTTCTTCAGAAGAAACTCTGAGAAACTCAAAACGGAAACTCTTACCATCATTCAATCTTTGTTATGTGCGAACTAAGAATAAGAATTGGAAAGGAAAAAAAATGTCAGTTCCCTTCAAGGTGGATTTGAACGGCAAGGTGGCGGTGGTGACCGGCGGCGGCGGTGTGCTTTGCGGCGCGATGGCCAGGGCGCTGGCCGAGTGCGGCGCGGCGGTGGCCGTGGCTGACCTCAAGATCGAGTCCGCGCGGCGTGTGGCTGACGAGATCACGGCGGCGGGCGGCAAGGCGATGGCCGTGGCCTGCAACGCTCTGGAGCGCGAGAGCCTGGAGGCGGCCAACGCCGAGATCGAGAAGACGCTAGGGCCGGTCGCGATCCTGATCAACGGCGCGGGCGGGAACCATCCCAAAGGCACCACAGCCATGGAGTATCTGAACCCCGATGACTTACTAAATGAAAACCGCGACTTCGTGACTTTTTATGATCTCGATCCCAAGGGGGTCGAGTTCGTGTTCAACCTGAATTTCCTGGGTACGCTGCTGCCGACGCAGGCCTTCACCCGCAAGATGGCGCTCGGCCGGTCGGGCGTGATCATCAACGTCTCCTCGATGAACGCCTTCCGCCCGTTGACCAAGATCCCGGCCTACAGCGCGGCCAAGGCGGCGGTCAGCAACTTCACGCAGTGGATGGCCGTGCATATGGCCAAGGCCGGCATCCGGGTCAACGCGATCGCGCCGGGATTCTTCCTGACGGATCAGAACCGCGCGCTGCTGACCAACCCGGACGGCAGCATGACGCCGCGATCCGAGAAGATATTGGCGCATACTCCGATGGGGCATTTCGGTGAGCCGGCGGATCTGATCGGCGCGCTGCTGTGGCTGGTTTCGGATCAGGCCGCCGGGTTCGTGACAGGCGTGGTGGTGCCGGTTGACGGCGGCTTCTCGGCGTACAGCGGCGTATGACACGGAAAACGATGTAATGCTCTCGGAAAAATCTTCCGTTGTGCTCGCGTCGGTTTGAAATCGACACGGCAAGGGGGATGTGCCAAAATGAAATCACTTTGAGAGGAGCTAGTGTTATGTGCGATGCCATCGATCCGGCTGTTTTTATCGCCAGAGTATGCTTTGCTCTAAAAAAAAGCCAAGAATCCGAGTCGTCCGTCGATTTTTCGCGATTACGGAAAATCCGCGACAGCGTTTCACAAAAGTTGGCGGAAGAAAAACATGTGGTCGCAATCGAATGGACGCGAGATGCGGTCATGGATTCGCTTGACAGCCACTCCGTCTATCTGGAGAAAACTGGTCGAAACGTCCGCCTATGTCCCCATCTGAAAAAGGAGAAGCGGCGGGAGTATATCAAGTATGTCGCCCGGGAGACCCCTGTCGAAATCCGCAGTTCATTGCGAAAAGCGATCCGAACATCACTTGAAACGGTCTTTTGAATATGGACTGTCCGTGAGAGAGAAAACGTTCAAAGACCCCGTCCATGGTTACATATCAGTTCCTGCGGACTGGTGTGACGATTTTCTGGACACGCCGGTTTTTCAGCGTTTGCGTTTTATAGAGCAAACGTCAATGAGGGTGTTGTATCCAGCAGCTCATCATGATCGCTTTATTCATTCGCTCGGGACTTATCACCTTGGGCGCCGTTTGTTCGAGTGTTTGAAAAAAAATTCCGCCAAGGCGACGCAGGCGCTCCTTGAGAACTACCGGAACACTTTTCTTCTGGCCTGTCTTCTGCATGATTGCGGGCATGCCCCGTTTTCCCACACCTGCGAACATTTTTATAATTATAATCGCGGTCCGGTACCTGATGAGGAAAAGCCTGTTTACCAAAAATTGAAAGCGGCGTACTCAGGTTCTAATGATTTTGAGGTCGGTGGCAGTTGGATGCCCAAAGCGCATGAAGCGTTCAGTGCCATTATCATGAAGCAATGTTTCAGTGCGGCATTGGAAAAATATTCATGTGACGTTGAATTGGCTGCCAGAATGATCACGGGTTGTACATATCCGAATGTGACCGATTCAGACACAAGCGTCAAAAACTGTCTAATCGGATTGTTGAACGGTGCGGCGATCGATGTCGACAAGTTGGATTATATTGTTCGTGATACATGGGCATCGGGAGTCCAAAACACGATGATTGATGTCGACCGATTGTTGGCGGCGGCCAGATTCCACGATGACGCCAGTGGAAAACAGACTCTGTGTTATGCCAAATCGGCTTTGAGCGTTCTTCAAACTGTCCTAAACGCCCGAAATTATCTCTATGAGTGGATATACGGGCATCATACCGTACTTTACTATTCAAACTTGTTGAACAGGGCCGTGTGTGCGCTGGCAAAAAAAGTGTCTCCACCGGAGAACCCCGAACTATTTTGGAAAACCATCTTTTCGGAAAAACCTTTTATCGTGCCGCAACAGATTGAGATCGGATCTCTGAAAATCTCGATTTATCTTCCAAATGACGGCGATCTTCTATGCTTGTTAAAACAGTTCCGCAATGAAATCGGAGAGGTCCGGGAATATCTCGATCGTAAGTCCACCCGATTCGCCCTTTGGAAAACACATGCTGAATTTCGGACAATCTTCAAGGCGCATCCCATGCTTCGCGATCCTCTGGTGGTTAAATCAATCAGCGATTGGCTCCCAGGATTTCTTGCTGAAAAATATAATGTTTCACGAGAAGACATTGTTCTTACGGATGGAACATTCAATCCGTCCAGTTTCGAAAAAAGTGAGGTTTTGATTCTGATAAACGACACCGTGACCACATTGACGGACGTATTGGATGCCCCTTCCGGAGGGGTATCGAAGAAAGATTCGTTTTATGTTTTTGTCCCCATGAGACTATTCGACAAAAAAAACGAAATGATTCAAAGTATTCACACTCGGAAACGATGATATCTTTTGGGTATTTTTCAACAAAACAAAAGGAAAAAACAACCATGGCTAAGAAAGCGACAAAGGCGGATATCGGGCTCATCGGGTTGGCAGTGATGGGCGAGAACCTGATCCTCAACATGGAGAGCAAAGGCTACACCGTGGCCTGCTTCAACCGCACGGTCGCGAAGGTCGACGCTTTCGTCAACGGCCGCGGCGCGGGCAAGCGCCTGATCGGAT
>JAQVSS010000299.1 GCA_028700415.1 Kiritimatiellia bacterium
CATAGTTCAGCACGCCTTTGTTGCACAGGCTGAACGCTTTCGGGAAACTCAAAAAGATCCACGGGCAATCCTCGCGTATCAACTCCTGCGCCTGTGCCCAATACAGGTTGCGCCCAGCCGCGTCGGCCGTGCCGCACGCCGCTTCATACAGCCGGTCGAACGCGGGGTTCACGTAATTGACGCGGTTCGGCCCGGGCGACACGTTCTTACTGTAGAACAGTTGCAGAAAGTTCTCCGCGTCCGGATAATCCCCCACCCATCCCACGCGGAACATCTGGCTCTGCCGGCTCGACACGCGGCGCAGAAAGGTGGGCCAGTTGTGGTACTGCGGCTTCAGCGCAATCCCGACGCGCGCCAAAAAGGAAACCATCAGTTCGGTCGATTCGCGGATGTCCTGAGACGTGCGCCCCAAATCCAGCGTCAGTTCCAACCGCCTGCCCGTCTTGGGGTCAAGCCCGTCAGGATATCCGGCCTTGCGCAAGAGCGCTTTGGCCTTTTCAAGATCAAACCCGTACGGGAAGGGAGTCTCCAGCCGCCCCGCCGTGCCAGGCGGCACCGGACCGTCACAGGCCACCACGCGGTTGTTGAAGAAACGCACCCACGCCGCACGGTCGAACGCGCAGTTCAAAGCCTGCCGCAACGCGCGGTTCCCCCCCAGCACAGGATCGTCCATGTTGATGCCGATGTATGCCACCTCCAGCGTCGATATCGAAGAAAGCGTGACCCCCCTGCGCCGCAAGGAATCCGACAGCCCACCCGCAGCGTCAATGACCACATCCCAATTGTCCCGCGAGATCTCACCCAGAAAATCCAATTCCCCCGCCAAGAAACAGAGCCACTGCGTCGACACGTCATCGATCACGCGGTATACCACACGGTCAAAAGGTGCCGTGCCGTCTCCCGCACACACGGCGGCCGGCCCCCTGCGCCATCCGCGCCATGACGGATCGCGCGTGTAGGTCATCTGGTGATTGCGCTGCCACCCCGTCAGCCGGTAAGGCCCTGTCCCGACCGCATGGCTGCCGAAATCCGCACCGTACAGCTTCACCGCCTCATGGGGCACCACCGCCGAATAGGACATCGCCAGATACCACATGAACGGGTGCATCGGACGCGCCAGCTCGATACGCACCGTCCGCGCGTCCAGCGCCCGCAACCCGCTGACGGGCAGCGAATAATCGGTCTTGCTTCCCGCGACGGAGGCATCCGCGAACACCCGCATGCCCGCAACCGTGTCCTCCACCAGCCATGCGCCGGGCGAGGCAACCCGCCGGTCTGCCAGCCGCTTGAGCGAAAAGACCACATCGTCCGCCGTCACCGGCCTTCCGCGCGGCTGCCCCGCCACATCCGTGCCGAAACAACGGTCGGACTGAAACCGCGCGTCCGGATGCAGCCGGAACACATACACAAGCCCGTTCGAGTGCACGTCGGGCAGGCTCTCGGCCAGTCCCGGAACCAACGTGTAGGGCCGCACACGGTAATCGAACTCCAGCAGGGGCTCATACACCAGCTGCACGGCCCGCGCGGCATAGAGCGACGACGCGGCCGCCGGATCCATACTCGACACACGGTCCATACTGCGCCGGAACTCAGTTTCCCCCGACACATGCGCCGTCAACAGTCCGGCGGCAAGCAAATGAATCGTCCAACGTGCCACGCTCACCCGTCCCCGTTCTTAAGCTCCCGGTTTCTCCTTTACCGCAACGGCCGGATGCAGATAAACCGGCAGCGGTTCAAACACGCACGCCCCGGGCGCAGACAGCGCCAGGCGCCCCACATCGGCGGCACTCGGGAAAACGGCCCGCGCCACCAGCCGCTCCACGGAAAAGGCCCCCTCCAGCACCGCGCTCAACCGATCCCAGTCGGGCGTCACAATCCGCGTGCCCTGAGGAACCGCTGCCGCCAACTCATGACTCGGCGTCAGCATAAAATCGTCTGCGCTGTGCGTCGGCACCCGCCCGTCGAAAAGACGGACGCATTGCGCGACGGCATCCACGCGATAGGTCACGCTCCACAGCCGATCTCGGCGAGCGTCCCCGACCACCGTCACGCACTCGGCACCGCAGGCCTGCCCCAACGCCAATGCTGCCGCGCTGGCTACGCCATAAACCGGCTTGCCGCCCGGCAAAGCCATACCCTGCAGGGCCGAAAGGCCCGCGCGGATTCCGGAAAAGGAGCCCGGACCCAACCCGCAAACGAACCGGTCGACATCGGCAACCGTGATTCCGCATTCCTTAAGCGCCAGCGCCAACTCCGCAAGCCAAACCGGTGCCCGCGCCGGCTCGCCGTCCCATTCGCGACCGCACAGGAGTTCGCCATCCGTAAACACCGCCATTCCCGGCCGACTCGTGGAACGCTCAATCACCAAACACCGCATCATACGCCATCACTTCCTTAAAAACTGTTTCCGACGGTTACAGCTGGCAGGGCGGCGCCTCTCACCCGCTGTGGGCCGGCGAACACTCCCGCGTCCTCACCTGACTGCGGTAGATGGTCCACCCGTTGCCCAACCAGTAGGCAATCCCGCACACCCACATGGCCGGAAGCAACAGGGCATGATTCCCCGTGATCTCACTCACCATGATGATCGCCGCGATAGGCACGCGCACGGACGCCGCCAGGAACCCCGCCATACCGACCATTGCGAAGGCTCCGGGATGCAGATCCAGTGAGGGGAAGACCATCATCAGCGTCACCCCCGTGGCCGCACCCAAGGCCGAACCCGCCACCAGTGCGGGACCGAACACGCCGCCGCTGCCGCCGCTGCCCACCGTAAACGAAGTCGCCAGAATCTTACCGAAAAAAATCATCCACAACATCACGAGCGATAACGAGCCAAAGCGTTCCGTCAACGGACTGTTAACCGACAGCGCCTGCTGAATCAGTCCGTAGCCCGACCCCAACACCTGGGGCAGGAAAAAACCGACGAGACCCGTTAACACTCCGCCGATACCCGGCTTGACCCAGACCGGCACCTGCCATGAACGGCAAAACGATTCCGTTTTCCGGAAGACCAGAATGTAGAACTTCGCGCCCAAGGAGACCACCAGTGTGAGGATCAGGTACGGCACCAATTTGAACGGATTTTCAAACGTGTACTCCGGCATGACGAAAAGCGGCTGCCACCCGAAAAAGAGGGCGAAGACCGTATACGCGATCGTCGAAGCCACCAGCGAGGGCATCATGACCTCATACTCGATGTCCAGCCCGCTGTAGAAAATCTCTGCGGCAAAGATCGCGCCGGCCAGCGGCGCCCGGAAAATCGCGCCCACGCCGGCCGCCAAACCGGCCGCCATCAAGATGCGGCGTTCCGCGGCATCGAGCTTCAGGATGTTCGCAATCGCAGCCCCGCATCCCGCGCCGATCTGCGTCACCGGCCCCTCGCATCCCGCCGAACCACCCGAGCCGATCACAAGCGCAGAGGAAAATGCCTTCACCGGCACGACCGCGAACGGGATGCGTCCCTCATTCCGGTGGTACGCATAAATCGCCGCATCCGTGCCGTGCCCACCCGCCGACGGAGCAAACCATTTGACCAGTAATGCGGACGCCAGCCCGCCCAGCGCGGGCAACACGAGCAAGACCCAGCGCAAAGGCTCGGCATCGTGCCTGGCCGGATAGAGCGCGGTCTCCCCCGCCGCCATGACCGGCGAATAATGCGCCAGCGACTCGCTCAAATAAAAGCGCGCCGTTTCCAACATCCAGTAAAAAACGGCTGCCGCTAGTCCCACCGCCAAACCGGTCAGCGCGCACAGGAACAGGGCCCGCCCGGTCTTGATCGACAGGCCTTCGCCGGCCATCCAGAAACGCCACCACTGTATCGAGATCTTTCGAAGCATCACGCGATTCCCCTCTACACACATATCAGTCGATCTCGGCTCCAAACGGCCCATCGGAATCGTTCCCGGCATCCTCAGACTGCTTCGCCGTCTTCCTCCCCGGTCTCCTCGTTAACGCCCGATTCCCGGTCTCAGGCCGCGCACGGGCACGATAGAGGATCACCACCGGCGCGCCTTCGAGGCCGAAGCGCTCGCGCAATGTGCGGAGCATAAAATCCGTATATTGCTTGGTTGCCAGTTTGGGGTCGTTGACGAACATGCGGATCCTGACCGGCGCCGTCCCGACCTGCACCGCATAGTAAACGCGGAGCCTATGCCCGTTCTTGGCGGGCGCAACCACACGGCGCGTCGCATCGACCAGCGTCCGGTTCAGCATGCCGGTCGGCAGGTTCAACCGCGTCTGCGCCGCCACGGCGTCGATCGTCTCGATGCTTTTATGCACGTTGAGGCCTGTCTTGGCGGAGATGAAAACCAACGGACAGTAACTCATGAACGGCATGACCTGGCGCAACACCGGTTCCGATTGAGTCTGTGTCATCCCCTTCTCCATCGCGAGATCCCACTTGTTCATCAGCAACACGCACCCCTTCTGATTCTCCTGAATCAGCGCCGCGATGTGCTTGTCCTGCACCGTAGGCCCCAGTTCGGGGTCGAGCATCAGCACCACCACGTCTGCGTCCTTGACGCTCTCCTCGGCGCGGAAAAGGCTGAAGCGTTCCACCGCGTTATCGATGCGGTGCTTGTGGCGCATCCCCGCCGTGTCCACCAGAATGTAGTGTCGCGCCTGCGCCCCCGTGCCGATCGTGAACGGCACATCGATGGAATCGCGCGTGGTTCCCGCCACCTCCGAAACGATCACACGGTCGTTATGCAACAACCGGTTGATATAGGAGGACTTGCCCGCGTTGGGCCGGCCCACGACCGCCACGCGCAGCGGCTTGCCCGCCGTTTCGTCCGATGCTTCGGGCAAGTGCGGCAGCACGGCCTCCATGAACTCGCCCATGCCCCGGTTGTGCTGCGCCGCCACCGGATAGAACGGGAACCCCAGACGCGCGAACTCTTCCGCACCCGTCTCGTGCTGCACCTCATCGCATTTGTTCACCGCCACCACGCACGGCACGCCAGCCTTGCGCACGATACGCGCGACCTCTTCGTCCAACGGATGCACGCCCTGCTGAACGTCGACCACGAGAATCGCCACAGCCGCATCGGCCAGCGCCGCATCCACCTGGGCACGGATGCCCACCTCGATGGAGTTCTTTTTACCTTCCGCGTCGAGCACCACCACACCGCCCGTGTCGATCAGGGTGAAACGCTGGTCCTCCCAGTCCACCTCGCGCATCAGCCGGTCGCGGGTCACCCCGCTCTCGTCATGCACGATCGCGATACGCTTGCGCGCGATACGGTTAAAGACAGCCGACTTGCCGACATTGGGACGCCCAACAATCACCACAACCCGCGCTTTCGCCTTTTTCTGTAAAATCATGCGCCCAGTATACCTGTATCGGCCAGCGCAAACAAGCGTAAGCGCCAGAAACGGCAGTCGCAAAGCA
>JAQVSS010000300.1 GCA_028700415.1 Kiritimatiellia bacterium
GGAGAA
Source organism: Kiritimatiellia bacterium (assembly GCA_028700415.1). Classification (GTDB taxonomy): domain Bacteria; phylum Verrucomicrobiota; class Kiritimatiellia; order RFP12; family UBA1067; genus JALHET01. The sequence continues at coordinate 7 of JAQVSS010000300.1, forward strand.
AGTCCAGGTCATCCGATACAGGGCGGGAAAGATTTAGGAGGGCCGTAAAGCGGCGCTGTTCGGGCTCTACTATCTCGTGCGCGATGTGCTTGTCGCGTTCGCGGCTCTTGGAGGAGCGCTCTTATGGCGCATATCGCCCGAGCTTAATTTGAAAGTCGCTTTCGCGTTTGGTGTCATTGGAACGCTTTGGTTTGCGTGGCGGGGACGTGATTGTTCTGCCGGGGGGGCTGCGGCTGGGAAGCCGGAAGATATCCGCCGTTGCGGTGCCGGTTGAACGCGAGAGGCATGTGGGGGCGGGGGAGTAAAAGAATGAACGCGACAGATGTGCGGGAGCGGGTTCTTGCCTTGGGCGACCCTGAACGCGCCCGGATTTCACAAGGGTTTTTCAAGACAGGGCCGGGGGAGTATGGCGAGGGAGACGTGTTTGCGGGCGTGCGTGTGCCGGTGTTGCGGAAGTTGGCCTGCGAGTGCCGTGCGCTTCCGGCCGAGGGCATGATCCGGCTGTTGCGGGACCCCGTCCACGAAGTCCGGCTGCTGGCTCTGCTGCTCATGGTTCAGGCCTATCGGCAGGGGGAGGCCGGCGCCCAGGAGCGGATTTACCGCGCGTATTTGCAGCATACACGTTTCATCAACAATTGGGATCTGGTGGACGCGTCGGCTGAACACATTGTGGGCGCATGGCTGTCGGGACGAGACAAAGGGCCGCTCGTCGTGCTGGCGAACTCCCCGTGTTTGTGGGAGCGCCGGATCGCGATCGTGGCGACTTTTTATTTCATCAGGCGGGGGGATTTTTCCGCGACCCTGCGCGTTGCCGAACAGTCGCTCCATGACACCGAAGACCTGATTCACAAGGCGTCCGGCTGGATGTTGCGGGAGGTGGGGAAGCGCGAGCAGAAAGTGCTCGAAGCTTTTTTGAAGAAGCACGGCAAGCGGATGCCCAGGACGATGCTCCGCTACGCGATTGAACGGTTCCCCGAGCCGCTCAGGCTGGGGTATCTGCGGGGCGCGCGGATGGACGGTCACAGCTAAGGGGGAATCGGGGACGCGTGCCGGTCAGACCGGTTGGGCTGCGAGGGCGCTGATCGCAGTGCGGTTGTGGAGATGGGTGATGGCCAGCGCAAGCGCGTCGGCCGCGTCGTTTTGCGGCTCCTCGTGTAAACCGAGGAGCGTCTTGACCATTTTCTGGATCTGCGTTTTCTCCGCGCCGCCGTAGCCCGCTACCGCCATTTTGACGCGGCGGGGTTCATACTCGTAGACGGGCAGGCCCAAGCGTGCGCACTGGGCGATGATCGTTCCGCGCGCGTGCGAGAGGATCAGCATGGTCTTCACGTTCTTCGCGTAGAAGATACCCTCGATGGCGACGGCCTGAGGCTCGTGTTCGCGGATCAGTTTCCCGATCTCGTCCTGGAGAAAAAGGAGGCAGGCGGAGAGGGGGCGCCCCGGCGGGTTTTTGATGGTGCCGTAATATACGGGGGTCATGCGCGAGCCTGCGGCGTCCAGAACGCCGACGCCGGTCGAGCGCAGCGAGGTGTCGACGCCGAGCACGCGGAGAGAAGCGGATGAGGTTTGCGGTAACATGACAGGCGGAGAAAGAATGCTTAATACTTGGACGGAGATCGGCCAGACACACCTTTGACAATGTAACTATGACAGGTCGCGAAAGCGGGTGCAAGAGCGTTCTTCCGTGAGAGCTTTTCATCTGTGATTTTTTTTGGTGTGATTTTTTTTTCGCGGGGCGCTCGAAAAGGGGTACAAATAGTGCGGCGAAAGCGGGCGTATATTGGGTAGACACGCGAAGCAGCGAGACCCGGTCAGCCGTGTGTGTCCATATGGCGTTTGAACGCGCTGAGCGAGAAGCCTGACAGGTCGGACAGCACCCAGTCGGCTTCGGAAAGGTCTTGCGGGTGGGCGTAGGGGCGGTTCAGCGCGACACACCACATGCCTGCGCCCTTGGCTGCGGCGACCCCCGCGTGGGAATCCTCGAAAACGAGGCAGTTCGCGGGGTTGACGCCGAGGCGGCGCGCGCCGAGAAGAAAACCCGCGGGCGAGGGTTTCCCCGGCGAATAGTCTTCTGCTCCGAGCACGAACCGCACGGCGTCCATCGCGTCCAGCAACCGGACAGCCTCCTCCACGTCCGCGCGCGGCGACCCCGAGACGATGATAACCGGGCCGTGCCGCGCCAGCGTTTTGAGGAGTGCGGCAGAGGTGTGGATGATGACGCTGTCCCCTTGGCCGCGAAGCCGCAGGTAGTCATCGCGCAAGCCGTTGGCCATGAGGTGCGGCGGCGTAGCGGAAAGGGCGGGGAAACGGGCGGTGACGTCGCGGTAGATGTCCGTCCACGAGCGGCCATAAACCATGCGCAGCACGCTTTCTTTGTCGCAGGGGCATTGGTGGCGGGTGAGATAGGCGCTCAGTGCCTCGGCCCAGAGCTGTTCGGTGTCGACCAGCGTGCCGTCCAGGTCAAAGATGAAAGCGTCGAGGGTCATGATCCGGTTTGGCTGCAGCACTTCTTGAATTTCTTCCCGCTCCCGCAGGGGCAGGGGTCATTGCGCCCGATCTTGGGCTGGTCCCGGCGCACGGGGTCGGGGCCGAAAATCTTGCCGTCGATGAAACGCCACTCGCCGTCGATCCGGGCGAACTGCGCGCGTTCGTGGTGGTCAAACGCGGTTTCGTTCACTGCGTAATGCGCGAGGAACTCCACCACGCCGGCCTCATCGTTCTCGCCGCCGCCCTCCTCGGAGAGGATCTCGATGCCGGTCCATTTGGCCGACTCGGCCCACTTGCGGCTGCTCTCGGCGTCGAACTCCTTGCGCACCTTGGGCCCGGACGTCTTGAAGAGGTAGTCGACCGAACCCATGGCGTAGGCGCAATAGCGCGAGCGCATCAGGTCTTTGGCGGTTCTGGGTTTTTCGCGTTCAAGGAGCAGGGGTTCGCAGCACGCCTCAAACGCGCTGCCGCTGCCGCAGGGGCACAGGTCACTCATAAGAAAAGTCCTCCGGTGAAACAGCGCCCGGCACCGCGGTGCGTTTTTCTTGGGCGCAACAGGTGTGTAATTTACAGAAAGGGTTTCCGCGCCGCAATGCAGAAATAGGAGAAACGAATGTTGGGGCTGGACGGGTGGGGGGCGTTTTGATATAAACACACTTCCTTTTCGCCTGAGGAGGGTGGAAAGAGTGCTCCTGTCTGGGCTTTCACGGCTGACTGCCCAGCGGGTTCAGGCTTCAAATCAGGAAGAGGTGAGTCATGCCTACCATGAAGACCAAGAAGTCCGCCACCAAGCGGCTTAAAATGTCGGCCACGGGTAAAGTAATGCGCTCCCAGGGGGGGAAATCCCACCTGAACGGCTATAAGCCGCGCGGGCGTAAACGTAATCTCCGTGGTACCACTGTTGCCAATGACGTGTTTGTCAAAACCGCCGCGCGTATGCTGCAAGGCAATTAACAAGGAGATGGAGCGATGTCAAGAGTCACGAATGCCCCCGCGTCGCGTAAACGCAGACGCCGGCGCTTGGAACTCGCGAAAGGGTTTCGCGGGTCACGAAGCAAACTTTTTCGTCAGGCCACCGAGTCCGTCGACCACGCGCAGCGTTTGGCGACGGTGCACCGCAAGGACCGCAAACGCGAGTTCCGCCGCCTGTGGATCGCCCGTATCAATGCGGCGACCCGCAACGAGGGGTTGACCTACAGCCGCTTCATGGAAGGGCTGGTCAAGGCCGGGATCACGGTCAACCGCAAGATGCTTTCCGAAATCGCGATCGCCGATGCGGAAGGTTTCAAGGCGCTGGTCGAAAAGGCGCGCGCCGCGCTGGTGTGAGGCGAGCCCCAGCGGTTTCCAGACCGAAAAACCGTCCCCATGAAGTGGGGGCGGTTTCTTTTTTTGTGGTGCCGGATGTATGCGTCAACACTCCGTTTGACGGGGCCAGCGTAATCGGATACTTTGTAAACACTCAGTCCGCGTTGACGTTGGCCTGTCCGCGCGCAGGGGGGGCTGGGCAACGGGACGTATGGAGGAAGCGGGTATGAAGATGATGGGGCGGCTGTCGGTTGCGGCGTTGGTGTGTGCGGGGGGAGTGGCGGGACACGTCTGGGGGGCGGACGGGCGGCAGGACTTGCTCGATCTCGAGGGGACGTGGTCGGTGCGTCAGGCGGACAACGACGGCCCCGCCCTTCCGCTGCAGGTGCCCGGCGATGTCCATAGCGCGCTGTTGGCGGCAGGCCTCATTCCTGATCCATACTTCGGACGGAACGAGAACGCGGTGCAGTGGGTGGGCAAGACGGATTGGGTGGCGGAGCGGAACTTTGATGTTTCCGCGCCCCTGTTGTCCAAGCGGTCGGTTTGTCTGCGTCTTGAACATGTCGACACCTTCTGCGAAATCAGCATCAATGGCCGGAAGGTCGGAGAGACCGGTAACCGGTTCCGCCGCTATGATTTCGAAGTGAAGCCGTTCTTGAAGCCCGGCATGAACAGGATCACCGCCCTGTTCCGCAGCGCGGAAGCGGTCTCCGAAGAGCGTGCGGCCGCGCTTCCGTTCCCTCTTCCCATGGTCGATAACGGTTTGGTCAAGCATATCAACCTGCTTCGCAAACCCGCCTGCCACGGCGGATGGGACTGGGGTGTCGCCTTGATGATGACGGGGTTCGCGGGAAAAACGCAACTCATCGGCACCGATCTGGCGCGTCTCGATTATGTGTATTGCGACCAGAACCATCAGGCCGGCCGTTGTGAAGTGACGGTGACCGCAGAAGTCACGTCCCCCGCCGGGGGCGAGTCGGTTTTTGCGGTGACGCTGGGCGAAACCGGGACGAGCGTGCCCGTGACGCTGACGTCCGGCAGCAACCTCGTTTCTGCCAAGGTGGTGGTCGGGAACCCGCGCCTGTGGTGGCCGAACGGCGCTGGCGAGCAGGCGCTCTACGATCTTGCCGTGTCGATCGGGGAAGCGTCGCTTACCCGCCGTCTCGGCCTGCGCACCATCGAGGTGGTCAACAAACCCGATGAGGGGGACTTCTCCTCGAAACCGGGAATGAGCATGGCCTTCCGCGTCAACGGTGTGGATATCTTCTGCAAAGGCGCGAACTGGATACCGTGCGACGGGATGACGGAGCGTCAGACGCCCGAGCGTTACCGCGATCTGCTCGGGTCGGCGCAGGCGGCACACATGAACATGGTCCGCCTGTGGGGCGGGGGCCAGTTTGAAGACGACATCTTCTACGACACCTGCGATGAGCGGGGCCTTCTCGTGTGGCACGACTTCATGTTCTCGTGTTCGCTCTATCCCTCTGACCGCGAATTTCTCGGAGAGGTCAAGGCCGAGCTGGCGCACCAGCTCCGCCGTTTGCGCGATCATGCCTGTATTGCCGTGTGGTGCGGCGACAA
>JAQVSS010000301.1 GCA_028700415.1 Kiritimatiellia bacterium
CACCCCTGTAAGACGTGCCGCGCGAGGTGGCCCGCGACCTCCGGGCGCGGTAGGGAATGAACGATGTTGTCGAAATGAGAATTGCCGGGTTTGTCCAGTTGACAGTTTCAGAACGTCAGGCGTATGCTTTTTCTTGGGCGGGGGTTGTGGCCGGATGGAGTCAGCCTGGTACAGGCAGTCCGGACGCTCCCGCCCCTTTGCGAAAAAGGTGGCGCGTGACCTCCGGGCACGCCGAGCGCAAGCGCGCCCAGAGGTCGCGCGCCACCCCTATAAGACGTGCCGCGCGAGGTGGCGCGTGACCTCCGGGCACGCCACCGCAAGCAAGGAGAACAGCCCCATGGACTCCGCCAAACCACTGCCGCGCCACCTACCCCATCAGCGTCCGGCATGGGTGCGTGGCGACGCGCTCTACTTCATCACGCTTTGTGCCCTGCCGCGCGGAGTAAACTCCCTTTGCATTCCTTCCATCGCGGATGGCCTCTGGTCGTCGGTCGAACACTATGCCGGACTCGGCAAGTGGTGGCCGGCGCTCGTCCTGCTGATGCCGGATCACCTGCACGCGCTGTTGTCGTTTGCGGACGGACAGAACTGCGCCCAGTTGGTCGGGAATTGGAAGCGCTATACGGCCCGCGCATACGGGGTGACGTGGCAGGGCGATTTTTTCGAGCACCGGCTGCGGCACGACGAGTCGTGGCGGGAGAAGAGCGCGTACATCGAGCGAAACCCGGTGCGCGCCGGATTGGTCTCGGTACCCGAGGAATGGCCGTACCTGTGGCGAATGGGGATGCCGGGATAATCCGCGCCCGGAGCGGGCTACCCGGTGGCGCGCAGGGTGGCGCACGGCCTCCGGACGTGCCTGAGAACCGCGCCGGGACGTCGCGGGCCACCCTGAGAACCGCCAGAAAGGTGGCGCGCGGCCTCCGGACGCGCTTGAACGTTCAACTCACGCCCGAGCAACCCACAAATTGCCTTTTTCCTTCAATCGCATTCTGGTAATATGAAACCCATTCAAAGGGGAGGTGTGTTATGCCTGTTAGAGCACAGACTGAAGTGACCGATTTCGATGACGATTCGGTGTGCGTGGCTGTTTTGGCAAGAAAAGCGACGAGAAGGGCAGCTCGTGAAGCCAACAAAGCCGGTTATTCCGTTCAGCGTGAGGGAGGCACATGTGTCGTCAGGTCACCGGGACGGACCGTTAAGTTCACATTGAAGAACACACCTATCGATGTCAGCAAATGCTACACTTTTGTCCGCAGCGCACATTAAACGCTTGCGTGTTTTCGCCGGGCCAAACGGCTCAGGGAAATCTTCGATTTACAATATCATCGCGGAACGGTTCAACGTTGGGGTCTATGTCAACGCGGATGAGTTGCAGAACACATTGTCATCGGATGCCGGCGTTTCGCTATTGGATTTTGATCCCTCTTTGAGGATCGAAGACTTCCGGAAGTTCTATGACGCTCACCCGCTGCCGAAGGTTCATCATGTCTGTTTTCCCTTCCGCGAGCAGGCGGAAGAGCGCATGAAATTTGGGGCAACTTCGGAAAACGCCTTGCGATTGTCGTATGCGGTCGCCGTTTTTGCTGATTTTCTGCGGGTTCGTCTGATAGAAAAAGGCGTGGATCTCTCATTCGAGACGGTGTTTTCGCACCCGTCCAAATTGTCGCTCATGCAGATTGCCAAAGAGGCCGGATATCGCGTCTATCTATACTATGTGTGTGTGGCCTCATCCGAGATCGCCAAGCAACGTGTGGCGCTCCGTGTGACCCAAGGCGGACATGGCGTGCCTGATGAAAAGATTGTCGAGAGATATGAAAAGTCTTTAGCCTTGTTGAAGGACGCCATAGCTCTTTCAGACCGGGCCTACCTCTTCGACAACACCTATTCGGGGGCGTCGCTTAAAATCGAGATCAACCAAGCGTCGGAAGTGCTTCCAAAAGAGCCGCAATTGCCGGAGTGGATAACCCGCAGTTTGCCGACTCTCGTTCCTGATTTGCGAAATGTTCGTAAAGGTGGCGTGCGGCCTCCGGACGCGCTTGGAAATCGTGCCGGGCCTCCGCGCGCCACCTGAGAATCGCTTGTGCCCGGAAAGAGGCCGTTTTTTTAAACAAACCATGATGCCGTTGCCAATACGTCTCTTGCGCGAGGTTCCTCCGCGCCTGCTGTGGAAGTTTGCGGTGGGGGCGGGTCTCGGCAATCTGAGGGCAATCCGGCGTTTTGAGCGGCGGAAAAAGCGGGGTGTCGTTTTCCCGCCGTTCGTGTTCGTCAGCGTGACCCAGCGGTGTAACCTCGTGTGCAAGGGGTGCTGGGCCACCGGGGTCGGTGATCCGTCCGACATGCCGCCGGAGCTGTTGCACGCGGTCGTGACCGGAAGCCGCGCGCAGGGCTGCCGGTTTTTTGGCATCCTCGGCGGCGAGCCGCTGCTGCTGCCGTGGCTCACGGATTTCTTCGGGGAGCACCGGGATTCCTATTTCCAGCTCTTCACCAACGGCCAGCTTCTTGACGACGCAACGGCGGGAAGGCTGCGCAGGTCCGGGAACGTCTCGCCGCTGATCAGCATCGAGGGCGGTGCGGAATCGTATGCGGACCGCCGGGGCAACGGGCGGGCTTACGCCAAGGCGCTGGAGGCGTTGGCCTGCTGCAAACGGCACGGGCTCGTCACCGGCGTGGCGACCAGCGTGTCGGTCTCGACGTATGCCGATGTGGTGACGCCCGCGTTCATCGACGGCATGGTTGCGCGGGGCGCGCATTACGTCTGGTATTACATTTACCGGCCGTCGGGTCCTGAGCCGGGCTTCAACGAGGCCCTGGACGACGCGCAGGTGCGCGCCTTGCGGCAATTCCTGCTGGAGCAGCGGAGGCGTTGCAAGTCGGCGGTGATCATTGACGCATACTGGGATCACGAGGGACATGCGCTCTGCCCTGCGGCGACCGGGATCAGCCACCACATCAACGCGCGGGGCGGGGTGGAACCGTGCCCGCCGGTGCAGTGTTGCGACTGCCGTGTCGGCACGGCGGGAGACGTGGTGTCAACGGTCGCGGAGTCGCCGTTTCTGGAGGCTTTCCGCACAACTGTTCCCGGGCTGACGCGCGGCTGCGTGCTGATGGATCACCCGTCCGAACTGGCGGCGTTGGCCGCACGCTGCGGGGCGTGCGACAGCAGCGGCCGCGGACGTTTCTTTGAGGAGTTGGCGTCACGGCCTGTGCTCGGCTGCCATAACCACAGCGGCGAACCGCTGCCGGAAACGTCGTGGTCCTACCGGTTCGCGAAGAAACACTGGTTTTTCGGATTCGGCGCGTACGGCTGATTTTTTTGAGGAGCGTCCTCGGTGCCGTCCGCGAACCCGGGTCACCGTTTCAATTAGCCCGAGTTCGCCAGTTGGACAGTATTTGAGTTCATAACTCTTTGGAAATCAACAAAACGACCCTCAAAAGTCTTGACTACATTTTCAGTTTCAATGGCACATTCGGAAGTCTCAATTTCATTCGCGACAGGAGCGCGGCCAGTTCCTTTTCCGGTCTTGATACGACACGGAGCCTGACGGTCTGCCCTTGTTTGGTCGGCAGGTGGACGTCCATGGAATGGATCTGCCTCATCTCGATCAGGAACTGCCGGGCCTCATCCCCCAGGCCGCTGACACCCATCCAGTGTTCCAACGTCCGCCACAGGCACAGGGAGAGGAAGCACACGAGGATATGCGCCTCGACCCGGCGCTGGAGATGGTGATAGATCGGGCGGAGGGCAAGGTCGCTCTTGAGGTCACGGAATGCGGATTCGGCTTCCGTGAGCTGGATGTACCACCGCCAGAGCTCGGCGGGATTCTCGCAGTCCGTGTTGGTGCGCAGGACGTATGCGCCGTGGGTTTTTCCCGCCCATTCGAGTTGCCCGGGTTTCTCGTTCAGGGCGAGGCCGCACGCCTCCATCTTTTCGTTGAGCAGCACCTCGCATTCAAAATGTTTGGACGCCGAGGGATACCGTTCGCGCAGCCGCCCGACGCACTGCTGGACAGACTGCGTCTTGGAGGACGGTTTCCCGGCCAGTTGGCTGCTTCTCTTTCCGATACAGGCCTTGAACTTCTCAAGTTGCCTCTGAAGCATCGCCTGCTCCTTCTTGGCCCGGTCTGCGCTCTTGCACAGGACATAGTTCTCGTTGCCGGCACCTTTGACAAGTTTGACGCTCAGGCCCTCGCGTATGGCCCGCCAGCCGCTGCCGTCATGGAACTCGGATTCGTACCGCTTCAGCAGGCCGCGGGAAGCGCCCATCAGGTAGAAGGATTCCCGCCCTTCGAGGAACGCGATGTTCTCTTCGCTGGACATGCCCCGGTCCGTCACCCAGACGCGGTTAGCGTGCCCGTATTTCTCCTCCATGAGAGTCACGATCTCCCGCATCGTCGTCGTGTCCGCGCGGTTTCCCGCGAAAACCTCGTAGCCGACCGGCATTCCGTCGGGTGTCACGACCAGGCCGATGCACACCTGCTTGCAGTCGGGGCGGTTGTCGCGCGAATAGCCACGCTGGGCCAGGGGATTGGTCTCGCACGCCCCCTCGAAGTAGGAGCTTGTCACGTCGTACAGCATGAAGTCGAGCTTCGTCCCGAACCATTCGCCCCAGCGCGACTGGAGGTGGGCGCAGACCGCGTCCTTGTGGGCGAGTATCTCGTCAAGCCCCCGGTACATCCGTGTCAGGTTCACCTTTTCCTCGTCGAGCCCCAGCACGTCGCACAACGCCGTTTTCGGCAGCCATTCGCCCGCGACCGCGTTCTCCGTGTCCTGCTCACAGAACTTCGCGGCTGTCAGGACGCAGGCGATCAGATCCCACCGGATATCCTCGCGGCCTTCGGGCATCAGACCCGCGAACAGTTTGTCCAGTCCGAGCCTTCGCCAGACGGCAAGCGCCGCCCATACCTGGCCGAACTCCCTGACCCTTTTCACCTCTATCCCGCTGACATTGATCTCCCGCCATTCGGGAACAGGCTTCGGTCTCTCGAACAAGTCGCCCTGCACGGCGTCCCTTCGCCCGTCCAGTAAAGCGGCGATGTCATCCCACGAGTGATAATATTCCTGATCCCCCGCGTCAAGCTTCCCCAGGTACGACATTATCTGGTGCCTCGGGCCGTTCGCGGTCCGGACGGTCTTCGTCAAAGCCCAGTAATCGTAGACCTCGCCGCCTTTCTTCCGTGGGATTCTTTGTAAAAACATGCACTGATTTTAATGCGCCACAGTATCGTTTTCAATGGGGTGGTCTTGACTACATTTGCGTTTGGGCTGAGAACGGGCAACGATGTTCTGAAAAACCAATGTTTTTAAGGTTTCTGCGCCAACGAGCGCTTGAAACGGAAAAATATTCTTTCAAGATGAGCCCAACTGGCGAACTCGGG
>JAQVSS010000302.1 GCA_028700415.1 Kiritimatiellia bacterium
CTCGCCCAAGAACAATCCCTCGCCAAGCCAAACCAGGGAGAGCTGTTCTAACATGGGCATGGACCAGATATTCGTCAGCAGCGTACAGAAGGAACTCCAGGCGGAACGCTACGCCTTGCGCGACTTTGTCCATGACAACGACCTTCTCCGGCAGTTCTTCCGGGTCTTTCTCTTCGAGGACCTGCCGCCCGCCGACCGGCGGCCCGACAACGTCTACCTCGACGAAGTCGCACGGAGTTCGATCTACCTGGGCATCTTCAGCAACGAGTACGGCTGGGAAGACACCGACGGGCTGTCGCCCACGGAAAAGGAGTTCAACGCCGCCGCTGCGCAGCATAAGCGCCGCTTGATCCTGATCAAAGGACAAGACGACAAGGGACGCCAGCCGAAGATGCGAGCGCTGATTCGGCGGGCTGGCGACGAGCTGGTGCGCAAGCGGTTCGAGGACACGGACGAGTTGCTGCGCCTGGTCTATGGCAGCCTGATCCAGTTTCTGCAGGACCGCGGGTTTGTTACGACCAGAGATTATGACGCAGCTCCCTGTGAAAACGCCACCATTGACGACATCTCTGCCGCGAACGTGCGGCAATTCATCGAACGCGCCCGGACCGAGCGGAAGTACGCCTTGCCGGTGGAGACGCCGCCCGAACGCGCCCTGGCGCATCTGAACCTGCTTGTCGGCAGCGTGCCGTCGCGGGGCGCGGTGCTGCTGTTCAGCGACCGGCCCGAACGCTTCATGCCCTCGGCGGAAGTCACCTGCCTGCACTACCACGGCACCGAAGTCGCCAAACCCATTCCGAGCCAACAGGTCTATCGAGGAACCGTTTTCGACGTGGTGGACAAGGCGGTGGATTTTGTCATGAGTCGTATGGTGCGGCGGGTCGAGCCGAGCGCCACCTCGGTGGCGAGCGATATCACCTACGAAGTGCCCTACGCCGTCATCAGGGAAGCCGTGGTGAATGCCGTCGCGCACCGGAACTACGCATCAAAGGCGGCAGTGCAAGTGATGGTATTTACCGACCGCATCGAGATAGCGAACCCGGGCGGCCTGCCAGAAGACCTGACCGTGGACCAGCTTCGCCGACCCCATCACTCGGTGCCCCGGAACCGGCTGCTCTGTGAGCCGCTTTTCCTGGCCCACTACATCGAACGCGCCGGATCAGGCACCTTGGACATGATCCGCCTCTGCCGCGAGGCCGGGCTGCCCGAACCCGATTTCCGCCCCGAGGGCGAGCGGTTCGTGGTGGTAGTCTGGCGGGATTGGCTGACGGAGGCGGTGATGACCCGACTGGGGTTGAGTGATCGGCAGCGCACGGGCCTAGCCGTTCTGCGGTCGGAAGGCCGTTTGACCAGCGGACGATACCAGGAAGAGACTGGGGCAAGCCGACAGACGGCATCAAGGGATTTGGACGAGATGGTGAGCAAGGGGGTTCTCGAGCGTCACGGCGAACGCAAGGGGACATCCTATACCAAGGTGAAGGATATGCCCCACTTATGACCTATATGCCCCTTTACAACGTTCTCGCGAATGCCCCAGATATGCCTCTTATGCCCCGTCTGCTCCGGCATGCGTGCCGGGAATCGTGTCATGATCGTGCTATACGTGCCATCGAGCTGAAGCAATGGGGCCACAAAGAGGATAAACGGGACATGAGCCGTCTGCAGCGCGAACCCAACACCAACCCGACAAACGCGACACGGCAAGAGTGGCAAGAGGCCCAACGTGGTGCCACCAGGCCGTTTGCGGCAAACGGCTCAGCAATGGCTCAATCGGCTCACGGGCAAGACGGGATGCCTGCGGGCATCGCGCCAGACACGCGCCCAACGCGCCCCACTCCTATTCTTCCTTCAGCCGAATTCGTGTTCATTGGTGTTCATTCGTGGTTCAATCCACTTTCAGGAGGTATCTGATGGCGATCAGCAATTACGAGCGTGTCGGCAAAGCCTTGGAGCTCTTGCGGGCGGGACTGGCCCCTTTTGTGGACCGAGAGCTGCAAGCGGCGGCCAAAGACGGCGCCGTCACCCCCCAGAAGCTGGGCGAGTTCCTCGACGACCCCATCCTCGGCACGAAGCCCCTGACCGACTGGGACGCGGCGGCCCTGCTCAAACTGATGTGGGAAGCCTGGAATGAGGTTTTCCGCAAGATTTTAGGACATGCCGAGCGCAGTTTAGTCAGCGAACTGCGCGAAGTACGCAACCGTTGGGCGCATCAGGAAGTATTTTCCAGTGACGACGCGGATCGTGCACTGGATTCGATGGAACGTTTATTGACCGCTGTTTCAGCACCGCAGGCCGATGAAGTACGGCGTGCTAAAATCGAATTAAGACGTCTTATTTTTGACGAACAACTGCGCTTCGAACGACGCAAGAATTCCGGCGGAGCCATTGAGAGCCAGACGGCCACCGCCCTGACCCCATGGCGGGACATCGTCACCCCGCATCGCGACGTAGCCAGCGGACGATACCAGCAGGCTGAATTCGCCGCCGATCTCTGGCAGGTGCATCTCGGCGAGGGCGCCGACGAGTACCGCGATCCGGTCGAGTTCTTCCGGCGCACTTATTTGACCGAGAGCCTGCAGCGTCTGCTGGTGGGGGCTGTGCAGCGCCTTTCCGGCAAGGGTGCTGATCCTGTAGTGCAGCTGCAGACCAATTTCGGTGGCGGCAAAACCCACTCGATGCTGGCTCTCTATCATCTTTTCTCCGGCACCCCGCCTGGTGATCTGGCTGGTATTGATGCAGTCCTTGCCGAAGCCGGTGCCGGCAAAATCCCGCAGGCCAGACGGGTGGTGCTGGTCGGTAACAAGATTTCGCCGGGCAATCCGGTTACCAAACCGGACGGAACGGTGGTGCGCACCCTCTGGGGCGAACTGGCCTGGCAACTTGGCGGAAAGACCGCTTATGCCCGCATCCAGGCTGACGACGAGAAGGCCACCAGTCCCGGCGACGCGCTGCGCGAACTGATGAAGGAGTACGGACCGTGCCTGATTCTGATCGACGAATGGGTCGCCTATGCACGACAGCTCCACGACCAAAGCGACCTCCCCGCAGGTGGCTTCGAAACGCAGTTCACCTTTGCCCAGGTACTGACCGAATCCGCCAAGCTGGCAAAAAACTGTCTTCTGGTGATCAGCCTGCCTGCCTCCGACACGGCCGGTTCTCCGCATACTCAAGCGGATGATGCCGAAGTGGGCGGTGTGCGCGGACGCGAAGCGCTTGATCGCTTGCGCAATGTGGTGGGGCGTGTCGAATCTTCCTGGCGACCAGCCAGTGCCGAAGAAGGATTTGAGATCGTCCGCAGGCGGCTGTTTGAACCGCTGTCACATCCCGAGCACTTCAAGCAGCGCGACTTTGTCGCCCGTGCTTTTGCCGAGCTTTATCGCGGCCAGTCCGCCGAGTTTCCTCCGGAGTGCCGGGATGCCGATTACGAGAAGCGCCTTAAGGCGGCTTTTCCGATTCACCCGGAGGTCTTTGACCGGCTCTACACCGACTGGTCGACACTGGTCAAATTTCAACGGACGCGCGGTGTTCTTCGCCTGATGGCGGCGGTCATTCACAGTCTATGGGAAAAGGGTGACCGCAACCCGTTGATTCTGCCGTCGATGATCCCCATCGACGACCCGCGTGTGCTGTTCGAACTGACCCGCTATTTGTCCGACAACTGGATACCCGTGATCGAGAAGGATGTCGACGGTGCAAACTCCCTGCCGTTGCGCATCGACAACGATGTGCCCAACCTTGGCAAGGCACACGCCACTCGACGGGTGGCACGCACCATCTACATGGGTTCGGCGCCAACCGCTTCGGCGGCGCATCGCGGACTGGAAGACCGCCGTGTCAAGCTGGGTTGCGTCATGCCCGGGGAATCACCGGCCATCTTTGCCGATGCTCTGCGACGTCTGGCAGCAGCGGCCACCTATCTGTATCAGGATGGTCCGCGCGTCTGGTACTCGACCCAGCCAACGGTGACCAAGCTGGCCGATGATCGGGCCGAACAACTCAAACGCGACTCCGACAAAGCGGTCATAGAACTGGATAGGCGCCTGCGTGACGAACTCCGGCGAAGCGGTGATTTTGCCCGGATCCACCCCCTTCCTCGCGCCAGTTCCGATGTGCCGGACGACCTGGATTCGCGTCTGGTGGTACTCGGACCCGAGCAACCGTTTACCAAAGAGGCTGACTGCCCGGCGCTGAATGCGGCCAAAGCAATTCTGGAGACCCGAGGCCATTCCCCGCGCCTGTATCGTAATGCGCTGATCTTTCTGGTAGCGGACAAGGTGCGTTTGCAGGACCTCGATGAGGCTCTGCGAAAATTCCTCGCATGGGAGTCAATCCTTGCCGAAAAAGAGATTCTGGATTTGTCGCCGTTCCAGGTGAAGCAGGCCGAAACCCAACTGAAATCCGCCGATGCTTCAGTGACTGCGCGCCTTCCGGAGACCTACCAGTGGTTGCTGGTGCCATTGCAGTCCACGCCGCAGGTTCCGGTCAGCTGGCAGACGATCCGTTTGTCCGGCGGCGAAGGCCTGGCCGTCCGCGCCAGCCGCAAACTCAAGAATGATGAGCTGCTGGTGACCGGTCTGGGTGGCACTCGTCTGCGCATGGAACTCGACCGGGTGCCATTGTGGCGCGGAGACCACGTGCCCATCCGGCAGATTGTCGAAGACTTTGCCCGCTATGCCTATCTGCCCCGGCTGGCCCGCCCGGACGTGCTGATCAATGCCATCATCGACGGATTGTCGCTGCTCTCCTGGCAGCAGGAAACCTTCGCCTTTGCGGAAGGTTTCGATGAAACAACTGGACGCTACCGCGGCCTGAGAGGCGGCGCGAGTATCGCCGTCCTGGACAGCGACACGGCTGCCCTGCTGGTGAAACCCGACGTCGCACTCCGGCAGATGGAAAACGACGTCGCCATACCCGCACCCCTGCCGGGGTCGGGGGCAGGCCCAATCCCGCCTGGAACGTTACCCGGGACAGATCAGGAACCCGTACCTGGAACAGAGCCGGGGGCTTCGTCCGTTCCTGCATTGCCGAAGCGGTTTCATGGCAGCGTCAGCCTGGATGCAGCCCGTGTCGGACGCGACGCCGGCCGCATCGCTGAAGAAATCATAGCACACCTGAGCGGACTTGTCGGCACAGAACTTAAAGTCACCCTCGAAATCGAGGCGAAAATCCCAAATGGTGTCCCCGAGAATGTCATCCGCACTGTAACCGAAAATGCCCGCACCCTGAAGTTTAACAGCCATGGCTTCGAAAGAGAATAATATCAATGGTGGATATAACACAAATCCTGATGCCCATTATTCCATGTTTTTCCGGATCAAAGTTTGACCGGTTTCCGTGAGGTTGGAGTCTTGTCAGAGGCTCTTTGT
>JAQVSS010000303.1 GCA_028700415.1 Kiritimatiellia bacterium
GGCTCGGCCGGGCGGTTTTTGCCACCAATCCGTTTGAGCTCTATGTGGATTACAGCTTCCGCATGAAGGCGCGCTGCAAAGCCGATCAGGCCTTCATCATCCAGCTTTCCTCGAACGCCAAGGGCGGATATCTTCCCACCACGACCGCCGTAGCAGGCGGCAGTTATGGCGCTTTGCCCGTCAGCACCATGGTCGGTCCGAATGGCGGCACCGAGCTTGTCGAAAAAACGCTCGCGGCCATGGATGCGCTCTGGCCATAACATGATCGGCTGGCGGGACCATAACCGGCATGTCCGATCCGCAAACAGGATGGAGGCAGGGACATGACGCATGCCCAAAGCCGCAGCGCGCAGATGTTGGACACAGAAATCATCTCGCTGCGCAGGACGTTTCACGCATGCCCGGAACTTGGCATGGAAAACCCCGTAACCGCGGATATCATCATCCGTTATCTGCGCGGCATCGGCGTCACGGACATCAAGAGCGGCCTGGGCGAAGGCACGGGGATTACCGCGATCATTCAAGGCGAACAGGCAGGCAAGTGCCTTGCCTTGCGTGCGGATACCGACGGCCTGCCGGTTATTGAAAAAACCGGCCTGCCGTTCGCCAGCGTCAACGGCAAGGCCCATGCCTGCGGGCACGACGCGCACATGGCTATGCTGTTGGGTGCCGCCCGCCTGCTGGTGGAAAAGCGACACCAGATCTGCGGCACGGTCAAGCTCATTTTTCAGCCGGGTGAGGAAATCGGGATCGGCGCCAAGAAGCTGGTCGCAGCTGGCGTGCTTGAGGATCCCCACGTGGATGCGATCGCGGGGCAGCATACGGGAAGCCTGTTCGATGGCATCTCCAGCGGGGAGATCGGCTATTTCCCCGATCGTTTCGGGTTTTGTGTCACGCGGATCGACGCTGTTTTCCATGGACGCGGCGGCCATACCTCGCGCCAGCACGAGGCGGTGGACGCTATCCTCATCGCCTGCCATGCCGTGACACAGCTTCAGGCCGTCATGTCGCGGGAGCGAAAATGCGACAGCCCTGCGGTGATTTCCATCGGCACGATTAACGGCGGTGTCAAAAACAACATCATCGCCGACTCTTGTGCTGTTTCCGGTACCATCCGGAGCAAGGACCCTGCGGAGCAACGTTTTTACGAAGAGCGGACCGAGAAAATATTTTGCTCCACAGCCAATAGTTTCCGAGGCTCCTGTTTCGTGTCGTTTCCGTTTCGCCTGGACAGCACGCCCATTGATCCCCATATGCTGGCAATCTTCAAAAGCTCTGCCGCAAAAGTTGTGGGCGGTGCGAGGATCAAGCCCGTCACCGCCGCAAATGCGGTCGGTGATGATTTTTCTGAGTATTGCCTGGATCGGCCGGGACTGTATTGGTTTCATGGCTCCGCACCGGATGCCGACCCCATATACCCGCATCACCACCCCCAATTTGACATTGATGAAAAGCCCCTTGGTGACGGGGCGCGCTTGCTAGCGCAGTTTGCGCTCGATTGGCTGCAAAAAGGCGGCAAAAAATGAACTACATCGACAGCATGCTGGAAGCGGTCGGGTCTACACCGCTGCTAAAACTCAACAAAATCGGCAGAGGGCTGGGCGCTAACCTCTTTGTCAAGCTGGAGTACCTGAATCCCAGCGGCAGTTACAAGGACAGAATGGCGCTTGCTATGGTCGAGGCGGCTGAGCGTGGCGACACATGGAACGGCAGAAAGCTATCTCCGGCCGGAACTGTCTGCGATTCATCCGCCGGCAACACGGCTCCGGCCTTGTCATTTGTGTGTGCCTGCAAGGATATCAAGGCCAAGATTGCCGTTTACCGTCCCATGCTCAGAGGCGACAGCGCAAGGCTGAAAATTGCGGGTGCCTTCGGGTCGGACGTCTGCGAGTCCAGTTTGCCGGAACAATACTTGTCAGCAGAGCAGGCCGAGGCGTTTAAAGACGAAAACTACGATCTGACCTATATTGTGGCCGGTAAGATGCACTCGAGCGAACTGGAACGCAACCATGACGACGTGATATGGCTCGATCAGATTTATAACCCGTACAATTACCTCGGCCAGAAGGCGATCGGGAATGAGATATTTGATCAGCTCGATGGGAAAATAGACGCTTTCGGCTGTTCCGTCGGTTCGGGAGCAACACTGCTCGGGACCTGCCTTGCCTTTCGGGAAAAGGGGCTGACGCCAGAAATCACATATGGCGTCGTGCCGTACGGCAGCGAGGTATACATGCAGCTGGACAAGGACGAATGCAACCGCAACGAATTCCATCGCTCGGACATCATGCTCCGCATGGCCAAGGCGATGGGGCTGGAAAAGTGGACGACAGAAAAATCCATCATCGACGTGATGCTCGAGACGGGTTATCCGGACCTTTTTTTCCGGATCACCACCGAAGAGGCCCGGGCGATGGCAAACCGGCTTTGCTCCGAAGAAGGCATCTACTGCGGGATGTCATCCGGCGCCAACGTGGCGGTTGCCTGTAAAATTGCCAAGAGACTCGGCCAAGAGAAAAACGTTGTCACGGTCATTGTTGACAGAAGAGACCGGTACCTGGGGGAATACCCGAATGATGTGTACATTGTGTGATCAGGCGATCGATGCTGGTTCAAGGTGCAGTCGGCAAGGACCGCGTGGTTAGGGACTGTTCATCAATAAGTCGCTCTATAAGTTCCTCGAGAGATTGACCAGACTCGTCAATCTCTCGAAGAAAAGAGCAACTAATTTCTTAACAGCCCCTTACTTGATTGACGCATAGAACTTTGGAATGTTTTGTTTGGGCGACAGCATCATGACTGTGTCGATATGCCGCATCAAGACGTTATGAACCGTTTAAATCAGGCTGACAGGAATGATGCGATTCTTGTCCTCTAAGGGCAGAAGCATCGAATGAGTGCAAATAATTCCGCCTTCTCCCATTTTCAAAGATGGATAAAATGTCTGCAGCGTCTTGAAGTTCTTGATGTCTTTTCGGTTCGGCGAGGTTGTCTTTTTTATTTCCACCGGATACAAGGTGCCGTCTGAATAAAAAACCAGATCGACCTCCTGTCCATCTGTATTCCGGAAAAAAAACATATTTGGTTCTTTGCCGGCGTTGTAATAGGACATCAGGATCTCATCCACAACAAATGTTTCAAAAACCTGACCTGCCATGGCTCCGTTTGCTAACGTTTCAGGCGTGAGCCATCTGCACAGATAAGAAACAAGCCCGGTATCTGTGAAATACACTTTGGGTGTTTTGATCACACGTTTGTTGACATTCAATGAAAATGGCTGTAACAGGTATACGATCCCTGAAGCCTGAAGAATTGAAAGCCATCGTTTGATCGTTTTGTCATCAACACCCACGTCCCTAGCCAAAGAACTCATATTTAAAAGCTCGCCTGTACGTGCCGCTAATGCAATCATGAACTGCGTGAAAGCGATCGTGTCACCGACTTGGGCTAACTGTCTGACATCACGATCAATGTATGTGCTGACATATGATGCATAGAACATTTCCCATTCAACGGTTTGATTGGCATGCATTTCAGGCATGCTGCCTCTATGGATCCGATTCCATAAAGCAGGCAGCGAAAAAGATATTTTCGAGTTTCGGTTCTTTAAATATTGAATGGTTGGCAGGAAAGGTTCGTTAAAATCGTCACCGCACAATTCGCGATCGGAAAGCCCCAACATATTGATGATTGCAATTCTACCTGCGAGACTCTCACTGACATTTTTCATCAAATCGTATTTTTGTGATCCGGTTAACACATACATGCCCGGATGCCTGTCAGAATCTATCATGTATTTGATGCTAAGAAACGATTCCGGGGCTCGTTGTATTTCATCCAGTATCAAAGGCGTACCTTGAAGCTGCAGGAAACCCAGAGGATCATCTTTTAAAGCAGCCAGTGTTATGTTGTTATCGAGCAAAACAAATGGAATATGCGGGAATTTCTCTCTTAACAAAGTACTTTTTCCGACCTGCCTCGGCCCTATCAGCAAGATGGACGGAAAACCTTGCATGGCTTTGGCAATGACTTTCGTGACATGTCTTTCAATATACATCCAATGACCTCTAATCATCTGTTAAATCGGAATACAATACCATATTAACAGAAACACGGCAGGCGTGCAAGCGCATCAATCGCTTGCGGGATCTGCTTTCGGACTGATGCAATCGTTACATGCGCATAAACCCAAATAAATGCAGTATGATCAAAAGATTTCCCAAACGAATCGCGTGTACAAAAAATACAAAAAACAGGACATCAACTTCCGTAAGCCGCACCGATTCTCCCGCGCAAAAAAGCCCCAGCTTATGCTGAGGCTTTTTCATTGTGGTTGCGGAGGGAGGATTCGAACCTCCGACCTTCGGGTTATGAGCCCGACAAGCTACCAGCTGCTCCACTCCGCGTCGACTTGCTTCACAACTTCGAGTTCCCACGACCTGGTGTCCTTGATGGTGCTCGTGGCCGGACTCGAACCGGCACGGATTTTGGTCCGACGGATTTTAAGTCCGTTGCGTCTGCCAGTTCCGCCACACGAGCAGGACGCTCTTGTTGTGCGCTCGACTATAATAGCATGCGCCATGGTGTTTGTCAAATCGAATTTTTTTGAGCGGAATTGCCTGGCGAAAGGATCAGATCAGGCAGTCGGACCGTTATAATTATTCTTTCCATTGATCGGGCGGTTGTCCGCCGCTATAATGAAAGCACAGTCGCGACTTATTTTTCTTCTGAAAGGGGGCGATCGTGTGATTAAAATTGATGAGGTGGCTGACACCTGAATCAGCAGGTGCCGGGCCCGGGCCGCGTTATACGGTTTGGGCCCGGCATCCTTTAGTCGCATCCCCCGATTTTGGCCGGGCAGGCTTTGACTTGCTGTTGACGGCCTGGTTTTAACACCGCGGGCGATCCGGCGGTGTTTTTTGTGCAGAAGAAAAAGGAGAAATGAATGGCCTATCTCAACGCCCGAGAGGTTTTGCCGCCGGAACTGCTCAAGCAGATCCAGCAGCACCTGGACGGGCAGCTGATCTATATCCCCAAGAAATCCGCCCCGCGCAAACCCTGGGGCAGCCAAAGCGGCAGCCGGTCGTTGCTGCAGCAGCGCAACCAGTCGATCCGCCAGGCGTACCGCCGCGGCCAGTCTTTGGCTTGCCTGGCCGACCAGCTGCACCTGTCGGAAGACGCCATCCGCAAGATCATCTATGCGGAAAAAGCGCGTTCACAACCGTCAGGGCCAGCAGGCAAAGCGCAGCCGTGAACAGAGCCCAGAGGCCGGCCACAATGCCTTGGCTGGCTGCGAAAACGCCGGCGAGCAGGGGCATCAGGGAGGCTCCGAGGCCGCCCAGGCCCAT
>JAQVSS010000001.1 GCA_028700415.1 Kiritimatiellia bacterium
GCGCTCGCTCATCCAAGTGCGGCAGTAACGCCGCAAGTTTCGACGTCAATAGAGTTTCGGTTTGCATGGTGAGGAAGCGTGCCACACAAACGCCGTATTGTCCAGTTTATTTATTGACGCCGCCTAAAGGGGAGCCGGTCACGATCAAGTGGACAGGCGGTGACTCAACCTGGTTCGAGACGAACAACTGGGATCTGAAACGGATACCCATTTCCAATGTGAGCACGACGACAGATGTCGCCCACATCGCTAACGGGGGCACCGCCAGGATCGCGGCGGCCGGAGCCCAAGCCGTTTTTCTGCATGTGGGGGAAACGGGGAACGGCCGGTTGTGCATCGAGCCGGGCGCGACGCTCAATGTCGCAAAAAGGCTGGATATACACGCCGAAGCGGGCTACACCGCGGTAGTTGAGATCAGCGGCGGGACGACCGACTTGGGCTGGTGTTCATGGATCTATGGCGGGGGCTCCAATCTGCTCAACATGACCGACGGCGTTTTACGTTTCAACACCGATCCCTATTTCGCCTTCACCCCCGGCAGCAAGGTCACGGTCCGCCAGAGCGGAGGCCTCATCGACGTGAAGAATAAATCCATCAGGATGGCCAAAGAAAGAAACAGCTATGGGAGCATCGTGCTGTCTGGTAACGGCGTGGTCACGAACCTCAGCGAATTGTATTTGGGATACGATCTCAACGGGGCACGCGGTTCTTTGTCGCTCTCTGAGAATGCCGCGATGTCGGTCTCTGCCCTGTATGCGGGAGGAAACAAGACAAATTCGGTATGCTCCACCGGAACCGTGGCCGTGTGCGGCGGGGTGCTCTCAGCGACAACCGTCACGATCGGCTATTACGGTGTGGGTGAGGGCACGCTCACCGGAGGATTGATCCGCTGCGGGAATTTTTATGCGGGGGATCAAAGCGGTTCTCGGGGCACGTTCCTGATTTCGGGGGGAATGCTGCTCACGACAGAGGATGCTGTTGTCGGAAAAGGCGCGGACTCGTATGGCCATATCCAGCAGGAGGGCGGCACGGCCGATATCCGGAATCTCTACCTCAGCATGTCATCACTGCCCGCCAACGCCTCCTACACGCTCAACGGCGGCACCCTGCGGGTGCGGAACGCCATGACCGGGCCGGCCACGAACAACACCGAAAACTTCACGTTCACCGGGGGGACCTTAAGTTTCCTGACGTACATGAACACCCTGCCCACTCTCACCCACGCGGGAGGAACGCTCTCGCCCGGACTCGACGTGGCCGGCAAAAGCACGGTTGACACCAACTATCTTGCGACCTCCCCCTCCGCCCGCCTATCCGTCAACCTAGGCGGCACGTCCCAAGCGAACGCCTTCACGAACAGCGCCGGGTATTACGATTTACTGAATGTCACGGGGAGAGCCACGTTGGCGGGCGAGCTGGATGTGTCCTTCATCAACGGTTTCGACGCCGCGGTGAAAGCCACCGACAAGTTCTACGTGGTGGCCTCCGGCAGCAATATTGAAGGGGCTTTCGCCAATGTGCCCAGCGGCGGACGGGTCACAACCGCCGAAAGGCACTCGTTCGCCGTCTACTACGGCAACAACGCCGCGACAACGGCGGCTGGAGAGGACCCCAAAAAAGTGACCCTGACAGGCTTTCTCCACAAGCAATGCGGAACCATCGTTACCATCGACTGACCGTACGCGCACTTTCCGATCCACGGGAGGCGCAGTCGCTTTGTCTATTGACCCCCGGAACGTTTTCCGCGCGTTTCGCCTGACGGCATCTTGCCGGTTTCCGCACCGCCGCGTATACTGTTCATCTATGAACTCACTCCAACGTTACCTCGCAACGCTCAAAGGCCACCCAACGGACACGTTGCCGCGTGTGCCAATCCTCATGCAGTTCGCCGCCGAGCATATCGGCTCAAACTATGCCTCCTTCGCCTCCGATTTCCGCGTGCTGGTGGAAGCCAACCTCCGCTGCCGGGAAGACTTCGGGATGGATCAAGTCAGCGTCATCTCCGACCCCTACCGCGAAACCCAAGGCTTTGGCGCGGAGATCCAATACATCGAAAACCACGCCCCTTGCCTCGTACGCCCCCCTCTTTCAGACATTCACGACCTCTCGCCGCTCCGGGTTGACCCCGACCCCTACGGTTCGGAACGGATGTTGGACCGCCTGCTGGCCGTGCGCGAGTTCCAGTCGCGTGTCGGCGGCGAGTGCTCGATCCTCGGCTGGGTCGAAGGCCCCGCCGCAGAAGCCGCCGACCTTCGCGGCGTTCAGGATTTTCTCCTGGATCTCATGGACGACGAAAACGCCTCCATAGCCCTCATGGAGCGCTGCATCCGCACCGCGATCCGTTTCGCCGAGGCTCAGCTCGCAGAGGGGGCCGACACGATCGGCATCGGCGACGCCATCGCCAGCCAGTTGCCGCCCGACCTTTACCGCAATCTGGTTTGGCCCTTGGAGAAACGCCTCGTTGAAGCGATCCAAGCCAAGAACGGTCTCGTCAAGCTGCACATCTGCGGGAACATCACCCACCTGTTGCCGCACATCGCTGAGCTGGGTGTGGACATTCTCGACATCGATCACATGGTCGATCCGGCCTATGCACGGAAATGTGTCGGGCATGAGGTCGCCCTTGCCGGGCGCGTCGATCCTGTGGCCGACGTGTTGCACGGCACTCCAGCGGGCATCCGCAGCGCCGTCGCACAGAGCTATGCCGCGACGAAGAATCCGCATCTGGTCATGGCCGGCTGTGAAATCCCGCCCGGCACGCCGCCCGCAAATCTAAAAGCCCTCTGCGAACCGGTCCCCTACCGGCAATGACAGCCCCTGTTTTCTGACGCGCGGCATTCGGAAAATCTGACATAAAAACTTCATCCGCTTGACCATTAGTCGAGGTTCCGGCTACTATCCCTTCCAACGGAACCAGCGCCAGACCCAGAATTTCAGACGCTGCCAACACGACGGGCGCACAGCGGACGGACGGTAACCCGGCCGCATATACTCCCGATCAGAAAGTGCCATTGATGCCCCCTATCCCCATCACCCCACGCCCGGCATGGCCGGGTAAAGCCGCACCCGAAAAGGGCGAACGTTTGCAGAACGCCCTCTCACAACGAGGCGTGGCTTCGCGGCGTCACGCCGCAGACATGATCGCAAACGGCGAAGTCTCCGTCAACGGCAAGGTCGTCACCGAACCCGGTTTCCGCGTGCATCCGTACAGCGATAACATCCGCGTTCGCGGCGAGTCTCTGCCGCGGGAGACCGAGCGCTTGCGCACCATCCTGCTCTACAAGCCGCAAGGCCTCCTCTGCAGCGCGGACAACTCGCGCGGGGAAACGGTCTGCGACCTGATGCGCCCGCACATCGCCGAGCGCATCGTGCCGGTCGGACGGCTCGACAAGGAGAGCGACGGCCTGCTGCTGATGTCCAACGACGGCGAACTCACAAACATCATGACCCACCCCCGGTACGGACACACCAAGACGTACATCGCCCGCGTGGCCGGGCACATGGAAGATCAGAAAATCGAGCTGCTGCGCTCGCGCTTGGAGATCGACGGCTACGTGATCCAGCCGGTCGAGGTCGAGGTGCTGAAAGTCGGGCGCGACCACACGCACAAGCTGGCTTTCACGCTCTCCGAAGGACGCAACCGCCAGATCCGCAAAATGTGCTCACTCGCCCACTTTGTCGTTCTCAGCCTAACCCGCGTGCGCATCGGCCCGCTGAAGATCGGCAACATGCAGCCCGGCGAGTGGCGCGAACTCTCAGATGCCGAGGTCCGCGCCCTCAAGAAAGTTCCGCACGTGCCGCCAAGGGCAACATGAGCCATGTGGCCCCCGGGCACGTGCCTGCCCCTACGCCAGCTTTTCGGGCTTGCCCGGGACAGCCCCTTTGAACTCTTCCAGCATCTTGACTTCGCCTTTTTCGAAGTCCTCCGCGCTGATCGGGTTGTTCATGTTGTAGAACGGCGACGCCGTGTTCGTCAGCAGATCGTCCATGCGCACCATCTGCCCGGTGTAGGCGGCCAGTGTGCCGATCATGCCGCTGGCCGTCGCCATGGCGACCTGCTCGCCCTCGTGCAGATAGTTTCCGCTCAGCAATCCGGTGAGGAAATCCGAGTGCTCCATGACGTACATGTTGTCGTCGCGACCGGCAACGGCCTTTTCGTCGAACGGGAACGGCTCGATTTTGCCGTCCGGACGCAGGATCTTGCTTCCCAGCACATCGGTCTGCCCTGTCGTGCCGCTGAGCATCGTGCAGCAGCGGTCAAAGCACCCGTTGATCTGGCGCGCCACGGCATGGATGTGCACCCCGTTGCCGTAATCATAGTCAATGCCGAAACAGTCGTAGGTGTTGCCCGTCGAACGCCGGTGACGCGCGCCGATGCCCATCGCCTGCTTGGGTAGACGCCCGATGAACCAGTTCGCCAGATCGATCTCGTGTACCGCCTGCTCAGTCAGGTGGTCGGCGGACATCTCGCGGAAATGGTACCAGTTGTTGGCGATGTATGCGGCGTTGGTGTCACCCGGACGGCGCGGGCGCAGATAGTTCGACGTGCTCATCCCGCCGTGGCAGCGGTACACCACGCCGGCCCGGATCTCGCCGATGATGCCGTTTTGCACCGGGCCGATCATGCGCAGCGCGCGGTTGTTGTGCCGGTGGCAGGTGCCCGAAAGGATCGACAGCTTCGCCGCCTTGGCCGCTTCGACCGCCTGCAGGAAACGGCGCAGACCTGCGGGGTCGGTCGCGACCGGTTTTTCCGCAAAAATATGCTTACCCGCCTTGACGCACGCCTCGGCATGGATCGGGCGGAAAAACGGCGGCGCCGCCAGCAGGACGATCTCGGCATCGGTCTCCAAAACCTTCTTGTAGCCGTTCGCTCCGCTGAAGGCGAACTTCTCGTCGCAACCGTTGGCCTTGCAGACCGCCGCGGCTTTCTCCTGGAAAAAGTCGGCCGCGCCGACCAGCACCGCCTTGTGCCCGAGCCGGGCGGCGGCCTGGGTAATCTCCCGCACCGCGCCCGAACCGCGCCCGCCGCATCCGACCACCGCAAACTTGAACACACGCTGCGCCTGCCCAAAACTGATTGACGGTGCCGCCAGAACGGTACCGAACGCGGCGGTCCCTTTAATGAACGCTCTACGATTTTGCATCTTTTCTCCCGTGATCATCCAAACCCTTGACACTCGCCAGACGACATTCGGAACGCGTCCTACGCGCCCTGGCCCGCGAAGAACCGGTCCATCAGCGCGCTGTGCTCGGCATCCGTGAACCCGCCGCTCTCGATCGTGACCCAGCCGTTATAGCCGACCTCGTCGATCACCTTGCGCACCGACTTCCAGTCGATGCTGCCTTTGCCGATCGGCACAAAATCGCCGTCGTTCTTCTTCTCGCGGTCGATCTTGAAATCCTTGATGTGCAGCTTCACAATGCTCTTCCCGAGCGTCCGCAGCCACTGCTCCGTCGGGGCGTAGCGAACGTTATTGCCGAGGTCGAAATACGTCTTGACCCAAGCGTTATCGAACGAACGGGCGAATGCCGCCGCAAAATCGGGGAGCACCCACAGGTTGTTCCAGACGTTCTCCACTGCGATGATCACCCCTTCGCGGGCGGCCACGGGAATCAGTTCCTCGATCGCCCGGCTCGACAGTTCCGTCGCCTGGTTCTGCGCCTCGATGTAAGCCGCGAACGGCGCGTTGTCGCCCTCCACAACGGACTTGACCTTCAGCGTCGCCGGATCGAAATCGATCTTGAACTGGGAGGGCTTGGGCATGGTGCCGCCCACCCGGCAAGGCACCAGCAGGATGTCAGGCGCGCCGTAAGCCGCCGACACCCGGATGAGCCGTTTCACATCCTCAATGGAGGCACGCCGTGCGGCTTCGTCCGCGTGGTTGAAATTCGCCCACCCGCCCATAAAGGAGTGGATCTTGAGACCGTGCTTCTCAGCGGTGATCCGCCCCTGCACCGCCTGCTCGACGGTCACATCCTTCTTTTGCAGCTCCACACCCGGGAAACCCGCCTTGGCGATCCGCTCGCAGTTCGCATCGTCCGCGACGGGCGTGATCAGCGCCTTATGCAACTGGGTCTTGAATGCGCACGCCTCAGCCGCCCGTGCGGCACACGGCAGTCCCGCCGCAACGCCCGCCGCCGCCGCCACTTTTATGAAACCCCGCCTGGTGATTCGCATCATCTCTCCTCCCGTTTTTGTTACAAACAATCTATACTGGACGAGTTTAAAGTTTTCCGGCCTCGCTGTCAACCTGCCAACCTGAGGCGCGGCCGTGTCACAACACGTCATACTGCGCACCCCCGGAAACAAGCCGAAACCCTTATTCCGCCCACCCGCCCCTCACCGCGCCTCCAACTCGACGCGCACCGGGAAATGATCCGAATAGCCGGTCAGGAAGATATCGCCGACCTCTTTGTTCCGCACGCGCCGGAACGGCAACGGCGTCCCCTTCTCCGAACACTGCGCAGGGCTCTTGAACACGCAATACCCGCCCTTCTTCACGCGCCACGCTGCCGCCGGCTCAACGTCCGTCAGCATGCCGCGCGTCACGCTGATCGAATCCATCGCGTTCCACTGCTTGGCCGCAGCATAATAATACGTGGCACGCGCCGCTTCGGACAACCCGCCGGCCAGATTGAAGAGCAGCCGCCCGTCCGCATCCCCGCGCACACGCCTCTCGTCCGGGACAAGCCCCGCATCCCCCGTCAAAATCGGGGAGGTGAGCGCGTCATTGA
This sequence comes from Kiritimatiellia bacterium, assembly GCA_028700415.1. GTDB lineage: Bacteria > Verrucomicrobiota > Kiritimatiellia > RFP12 > UBA1067 > JALHET01. The sequence goes on from JAQVSS010000001.1 coordinate 6,736, forward strand.
AATCGCCCGCGACCAGAATGGCCGCCGCCGGGTCCGCCTTCAGCCGCCCGTCCAGATACTTCCGGACTGCCCGCGCCTCCTTGCGCCGGATCTCATCGCTCTCATTTTTCTTCCCGAGTTGCGACTTCCAGTGGTTCACCAGCACGGTCACCGGTTTTCCAAAAAACTCAAACCCGCACACCAGCACCTCGCGCTGTCCCGCCGCCGCATGAAGCCAGTTGGTCGCGACGGGCGCTGTCTTGGCCAGCATGGCCACGTCGATTCCCCGTTTTTCGGAACTGTCGCGGTGGATGATCGCCGGCAACGCATACGCATGACGCTCTTTCAGCTCCTGGACCAGATCCTCGAGGACGCGCCGGTTCTCGATTTCAGTCAGACACAGCACGTCGGGCCGCATCTGAAAAATGATCTCGGACAGGTGGCGCACCTTCAGCGCGTAACGCGCCTCTGTCCAGCGCATCCAGCCGCGCGGCGTAAACCCGTCATCCCCCTTGTTTGCCGGGTCGTCCACCGTGTCGAAGAGATTCTCCACGTTCCAACTGGCCACCACCAGCGTGCCGGTCGCGCCCAGCGCGCAGAGCCCCCACATCGCCACCGCGCACACCACCAAAACGCGCCACCGCTTCATCGTACCCCTCCAAAGCCTATTCGCCCGCCTCTAGGGCGGGCACCACATCGAGCCGCAAGGCCGCCTCGCCGCGCACGCCTCCGCCCATCCCGGCAAGTCCCGCAATCATCGCCGCATTGTCGCCGCAGAAACGCGGCTCAGCCAGCAGCAGCCGCACGCCCGCCCCGGACGCCACCTGCGCCAACCGCTCGCGCAACCTCCGGTTGAGCGAGACCCCACCGCCGACCGCCAACGCCCGGTAACGCCCCCCCCGCAACGCCCGCTCGCAACGCCCGGCCAACGCGCCGACGATCGCCTCCTGATAGGCCGCCACGATCTCCGCGACCTGCCCTTCGTCTTGCGGCGGCTGATCGCGGAGGTGATACATCAGCGACGTCTTCAGGCCGCTGAAGCTCACGCACAGCTCCGCCCGCAACCCGCCTAACCCCCGGTTGCCCGTGCGCGGGCTCCCCGTGGGAAATGCCACCGCGTCACGCCGCGCCGCCTGTCGCGCCACGCGGTCGATCACCGGGCCGCCCGGATATCCGAGCCCCAGCAGCTTGGCGGCCTTGTCGAACGCCTCGCCCGCCGCATCGTCCAGCGTCTGCCCGATAATCCGGTACGTGCCCGGCTCCGGCACGTCGATCCAACACGAGTGCCCCCCCGAAACCACCAGTGCCAGCAGCGGGCCCGTTTCGCGCGGGTCGGGCGCCCCCGGAGTCAGGAAAACGGAGTGGACGTGCGCCTCGATATGGTTGATCCCAATCAGCGGTTTGCCCAAACTCAACGCCAGCCCCTTGGCCGCCGAGAGCCCCACGATCAGCGAGCTCGCCAACCCCGGCCCGTACGTCACCGCGACCGCGTCAACCCTGTCCCAGACCCCAGGCGCCAACTCCGTGTCCGCAACCCCGCCGCCGGGCGCGAACGCTTCCCTCAACGCCTCCCGGACCACGCCGCCGATCTTCTCCACATGGCTCCGCGACGCGATCTCCGGCACCACACCGCCGTACGGCTGGTGCAGCGGCACCTGACTGTACACCACGCTCGACAGCACGGAACGCCCGTCCTCGACCACCGCCGCCGCCGTCTCGTCACACGAGGTCTCGATCCCTAAAACAACCATGCGTCAGACATCCGTTCCCTGCTCAGCCTTTGTTCAGGATGCGGGCGCCCTTGAGCACCTGTTTGGCCCGCTCCAGTTGTTCGTCTTTGGCGTCCGGAACCATGTTCTTCACGCCCCCCAGCGCCGCGCCGGGCATCTCGTCGTACAACCGCCGCATCTGCGCCTGCCGCCACTCGGCCTTGGAGACCTGCACCCGCACATCCGGCTCGATCCCCGTGCCGTGAATCATCTTGCCGTCGGGCGTGTAATAATAGCCCGTGGTCAGCCGCAGCGCACAGTCCGGACGCAGCGCCAACTTGATCACATTCTGGACCGACGCCTTGCCGTACGTCTTTTCCCCTACCAACACCGCACGCTTGTGCGCCTTCAGCGCCCCGGCCACAACCTCCGACGCGCTCGCGCTCCCGCCGTTCACCAGCAGCGCGATCGGGATCTCCGTGAACCGCCGCCCGCACGGTCCCGCCTCGAACTTCTGCTGCGGCCTCACGCCGTCGCGCCCGCGCACCGTGACAATCTCCGCCCCCTTGGGCAGCACCTGCCCGGCCACGTCCACGGCCGACTCCAGCAAGCCGCCCGGATTGTCGCGCAAATCGATGATGAGTTCCGAGATTTTTTCTTTGTCCAAGTCCGCCAACGCCTGCGCGAAATTTTCCGCCGCAGGCTCGTTGAATTGCGTGATGCGCAAATACCCGATGCCGTCCCCCAAAGGCCGCACGCCCTTCACGCTCGCGATCTTGATGTCGTCGCGCACCAGCGCCACGTCCAGTTTCTCACCGTTCGGACGCTCAACCGTCACCTTCACAGGCGTGCCCTTTTCGCCGCGCATGGCCTTGACCGCCTCATCCATCGTCGCGCCCGCCAATTTCTTGCCGTCCACCGCCGTGATCGTGTCGCCCGCGTGGATGCCCGCCTTGAAGGCCGGCGAATCTTCGATCGGCGCGATCACCCTGACCCCGCCGTTATCCACCCCCACATTGATGCCGATGCCGCCGAAACTCCCGCGCGTATCCTCCTCAAGCTGCGCCAACGGCTGCGGCGGAAGGAACGAGCTGTTCGGATCCAGCGTGCCCACCATCCCCTGGATCGCGCCGTACACCACGTCTTTGAAAGGTTTTTCCTCCACATAATACCGGCGCACCAGCAACATGGCCTCCGTCAGCACCGCGATCTCGTCAAACGCCGCCTCTTCTGCCGTCGGCACGGCCACGCCCGCCCTTGTTTTATCCGGGGCCTCCGCCTTCGGCGACGCGCACCCGCAAACGCCGACGGCCAGCACGGCGGCCACCCCGGCGCTCAACCATCCGCCCTTCAACACCTTGAAAAAACCGGCCATCGTGCCCTCGCTCTTTTCCCAGTATCCACGTCCGTAAACCGCACGTTCCGCTCTCACCAGAACTTCCACCACGCTTTTTTCTCTTTCACGGACTGCCCGTCCGCCATCTCGCCGTACAACGTCTTGATCCGCTGGGACGCCGAAATCTCCGGATCCAGCAGCGAGTTGCGCTCCACCACTTCCAGACTGTCGGGCAGCGACCATAAGACCGTCCGGATATACGCATCCTGGGTGGAGCGGTGAACCACCGTCACCTCGCCGTCCGGCGAGATGTCCAGTTTCGGCGGAACCGTCCGCATCAGCGTCCCCAGGTCAATCGCATCCCACACCTTTTGCCCCGGTTCGTCTTCCGTCCGGAGGAACAGCCGGTCCGTCTGGTTGCGGTGCCAGTACACCAGTTTGAAAAGCCGCTTGAGCTTCTGCTTGTTGACAAACATCTGCACGCCGTCCTTGACCGGAATCCCGGGCACCACATCGAAACTTTTCTTGGCCGACTCATACCGCATACCGGCGTGTATCAGGACCAGCCGGATCACATACCGCCCCTCCTTCACCAGCGGGAACCACTTGTCCAACTCCAGCTTTTGCTTGAGCGCCTGTCCCGGCTTCAACTGGAACGTCCCCGCCAGCGGCGCGGGGTTGAAGCACGGCACCTCGTTGTACTGACCGCCCAGAGTCACCTCCATCACCAAACGGTCAAGGGAGTTTTTTCCCCCGGCATCGATCATATCGCGGGACGCGTTGAGCAACTCCGCCTGCAGCAGCACCGGCTCGCCGACCACAAACGCATTATACGCCAGCGTCAGCGACACTTCCATTTGCTGAGCCGACGCACGGCACGCACACACCACCCCACACAGCAAGACCCAAAAACCTTTTTTCATCGCGCTTCTCATATTGCCTTCCTCTCTGTACCGTTGCCGGCGCGGGGAATCTGCACGTTCCCCGTTCCCCCAAGTTTCAGTCCATCGTAGCTCACCCGTATGCCCGGCGGCAGTCGCGCCTCCAGCTCGGCATGGTCCACATCGTGGCACAAATGAATCAGGTATGACTCTTTCGCGCCGATCTTCGACAACAGCGCCAAACTCTCTTCCACACAGATGTGCGAAGGGTGCGGCGTGTACCGGAGCGCGTCGAGGATCATCAGGTCCACGCCATGCAACGCACGCACCGTCGCCTCCGGCATGGCGTGACAGTCAGGCACATACCCGAACCTGCGCCCGCCGTGCTCGATCAGGTATCCCGTCATTTTGCGCCCGTGCCGCACGTCGAGCGGCGTCAGCCGCACACCGCCGATCCCGAAAGGCCCGGTGATCTCAACAAACTCCACAACCGGCCGGTAGAGGCCGTGGGGCGAGGGCTTGTTGCCGACATAGTTGAACACGCGCTGCACATCCGCCAGCGTCTCCGCATCCGCATACGTCGGGATCGCGCGCTTCTGGAGGGTGTTGAAACGCCGGATGTCGTCAAACCCGAAAATGTGATCCGCATGGGCGTGGGTGAACACCACCGCGTCCACCCGCTCGATCCCGAAGTCCAACGCCTGCTGCCGGAAATCCGGCGGCGTATCGATCACGAACGCCGTCTCTTCCGTGCGCACATACAGGCTCGTCCTGCGGCGCGTGTTCCGGGGATCTTTCGACGAGCACACCGCGCAGTGGCAACCGATCATCGGCACCCCCACCGAGGTTCCCGTCCCTAAAAAAGTCACTTCCATGGGCATCGGCGCAAGTATACCACAAGCCCCCCCATCCGCCACCCTCAATTCCCCGCCCTCATTATCGCGTCTTGGAATCCGCTGGACGATCCGGCACAGTACGGTGTACGCTGTGCCCCTTGGTCTTGGGACAGCGCGGCGACGCGCTACCCGTTCTGTTTCTCCGGCGGGCACAACGAGCCGAACACCGCCTCCATGCTTCCCTACATCCCGTTCAACGACGATCTGAACCGTTTCATCTTCACGGTCACCGGACTCCCGTGGGACAAGGCCAAGGTCACATGGGGCAACACCTCCAAGACGTTCGCCAAAGCGGAGCTGGAGAAGGGCGTCAATCTCGCCGCCGCGTTCGCCGAGGCGAACCCTTTTCGGGAGCCGTTCTCAAAAGTCAGGGATGCGGTCGCGAAAAAGCAAAGTTTCGAAACCGTCCTGATCAAGTCTCACATCACGCATCTGAAGCCGCTCGAGGATGACCCCGACTGCAAAGCCGCCGCGGAGGCCTTTAAGGCCATGCTGCTGAAAAAACGCGAGGCCCTCCGCAAAGCCGTCAGCGAGGCGGTTGTCCCGGTCAGAAGCACGCTGAAGGTCGAGCCCGCCGGCTGACGCGCCTGGCCTCACTTCTCCGGTAACGCCGCGGAGCCCACGCCGCGGCGCATCTGTTCCTGAAGCGCTCCGAGGTGGTTTTGGAAGACGCCGCGCGGGGTCGTGTTGTGGCGGGTGCAGAGCGACGCCGCCATGCCGACCACCTCGCCCATCATGCCGCCCGTGCGCATCACGCGCACGGAACCGAGCGCCACATGCGTCACGCTGATGTCGCGTCCAGCCATCAGGAGATTCTCGACGTTGCGGCTGTACAGGCACCGGTAAGGGAAGGCGTAGGGCTTGATCTCCTTGCTCTTCGCGATGGAACGGAATTCCAGGCCGGGAAACTGCCTGCTGTTCTCAGGGTTCGGATAGTGAAGGTCCAGCCCCCACGTCGTGGTGACGCAGGCGTCGGGATAGGCGCGCTGTTCCTCGATGTCCTGCTGGCACAGGATCACGTCGCCCAGCAGTCGGCGGCTCTCGCGCTTGCCGCCAATGTAGGCGACCCAAGACAAACGCCGGTTGGCGAAGGCCGCCTTCTTGGAACTGTGGTTCTTGAGAAAAGCCCAGTTGCCAAAGGTCGCGCGCAGGGCGAGATCCCGGATCTGCTCGATGTCCCGGACCGAGTCGAGGTTCAACCCGGCCTCCCAATCCCAGTCGCCGCGCGTCATCGGCTGCGAGGTCTCCTCTGTAAAAGGCAGTGCCCACGGACATTCCGGGAAGGGCACTGCCCTTTCCTCGTTCTCCGAGTACCATTGTACCGACACCCCCATCATCAGCGCGTCGGCCTGTTCGGGGGCGAGATCCTCACCCGTTTCGCCCTTTGATTCGCGGCCGGAACGGAAATCGGCGCCGGCCAGAAAACCGACGCAGCCGTCGCCCGTGCAGTCGGCGAACAGGCGTCCGCGGAAACGCGTGTCGCGCCCCGTCACGATATCCCGCCCCACGACCGCCGCAATGCGTGCGCCCTCCTTCTCGGCCTTGGTCACGCGCGTCGACAAAAACAGCCGAAGGTTCTTCTCGCCCTGCACGACGCGGAGCTTCTGCGCGTCTTCGTAATTGCCGGCCGGCCCCGCGTTATGCTGCTTCTTTTCGGGATGCGCCGCGATGACCGAGAAAACTTCTTTGCTGCGCGGCAAACCGGGGTTACGTTTGGCGTCATAGAAGTTCCAATGGCCGACCGGGCCGATTTCGTCCACAAGGTCTCCGAGCCGCGGGTAGGGTTTCTGGTGGATCAAACCGGAGAGGCCGACGCGCGTCTCGGAACTGTTGTTTCCGCCGAGCACCGGACGGTCGTGGACAAGGGCGACCCGGCATCCCAGCCGCGCCGCGCTGACCGCCGCACAGCAGCCGGCCATGCCCCCGCCCACCACCACGAGGTCGTACCCGCCCCCGTCTTCCGGCACACCGGACAGGCCCAGCGCCTGGCGCCGGAACGTTTCCATGGGCACACCCTCATTGGGCGGGACGAGCCGGTCATCGGTCGTCAGCAGAACCGCGTCGCAACGCCCATCGAACCCGGTCAGGTCATGCAGCGCGAGCTTGACGGTGCCTGCTGGCAGCTCGACCTTGCCGCCCTCCTGCCAGTGCCACGCCGCGCCCTCCGCGCCAAACAGCGTGCCGAGCACGCGCCCGTTGACGGCCAGCTGAAACTTGCCCGGCGCGCCCGGCGCCTTCCACGTCGCCACCCAGTCCCGGGTGCGGACCAGCACGCGATAGGTCCCCGCCGAAGGGACCGCCACCGTTGTCACGGCGTCCGCCACCGGCACACCCAGCCCGTGCGCAAGCAGATACGGCGAACCCATCTGATCCATCGCCTGTTGGTCGATGACCCACCCGCCCCGGTCCGAAAACCCTTCGGCCTCGACGAGAATGTCCGCCCCCCGCGCCTCCCGTATCCCAGCCGTAAAAAGCAAGACCGCCATAACAATCGGGTTTCTCATTGTGTTTTGTTTTCCTTATTATGATCGGGTTTCAATCCTCTACGCGCCTGAGCGGCTCATCCAGATGCGCGGAAACCGCGGCCCGGGGCGGCGTCAGCAGGCAAATGTCCGCGAACTTGGCCATGGCCAGCGTCGCGGGATCCTGCGAACAGACAGCGAGTCCGATCGCATTGCCCGGAGGCAGTTCCAGTGAGCACTCGGCGAAAGGATACCAGTTGCGGCCATAGCTGGAGACACAGGCCTGAAACATCTTGCCGTTGCGGATGATCTTGAGATAAACCGGGAGCTGGAGCGGGCGCCCGGTGCGTTTGACGATGACAGCCGTCTCATCCGGTTTCCGGGTTTGCAGGAACAGCTCGCCGCTGCCGAGAAATCCGAAGAGCAACCCGGGCCCATGCGTAAAGTCATCCCCCTTGACCAGCAGGCCTGTAATGGCTAACCCGTTCTTATCGGCGATCATTTTGACTTGCGCGGACAACGAATAGTCGCCCGAGACTTTCGTCCATACGAACCGGCCACAGTCGTGACCGTTCCACATGCCTGTGCCCGTGCTCTGAACAACCACTGTTTCGCCCATCTGGATCGTGCTGCCGTGCGGCACGGGCTCGCCAAGATTGACGCTTTGCCATTTCGGTTGGATGCGGGTGGTGAAAAGTTCCGGAATGGGTACAGAGAGTGCCGGCGAGGGGGGCTTGACCGGCAAAGGCGCGCCTTGTTGGGGAGCGCCCTCCTTCCGGACAGGCGCAACAGGTTCAGTCTGAGGTTGCGGCCGGCCGACCGGCAGCGCCGCAGTTTTCGCCGGTTCCGCATCCCCGCTGACAGACGCAGCGGCTTCGGGTGCCCGTTGAGCCGCCGAGAGCGTTTTACTCTCCGGGCGTCCGGCGAACTTCCCGTGGAGCCACTCCAACGTCTGATCAAAGGAATGTTCCCTGACGGCAATCAGGATTTCGGCCACGGCGATCAGGCCAAGGACGGAGACGAGTGCGTGGCGTCGCGAAGGCAGAGGTATTTTGAGACGGGCAAAGACACGGTGCGCAAACCCGGAAACGCCGGGGATCCCGGGCGGCGTCGAATCAAGTTGAGCCAGGGCTTCCCGGATACCGGCGGCGACGGCATCGCTGTCGAGCTGGCGTTTCTCCGGATCGATTTCGAGCATCCGCATGACCAGTTTCTGCGTAAGCAACGACACGTGGTGCGCATGTTTCCGGAGCGGGACGGGGGGGTGCGAGACCCGCGCCTTGAAAATGTCTGCCGACGTCACCCCCTCACTCGGGGGCCGCCCTGCCAACAGGTGGTAAAGCGTGGCCCCGAGGCTATAGAGGTCGCTGCGATGGGTGTCGGCGGATCCCCGGATCAGTTCCGGGGCAATATAGAACGGTGTGCCCAGAAGGGTTCCTCTGCTGTCACGGCGCCTCATGCCGGAGAGCCCGAAATCGACGAGCTTGGCGTTGCCGTCCCGGTCGAGCACGATGTTACCCGGCTTGATATCACCGTGTGCCAAGCCTTCGCGGTGAAGAGCCGACAACCCGTCCGCCACATCCAAGGCCATCCGCAGAGCCGCGCGCTCATCAATGTGCCCCTCGCGCGCCAGCCTCTGGGCGAAATCTTCGCCCGTCACCAGTTCCATGACCAGAAAAGGAAAGCCGTTTGAGAAATTGAGCGCATGCACCTGAGCCACCCGGGGATGATTCAGTTTCCCCGCGGCACAAGCCTCGTTGCGCAGTTGCTCGCAGGACTCAGGGTCGTCGACATGACACCCCCGGACCAATTTGATCGCCACGTCGCGCTTCAGGGATTCGTCGGTCGCACGGTAGACTGTCCCCATCTCGCCTTCACCGATGCGCTGATACAAAAGGAAACCGCCCACCCGCCCCGGCACAAAAACCTTGCCCCCACACTTTGGGCAAAGCAGGCTTGAGAGAGGTTTGGCGTTTGCCAGCGGCACGACCTCTTTACAGTGCGGGCAGTTTGTCTCCGGCACGCTTTCGAAGAGTATCCCGGTTTGGGGAACACTCCTCAGCACCCCGACAGGATCACGCTTCACGGCGCGCAGAACAATTGTTGTGTCTGGTTCAGTTGCCACAGTATTACCAAAACATTTTCGGGTGAATTATCACATAATCGGGCACCTCAACACAACACCATATGCCGTAAACGCCATATTTATTGGAGATTTGGAGATTGCCGCAGGATTGACAGGCACTCCCGAATTCTTTAAAGTTAAAAAATCTCCGCTGAAAACAAACATGACGCGTTTCTGCGGACGGGTTCCGAAAAGGCGAAAGGCGGTATGGCGTGAATATCTCGATCGAACGGAAAAATGAAGTGACGACGGTAGTGGCGGGCGGACGGCTGGATGTCATGGGGGCACCCGAAATCGAGGCGAGCTGCAAAAAGCTGATCGCCGAGGGGACCCAACGGCTTCTGCTGGACATGGCGTCGGTCGAGTACATCAGCAGCGCCGGGCTGCGTAGCCTGCTGGTGCTGGCCAAGGCGATGAAGGCCTCTGGGGGCACCATGGTCCTGTGCAGCCTGACCGCCGCCGTGCGCGAAGTGATGGAGATTTCCGGCTTTGACAACATTCTTTCGTTGGCTGCAGACCGTCCCGCCGGGATGGCTCTGTTAACGTAGTGCGGACGGATAAAACGCGCCCCATGAAACAGCAAGCGACAACTCGGACACTTTTAGTGAGCCGGTTTTTCACGGCGGCCTTGCTCGTTTGCCTGTCCGGTTGCTCCGTTTTTGCGCAGGCCCAAGGAGGAGACGCGAAACCGGCACCCGTCCGCATCGCCTTGCAGTGGCTGCCTCAAAGCCAGTTTGCCGGCTTTTACATGGCCCTTGAGAAAGGCCGCTACCGGGAAGCGGGGCTCGATGTCGTTTTGCTCCATACCGGCCCGGGGCCTTCGTCGCATGATTTTCTTGTTCAGGGCAAGGCGGACTTTTCCACCCTGTTTCTGGCCGATGCGGTCTTCGGCAACGGCAAGCCGGCCGCGCTGGCGAACGTGGCCCAGTTTTCCCAGCGTTCCAACCTCCTGCTGGTGGCCTGGAAAGATATGGGGATCGAAAAACCGGCCGACCTCGACGGGCGCACGGTCAGTTATTGGCAAAGCGCCTTTTCAATGGCCTTTGATGTCTTTTTCAGGCAGCAGCACATCCGCCCGGTGGCGATACCGCAGCACTATTCGGTCAATCTCTTCCTCAAGCGCGGCGTGGCCGCCTGCGCCGCCATGACGTACAATGAATACCATCGGATCTATCAGGCCGGCGTGGATTACGACCGGCTGACCGTTTTCAAGATGCGCGACTTCGGCTTGGGTTTTCCGGAAGACGGGCTCTACACCCTCACCGAAACCGCCAAACGGAAACCCGAGGTGTGCCGGGCGTTACGCGAGGCCACATTGGCGGGCTGGGAATATGCGCGGCGGCACCCGGACGAGGCGGTTGAGACGGTGGTGCGGGAGTCGCGCCGCGCGGGCGTGCCCGTCAACCGTCCGCACACCCTCTGGATGCTGAGTCATGTGCTTGATTCCGTTTGCCCGCCTGAAGCCGGAGTGCGCCGCGGACATCTCGACCGCTCCGCCTACACGGACACCGTGCGGTCGATGATCGCCGCTGGGGTGATCAGCCAAGCGCCGCCGTTTGAAGATTTCGCCCCATTTGAAGCGGGAGTGCCATGAAGGGTTTCAACTCCATTCGACAACGCTTGCTGACCTGGGTGCTGGCTGTCGCCGGCCTGATCCTGGTGGCGGTCATCGTCTGGAGCTATTCGGCGTCGCGACACCGGCTGGAGGGCGAAATGGAAGCCAAGGCCGGTTTCCTCGCGGATAGCGCGGCCCGGCAGATTGACGCCCAGCTCGGTGTCCTGCAGGGGGTTGTCCACGGCATGGCTCTCGCACTCGAGTCTCAACATCTGGCCATGCCGTTTGAGCAGGTGCGCGCGTTACAGACCGAGTGCCTCGAGAAAAACCCCGGTATCTACGGGGTTTGTGTGGCGCTCGAGCCGGAAACGGCACCATCCGGCTGGCCGGACCTGGCCCCATGGGGATACCGCGAAGGGAAGGCGTTGGTCTACGAGGGGCTCTCCGGCTCCACCTGCGGGCATCTCAGGGAGGACTGGTTCGGCTTGCCGAAACATCTGGGGCGCCCAGTCTGGAGCGAGCCCTACGAATGGAAAGGCGTCCTGATGGTGACCTATTCGGTGCCGGTCTATTCCGGCGATGCGCCGAAACGCCGGTTTGCAGGCGTGGTCACCTGTGACCTGACCCTCGACTGGCTCGACCGCATGATCGCGGCCCTCCCGTTGGGCAAAGGCGGCTACGGTCTGCTGATCAGCCGGAACGCGACCTACGTGGCGCACCCCCTCCGCGAGCTTGTGCTCAACGAAACGGTCTACAGCATCGCCGAAGCGCGCAACGACCCGGCACTGAGGAAGACCGGGCAACAGATGGTTTCCGGGAAACCGGGCGTCATCCCCTTCAAAAGTTTCGTCACGGAAGACCTCTCTTGGCTGGCCTATACGCCGCTGCGCTCCGGCGACTGGATCATGGCCGCGATTATTTCGCGCGACGAAATGAATGCGGCCATCATCCAATTGAGCCGCAACCAAATGGCCATCGGCCTGCTCGGCTTGCTCCTGCTCGCGCTGGCCATCGGGCGCATCGCACGTTCAATCACACGCCCCCTCGCCAAGCTGAGCGAAGCGGCCAACACGCTCGCGGGCGGCAACCTGGATGCGCCCTTGCCGGAGCCGCCGGGACGGGACGAAGTGGCCCATTTGACCCATGCGTTTGCCGAAATGCGCGACAACCTCCGCCGCTACGTCTCGGATTTGCGCGAAACAACGGCCGCCCGTGAACGGATGAGCAGCGAGTTGCGCATCGCGCACGACATCCAAATGGGGCTTGTCCCGAAAACCTTCCCCGCCTTCCCTTCGAGGAACGATCTCGATTTGTACGGGGTGCTCGAACCGGCGCGGGAGGTCGGCGGCGATTTCTACGACTTCTTCCTGCTGGACGACAACCGGATCGCCCTGGCCATCGGCGACGTTTCCGGCAAGGGAGTGCCCGCAGCCCTGTTCATGGCCGTCACGCGCAGCTTCCTGCGCTCCGCGTTCAAAGCCGAGACCGATCCGGCCGCAGTGATGGCCAACGTCAACGGGGAATTGGTCGAGGGCAACGACACCTGCATGTTTGTGACGCTTTTCTGCGCGGTGCTCGATCTGACCACCGGACGCCTGCGATACGCCAATGCCGGACACAATCCGCCCGCCATCCGCCATCCCGATGGGAGCGCCGAATGGATCGCGCGGCCGCGGGGCCCCATCGCCGGCGTCGTGCCCAAAGCCGTCTATGAGGACGGGACCCTCGTCCTGTCAGCCGACGACACGCTGATTCTCTATACCGACGGCGTGACCGAAGCGATGAATGCGGCGGAGGAACTCTACGGGGAAAAACGGATGTCCGACAGCCTTGCGGCCCCCGCGTGCGGCGGAGATTGCCGCACCACAACCGAACGGATGCTTGCGGACATCCGTGCCTTCACGCAGGGGGCCGAGCAATCCGACGACATCACCCTGTTGGTCATCAAGAGCCGCACGGCTTCCGCGCTGCCCCCCCCCGATTGTGCTGCGGGGCACCACGAGTTTTCCGTGGAGAACAATTTCGCCGACATGGAGCGGGTGCTGGACGACGTGGGGGCACTTCTGGACGCACGCCAGTTTTCCGCAAAACGGAACTATTCGGTGAGGCTCGCTTTGGATGAACTGCTCTCCAACGTCATCAAATATGCCTACGACGACGCCTCCAGCCACCGGATCGCGCTGAACCTCGAACTGGACATCCCGTTCGCTTTGACGATCGCCGACGACGGCAAACCGTTCAACCCTTTGGAAGACGCCCCTCCCCCGGTCCTCGACGGGCCGGTGGAGGACCGGCCCATCGGCGGACTGGGGCTGCACATCCTTCAGAAGATGGGCATGAAACTGGCCTACCGCCGGGAGAACAACCGCAATGTCCTGCGCGTCGTAATCCCCGAAGACGAACATTGAAACCGAAATCTTTAAGCTGTTTTGGGAGTTTTTTGCCGTCGTGAGTGCAGCCTCTGCCATCCTGCTTACCACGGCCTGTGCGGGTTTGCTCGCCGGCGCAAACACGTTGACCTTTTTGACCGCCGCCGTTTCCGCAGCCGCCGCTTCCTGGCTGTGGTGTTTCCCTGTCTTGACGCACGCGCGCGAACTCTATGTCACCCTTGACCCGCAGAGCCCCAATGGCACACACGTTCTTGAGGCGATCCGCGAAGCCCTCGCACTCATCCAGCGAACCCGGTGCCCCGTCCTTCTGCGCATAACCGCAATCAGCCGTTTCGCCCGGCCGACTTTCCGGATCGATTTGGACCGCAACGGCGATCTCGAACTTTTTTGGAATGCCCGCCGCATCGCACTGAAGCAGCCCGGTGTCTGGCTCCCGGACCATCCCCTTCCCCTCACTTTGCCGAACACCCTCAGCATTTCCCTGAGGCTAGAGCCGTGCGGCACAGAACGGATCCGCGCGTCACTCGCGCCGTGGCCTGTCGCACGCAGGTCCTGCCCATGGTTTGTGATCGCGCTAGGGATCGTTGTGGCCTGCGTCCTCGACACCGCCTGGCTGCTCGCGGCCATACTCGGGTTTGCGGCACAATCCTATCTGTTGCACTACCAAGCGCAACGTGCGCCCGACAATCCATAGGTCGAGCGCCGCCGAACGGTTGCCCAAATAATAAGCGTCCAACAGACACATTTCATCGAACGTGCGCTCATTGCGTCCCGACACCTGCCATAACCCCGTCATCCCCGGCAGCCCCTTCAACCTCAGAGCCTGTTCCGGCCGCGTATAGTGCCCCTGATCGCTCGCCGGCAAAGGGCGCGGACCTACCAGGCGCATCTCGCCGCGCGCCACATTGAACAGCTGCGGCAACTCGTCCAGAAACGTCCACCGCAGAAAACCGCCCACCCTGGTCACCCGCGGATCGCTCTCCAATTTGAACAGTTGCCCCTTTTTCCCCAGTTTGCGTTGCAACCTTGCGTGCAACCGTTCGGACCGCCTTACCATCGTGCGAAACTTGAAGAGCGTGAAATGGTGCCCCTCACACCCGTACCGTTCCTGCCGGAAAAAAACCGGTGCCCCATCGAACACAAAAACCAATACGGCTACCGTCACGAAAACCGGTGCCAGGGCTGCCATGAGAGCAACCGCCAGTCCGCGTTCCCAATACGGACACCCGTCCAGGACAGGAGGCGGCTCCCGGAAAACAAAATGCCCCGCCGTCTCACCACGCGCCCGGGGACGGCAGCCCGCACCGTACACCAACACAGGCAAACAGGAGGCGGGTACGGCAGCCTCCCCCCCAGACCGCACAACGCCATCAACGAACGCGAGGATTTCCCCCACCCCCGCGTTTCCCGGATCTTTGAAGAAGTGTGTCATCCCTTTGTCTGGATAGTATCCGCTTTCTTCATCCCCTCATCAAGAATGGAAAACACGCCTTTACATCCCCCCGCCCGCCGCCCTACAATCCACGTCATGCTGACCCCTGAATTTCACGCCTATTTCATGCGGCTCGCCATGCGCGAAGCCGCAAAAGCCGCCGAAGCGGAGGAAGTCCCCGCCGGTTGTGTCATCGTGCAGAAACCGCAGTCCCCCGGCATTCCGCTCGCAGCCGTCAAGGTGCTCGCCCGCGCCCATAACCAGACGGAACTGCTGAATGATTCCACCGCCCACGCCGAAATGATCGCGCTGACCCAAGCCTCGTCCGCGCTCGGCGACTGGCGGCTGACCGGAACCATCCTGTATGTCACCAAAGAGCCGTGCCCCATGTGCGCGGGCGCGATCGTGCTTGCGCGTATACCTCTCGTCGTATGGGGCGTGTCCGATCCCAAACGCGGCGGCCACTCGGTTTTCTCCATCTTGAACCACCCGAACCTCAACCACCGTCCGGAAATCCTCACCGGCGTGCTGGAACCCGAATGCCGCACTATGCTTCAGGAGTTCTTCCGCGCCCGCCGCGAGGAAAACTGACGGCTTCCTTTCCACCCAGTCCGCCATGCCCGACGCATCCACCCTCTCCCCGCTGATCCTCTCAGCGAGCCGCGCCACAGACATCCCCGCTTGCCGCCTGGACTGGTTTCTCGACGCCTTGAATCAGGGCGGATGTGTCTGGCGAAACCCCTTCAACGGGAAAACCGTCTGGGTCTCTTTCGCCCGTGCGCGCGTCATTGTCTTCTGGAGCAAGAACGCCGCGCCGCTCATGCCGCATCTCGCGCGCATCGAACAAAGCGGACTCGCACCCTTTTTCCAGTTGACGGTAAACGACTACACACGCGAAGGTTTCGAACCCGGCGTGCCCCCCCTCGAAGCGCGCGTCGCGGCTTTCCGCGAGCTGGCTGAACGCTACGGCAAAGACCGCGTGGTATGGCGCTTTGATCCGCTCCTCCTATCGCGCACCACCCCCGTCGAAGAGTTGCTGCGCCGCGTGGCCGCGCTCGGCGACCGGCTCCACCCCTATACCTCGCGGCTGGTCTTCAGTTTCGCCGACCTGCACGCCTATCCCCGCGCCGCACGCCGTTGCGCCGCCGTTCATGCGGACATCCGCGAATTTGAGCCTGCCGAGATGACCGCCTTCGCCGCAGGCCTTGCCCCTCACCTCACACGCTGGAAAATCCCAGCCGCCACCTGCGGCGAGACGCTCGACCTTTCGCGTTACGGGATCGTCAAAAACGCCTGCATCGACGCGCAAACTTTCCTGCGCCTCGGACTGCTGACACATGAAGAGGCGCGCGCCGTCGCCAAGAAAGATCCGGGGCAACGCCGCGCCTGCGGCTGCACCCTCAGCAAAGACATTGGCGCTTACCGCACCTGCTCCCTCGGCTGCGTCTACTGCTACGCCTAAGGTTCCCACCGTTCCGCATCCCCGCGTTGCGGCTTCCACTTCGGCCGCGTGCCGAACAACACCGTGCCCAACCGCACCCACGTTGCGCCTTCCTCGACAGCCACACGGTAATCGTTGCTCATGCCCATTGAAAGGTTGGGCAGACCGATGCCGAAATCTTTCTCCCACTGGTCGCGCAACCCGCGGAGTTTAGCGAAGACCGGCCGGGCCAGCTCCTCATCCGGACAGAATGGCGCCATGGTCATCAGCCCGGTCAGCGTGATGCTGCGGCAGCCGAGGGCGTATTCGATCACCTCCGGCACCTGTTCGGGACGCACCCCGTCCTTGCTGGCTTCCCCGGACACGTTGACCTCAAGCAGGATTTCGGGACGGTGTCCGCCTTCCCCCGCCACATGCTCAATCTGTTCGAGCAGCCGCACGGAGTCGACCGAGTGAATGACGGAAAACAGTTCCAGCGCCGGACGCACCTTGTTGCGCTGCAGATGCCCGATCAGATGCCATTCGGGGCCGCTCACGCACTCCGGGATTTTCCACGCGGCCTCCTGCACCTTGTTCTCGCCGAACCGGCGTATGCCCGCCTCCCACGCCTCCCGGACAACCTCAGGGCCATGCGTTTTCGTCACGCCGATGATCTCGACCTCGTCCGGCTTGCGTCCCGCCTTGGCGCACGCCTCGGCGACGCCTGCCCTCACCTCTTCCAAAAGTTGCGCAACCGTACGTTCGTTGTCCATGTCCATTCAGTTCCTTCAGGTTGTTGTTTGTCTTAAAGAAATCGAAACCGGTTTGTCGTTCGGCAAATCCGCCAACAGGCACGCCAACATGCCGTCAGGGTTGAGAGCCCCGATCACGACGCGCTCCGCCGCATGAAGGACATACTGGTTGCACCATGCGGCGCGTGGGGCGCTGAAGCGGGTCTCGGTCGCGGGAAAAGGCGTGATCACGAGTAGCCGCCCCGAATCGATCGCGTGCTGAACGCGCGGGAAAAACGTCTCGGGAAAACCGCGCGCCAGCACCTGCACCATGGGTGTGCCGTCCGCCAGACACGCCTCGAAAACCGCCCGCTCCAAGGGGCTCAGGAACCCCGACATGACGCACGCGGGCGGGAACGGTAACGTCGGTGCGACCGGCATGTCCTCGCCGCACCGCGACGCCAGAAACGCGGTCTGGGGCAAAGCCAGCAACGCGCGGTTGCCGACCCCGAAACGCGGTTCGCCGTACCGCAGCACATCCCAGTTCGCAGGGTTGTCACGGATGTACGCACGGATGTTCGCCAGCGCCGTCTCGTTGCGGACGATGATTTCGTAATAGTTGCGTTGCCACGGCGAATCGCCCCGCAACCATTTGGTGACCCCAATTTTGAAACCGCGCACGATGGACCCGACCGTTCGAGATGTGCCGCACGGTAGGGGCGAATAATTATTCGCCCGCGCCTGCGAAATATCATCCGCCCGATTTTGCGAAGCACTCTGTTGCGAATCATCGTTCGCCCGCGTTGGGACAGGGGAGGGCGAATGATTATTCGCCCCTACGGGATACCCATCGCGCATATTCACGATAATGCCGTGGACATGGTCGGGCATGACCACCCATTCGTCCACTGCGGCGTGCGGGAAATGGTTCGGGATTTCGCGCCAACACGCGGCGGCAGCGCGCCCCGCGTCGTTCAACGCCATGCGGCCGTTGACCACCGTGCCGAAGAGCCGTCTGCGCCCTTCCGTGCAGACCGTCACAAAATACGCGCCCTGCAGCGAATAGTCGTACCCGCGCAACCGGATCGAACGCCGCTGAAACACGGTTTCCGGCATGACCTACGCATCCTCCTCCCCGGCATCGCGCCCCATGCGGCACTTGATGTCGTAGTTGATGATGAAGTCCAGCTCCTCTTCCGTGAAACCTGCGATCCAACCGCAAATAAACCCGCACTACTCTATCAATCACACGTCCATGCGGCCGGTGATCGCGCGTTTGAGCGTCAGCGGATCGGAGTATCCCACACCGCTGTCCGCGGGCAGTCCGAACGCCAGACGCGTCACACGCACGCCCAAGGGCTTCAGCAATTCGCCGATGTAACCGGCCGTGGCGTCGCCCTCCATGTCCGTGCTCAAGGCGAGCAACACTTCCTTCACGCCACCGCGCGCCACGCGCTCGGAAAGCGTCCCCAAACGCAAATCGGCGGGCCCCGTTTGCTTGGAGGGTGAGAGTTTGCCCATAAGCGCGTGGTAACGGCCGTTGAATCCGCCGGAACGCTCGATCGAAAAAATATCGGAAGGTTCCTCCACCACGCAAAGCAACGCATCGTCGCGCGTGGCATCCGTGCAAAGTCCACACGGCTCATGTCCTTTGGAGGTGAACCCGCCACAGACCGAACAGCAGCAGACCGAAGCCCGCGCCTCCTGCAACGCGGACACCAGCGTATCGAGAAGCAACTCGGGCTTGCGGAGCAGCGCAAGCGCCGCACGCTCCGCCGACCTTCTCCCCAACCCGGGAAGTCTGGACAGCGACCGGATCAGATTGTCGACCGGTGGCACCATGGGGGTCTCAGCCTCCGAACATGTCGCCCATGCCGGAACCCTGCATCATTTTGGCCATGGCGTCCTGAGTCTGTTTCTTCACGCCCTTGAGCGCGCCGTTCACAACGTTGTTCAACATGGTCTCGAAGCGCTCCGGCTTGCCGGCGATCACTTCCTTAAGCGCCTCCTGCGACACCTTGAGCGACAGGATGGTGAAGTCGCCCCGCGCGACACATGTGATGCCGCCATTGGCGTACTCGAAGGTGATCTTCTCAATCTCCGCCTGAATGCGTTTCGCTTCCTTACGCATCTGCATCGCCTGTTTCACCTGATCCAGCATACCCATACGTCAAACTCCTTAAATGATCGCGTGCCCAACCGCACACGCTGTTCTGGTCTACTTGCAACCGAAGTTTATACAAACCCGCCCCACGCCTCAAGCCCGTTTGCGGACTTTCTGAAGAAACAACTCTAACAGCTCGCGCATTTCACTGACGCGCAGCCCGTAGGCGCTGATCACGTAGACCCCTCCGAACACCGCCCCCACAAGCCCCACCTTCAGCAGATCCCCGACCCGTCCGGACAAACCCGCCACAAACTCTAGGCGATGGAGAACCAGCCACCCCACCGCTGAGGCCAGCCCGGCCGCCAACGTCACTCGCGCGAGAAAAGACAGCGTCTCGGCAAACGGGAAAACCGGCGCGTTCTTTTTCAACATCTCGACCAATGTCACGCACTTGAAAATGCGCGACACCGTAAACCCTCCCGCAATGAAGGCCAGCAGAATCAGCTCGTGTCCGCCACACATCTTGAGCCCCACCCAACTGATCAGAATGCTCAGGGAGGAGAACAGGATCCCGATCACCGTCACCGCCACCATACGCCGGTTCGCGAAAAAGGCTTGCATCACCAACGCCTCGATGGCGGCCGCGGGAAGCACAAAGGTGTAGAACGAAAGCGAAACCGCCGTGCGGTGAACGGCCACCGCATCGAAATGCCCGCCCTTGAAGATCAATGCCGTCAGGGGTACAGCGGCAACCGCAACAAAGAGCGCGAAGGGCGCAAAAACAGAGAGCAGCATGCGTCCGAAACGCGTGACCAGCCGTCCGAGCCGCGCGTGGTCGTTCTTGTCCACCAGTTCACAGAAGAACGGGAAGACCGCGATCGAAAGCGTGTAAGGAACTAAAAAAAGCAACGTGCTCTGCAGTTTCCGCCCCATCGAGTTGGCCTGCATCAGCCCCGACTCGTCCAACGCGCTCAGGACATACACGTTGTTATACTCATCCCGCACCTTGGCCATAAGAATTCCCGCCAGCAGCGGCAACGCCAGCCAACACAAGCGCTTGAAAGCCGGATGCGAACATGCGAACTCTGGGCGGAACAGATGCAGCTTGTCGCGCAAGCCGAACAGGTGCGTCCCCACCTTGCAGAGCGATCCCGCCACCAGTCCCCACATCAGCATCTGCGCGTTGTCCCTCGCCAACAGGGCGCCGACAATCAGAAAAATCACCACACAGAATTTCCAAACGGCATCCCCGAATGCCGCCAGAAAGAACCGTTTGTACCCGTTCAGCAGCACGTAGGTTGTGGATCCCAACGAAAGGCCAATCACCGCAGGCGCAAGTGTCCGGACACTCTTTGCGGCCAACTCATACTTTTCGGGGGAGGCCCCTGCGCTCCACGTTGTCAAGAACTCAACCACCGCGTGAGGCACAAGACAGAACACACACGCCACAACCACCAACAAGATAAACTGAAGAGTCAGCACGGTATTGGCGAACGTCCACGCGCTCTTTTCGGATTCGGCATCCAACTCGCGCATAAAGACAGGCATGAACGACGGCCCCAGTACCTCCTCGCCGATCAGAAACAGCATAAAGATGCAGTTTTCAAAGGCAAAGGCATACACGACATCAAAGGTGCCTTGAGGCAAATAGTGCCCCATCACCTTCGCCTGAATCAAACCGGCCAGTTTGAACAGCACATGCGCAATCAGAACGAAAACACTCGCTTTGAAAATGTGCCGCTCCAGGCTCGCCTTACGTTCACCCATCTATCCCCCTTTTGGTGAAACACCGTTTCCCCGACACCGGCCTTCCCCCTGCACCGGCATCGCGACGCACTTTACTCCATCATCTGCATATCGCACAACTTGCGGTAGGACCCTCCTGCCGCGTACAGTTGCTCATGCGTCCCCCGCTCGATGATGACGCCTTTTTCCATCACCAGAATCAGGTTCGCGTTGCGGATTGTGCTGAGCCGGTGAGCGATCGCAAACGTCGTCCGGTTCGCCATCAGCGCGTTGATCGCGTCCTGCACCAGACGCTCCGTCACCGTATCCAGCGCGCTGGTCGCCTCATCCAAGATCAGGATCGGCGGATTTTTGAGGATCGCCCGCGCGATCGCGATCCGTTGCCGCTCGCCGCCGCTCAACGAGAACCCCTTCTCGCCCACGATCCGGTCATACCCCTCCGGCTGCGCCATGATAAACTCATGCGCGTTCGCCATCCGGGCTGCCGCGATCACCTGCTCGCGTGTCGCGTCGGGAGAACCGTACGCGATGTTATTGGCGACCGTATCGTTGAAAAGCACGGTTTCCTGTGTCACGACTCCAATCAGCTTGCGCAGATCACACACGTCCATCTGCCGCAGGTCGACCCCGTCCATCGTCACCGCCCCCGACAGGGGATCATAAAAGCGCGCCAAAAGATTCGCCACCGTGGTCTTGCCCGCGCCGGTGCCTCCGACCACCGCCACGATCTCCCCGCGCGGTATGCTGAACGAGACATCCCTGACCGTGAGCCCCGAAGACGGTTGATACGCGAAACACACATGGTCGAAATGCACACGGTCTTCAAAGCTGGACTTGCGTATCGGATCTGCCGCCGCCGGAAGGCTGAAATCCGTGTCCAACAGGGAGAACATGCGGGCCAGCGCCGCACGCCCCCGCTCGATCTGCGCCTGGACTTTCCCCAATTGCTTCATGGGACGGTAGGCCACAAGAAACGGGACGAGCAACGGCGCGATTTCATCGATCGCAAGTTTTCGGAAAAAGCAGTAGATCACAAAAACAAAAATCAGGAAAACACCCGCACACTCGACTGCCGGCGTGATCAGCAGCTCCAACCGGACCGCCCGCAGCACGCTTTTCATGTAGTATTGGTTCACCTGTTTGTACTTATTGATTTCGAATTCTTCCGTATGGTAGGCCTTGACCACCCGGATACACGTCAGGTTTTCGTGGATCTTCGACACGATGAACGAGATGCGGTGCAACGCCTTACGCGACCATTTACGGACCATCGTACCCAACAACGCCATCGGCAAGAGAAAAAGAGGGAACCCGAACAAGACAAGCACAAGTGTTTCAATCATGCCGTTTTTGACGGCAAAATAAATCACATACCCGACTGCCACCAGAATTTCAAACGGAGCACGGCAAATATCGGCTAGCGTATGCGCGATCACATGATCCACCTGTTGCGGATCACTCGTGCACCTGCTCATCAATTGCCCCACATCGGTCCGCCCGAAAAAAGTGAGCGACTGTTTCTGCAGATGAATGAACAAATCTTGCCGGAAATCCTGCACGACCTTTGCTCCCGTCCAACGCAAGAAATAGTGGTTGAGGTACATGGCCACCATCTTGACCAGCATGACAAGCGGCACCACGAAAAGAGAGATCAACAACAGTTGCCCCGTCATATGCCCCTCTTTATCGCGGAATGTGATGCCGAGGCGGTTACCGAATTTCTCAACCTTGCCAAACCATGACGGCAACTGCTCGTCCGCAGAGTGGGGTGATTTGCCCTGCGCATCACTATTGACCAAGCCTTTCAGGCTGTCATCAAGGAATTTCTGATGCCTTGCTTTTTCGGCTCTGCCCGCCTTGGGAACGGCGACCCCGACCCCATGGCTTTGGCTTTCACTTGCCTGCACCTGCTTGAGCACCGGTTGGATCACCTGAAAAATCGGCACCCACGAACCCGCCGTGATCGACCCCGCCAGAAGCCCCGCGAGCAGGCGAACGCGATATTTGCACGCATATCGATATAACCGTCCGTACGCTTGCTTAGCCGAATACTCTTTGTCGAAAAATTCTGCCATACTTCATCCGTTCGCCGCCAGAAACCGCTCGGCTTCCAGCGCGGCCATGCAGCCCGTCCCGGCAGCCGTTACCGCTTGCTTGTAGTGACGGTCCTGCACGTCGCCTGCCGCAAAAACACCCGGCGAAGACGTCCGCGTGTTCTCCGTGACAACATACCCGTCCGGATCCAATTCGACCTGCCCCACAAACGCAGAGGTGTTCGGAGTGTGCCCGATCGCCACAAACACGCCCTGCAGCACGCGTTCGACGCGGTTCCCGGTCACCACATCCTTGAGGCGTATCCCCGTGACCTCGCCTTTTCGCGGATCGAGCACCTCCTCCACCACCGCATTCCAAACGACATCGATATTGGGCGCGGCAAGCACCCGATCGGCCATAATCTTTGAAGCGCGGAAAACGTCGCGCCGGTGCACCACGGTCACCTGTTCGGCCAAACGCGAAAGATAAAGCGCGTCCTCCATCGCCGTATCGCCGCCGCCGATCACCGCCACCCGTTGCCCTTTAAAGAAAGCCCCGTCGCAGGTGGCGCAGGCCGAGACGCCTTTCCCCATCAACTGCTGTTCTGAATCAAGCCCCAAATAGCGCGCGCTGGCGCCCGTCGCGATGATCACCGTCCGGGCTTCGAGGGTGCCGCCGACCATCAGCGAAACTTTTTTAACGCGGTCCGAAAAATCGCACGCCGAAACCTCATCCATCAGGAACCGCACGCCGAAACGTTCGGCTTGCTTGCGCATCGTGTTCACCAAGTCGGTCCCCGCAATCGGGGTTTCAAAACCCGGGAAGTTCTCGACATCCGTGGTTTGCGTCAGTTGCCCCCCCTGCTGCATGCCGTCAATCACCACCGGTTGCAGATTGGCCCGCGCCGCATAAATCGCGGCCGTCAGCCCCGCAGGCCCGCTGCCGATAATCACCACATTTTCCATTCTTCTTCTCCCAACCACACGCATTCACCCGTACACCAAAGAGTTCCCTTACGTGTACCGCAAAACCTCATCGACGGTCGTGTACCCGTCGAGCACATTACG
Organism: Kiritimatiellia bacterium; assembly: GCA_028700415.1. Lineage (GTDB taxonomy): Bacteria > Verrucomicrobiota > Kiritimatiellia > RFP12 > UBA1067 > JALHET01. The sequence continues at coordinate 30,606 of JAQVSS010000001.1, forward strand.
GATCGCATCCTCGCGCATCGTCCGCATTCCAAGCTCACGGGCCCGTTCCCGGATAAAGAGCGTCGGGCGGCGCTCGTTGATCAGATCGCGGATCGGGTTCGTCACACGCAGATACTCAAACACGCCTTTGCGCCCCTTGTAACCGGTCCCGTTACACTTCGAGCACCCCCGGCCGTAATAAAACGGACGGTCACCCACGGCTGCCCGCTTTAAATCCAACCGCGACAGCGTGTCGTCATCCGGCATGTAGGGCTCCTTACAGTTCAAACAAATGGTGCGCACCAGACGCTGCCCCAACACAGCCTCCAGCGTCGACGCGATCAGATACGGCGCCACATTCATGTCGACCAGACGCGTCACCGCGCCGGCCGCATCATTGGTGTGCAACGTGCTGAAAACCAAATGCCCCGTGAGCGATGCCTGTACGGCGATCTCGGCCGTCTCGAAATCGCGGATTTCACCGATCATCATGACGTCCGGGTCTTGACGCAAGAACGCACGCAACACCTTGGGGAACGTGTTTCCCGCGCTCGGGTTGATCTGGACCTGTACAATCCCGTCCATGTTATACTCGACCGGCTCTTCGGCGGTCAGCAACTTCTGATCAATGGTGTTGATCCGCCGAAGACACGAATAGAGCGTGGTGGTTTTACCTGATCCGGTCGGCCCCGTCACGATGATAATCCCGTTCGGCTTCTCGATGTCCATGGTCAGCTCTTCGAAAATATCTTCCGGCAACCCGACGTTCTCGAGATCCAGCGACACCACACTGCGGTCCAGCACACGGAGCACCACGCTCTCGCCGTGGGCGGTCGGCAGGCACGAAACACGCAGATCCACCGAGTGCCCCGCCACCGTCAGCGCAATACGCCCGTCTTGAGGAACACGCCGCTCAGCGATATTCAACCCGGACATCACTTTGATACGCGAAATGATCGGCAACGCCAAACGGCGGGGCGGCGGCGACATCTCATACAGCGCACCATCCACACGGTAGCGGATCTTGAAATCGGTCTCGAACGGTTCAAAGTGAATGTCGGATGCGCGGTCGGTGACCGCCTGATACAACACCAGATTCACAAACCGGATCACAGGAGCGGCCGCAGCGGCAGACTCCAGACTTTTGTCATCCGCATCATCAACGTTCAGCGACGTGTCCAACGCCAAATCCGACTCGAGGCTGTTGAGCATGTCCGCGACCGTCGCGCTCTCGTCCCCGTAATACTCGGTCACGCGCGTCCGCACATCGTTCTCACGCGCCAGCACGAACTGCACGTCCTTGGTCAGCACGAACATCAGTTCATCCATCACATGCGGGTCGATCAGGTCACTCGTCGCCAACGTGATGGTGCCCGCCGTCGCATAAACGGGCAGGACGTTATACATGCGCGCCACGCTGGCCGGAATGCCCTGAATCACGTCGGTGTCGAGCGACATGACCGCAAGGTCGACCACATCACACCCCTGATAGGCGGCCATCATGCCCAACAGGTCGTCCTCGCTCACGTACCCGTTGTCAATCAGCAGCGTACGGATGGACTTCCCCGTGTTCTTGTGTTCCTCGCGCAACTCGTCAGCCTGCTGCTGATCGATGATCCCATTGCTGACGACCAGATCCACCAGCGGATCGTAGGAGGGCGCAACCGGTACTAACGTCTCAGCCATTCCTACCTCCTTGCCTGAAGTTCATCCTTCAATTTCTGAACCAGCGTGTCCGGGTCCTGCGATTTGGTCACGAGGTCATCGTACGAAATCAACCCGTTGAGATACAAATCCATCAGGTGCGAATCCAGCGAAATCATGCCGAATTTCGCACCCGTCTGAATATCGGAAGAGATCTGGAAGGTCTTGTTGTCGCGGATACGCGAACGGATGGACGGCGTGGAAATCATGATCTCAAAGGCGGCCACGCGCCCAGGCTTGTCCACGCGGGCCAGCAGCAACTGCGAGATCACCGCCACCAGTCCGACTGAAAGCTGCGTGCGCACCTGCTCCTGCTGGTCGGTCGGGAACGCGTCGACAATGCGGTCGACGGTCGCGGCCGCCCCAGTGGTATGCAAGGTGGCAAAGACCAAATGGCCGGTTTCGGCCGCCGTGATCGCCGCCTGCATGGTTTCAAGGTCGCGCATTTCACCGACCAGAATCACGTCCGGATCCTGACGCAACGCACGCCGGATGGCTTCGGCAAAGCTCGGCACATCATGACCGATCTCCCGCTGGGTCACCACCGATTTCTTGTGCGGGTGATAATATTCGACCGGATCCTCGACCGTGATGATATGCACATCGCGCTCTTGGTTGATGATATCGATCATGCTGGCCAGCGTGGTCGTCTTGCCCGAGCCCGTCGGCCCCGTCACGAGAATCAGCCCGCGCGGCTTGAACAGCAGCTCTTTCACCTGCTCCGGAAGCCCGATTTGATCCAGGGACAGCAACTTGTTCGGAATTTGCCGCAAAACGATTCCGAAATGTCCCCGTTCCTTGAACACGCTGACACGAAAACGCGCGAGGTCGCCAAACGGCAAAGCAAAATCGGCGCCGCCACACCGGTCGATCTCCTGTAGCTTATCTTCGGCCGTGATCGCCCGCGACAACGCCTCTGTGTCTTCCTGCGTCAGGGGAGGGCTGTCCAGCGGCGTCAAATGCCCGTGAATGCGCAACATCGGCGGCACGCCGACGCGAATATGCAGATCGGAGGCTCCTTCATCGACCGTTGCCTGCAACAGTTCCATCATGTTGATTTCCGGATTCATTAGTCTGCGTCTCCCATTGTTGCCCGTAAAACTTCCTCGAGCGTGGTCATGCCCGAAGCCACTTTTAACAAACCGTCCTCACGCAACGTCCGCATCCCCATTTCACGCGCACGGGCACGCAGCACCGTCGCAGGCGAATGGTCGAAAATCAAACGTTGGATCGTGTCGTCAATCTGGAAAATCTCAAAGATGCCTTTGCGGCCTTTGTAGCCAGACTGGCCGCATGCCGGACACCCTGTTCCCTTATACATCTGCGCGGTGGTCACATTCTTGGAAATCTCTCCCAGCATCCTCATCTCGCGGTCAGTCGGCACATACGCCGCGCGGCATTTGTCACAGATCGCACGCACCAACCGTTGCGCCATCGCCGCACGCAGCGCCGACGCCACCAGGAAGGGCTTGACGCCAATATCCAAAAGACGCGTCACCGCACTCGGCGCGTCGTTCGTGTGCAGCGTGCTGAAAACCAAATGGCCCGTAAGCGCCGCCTCCATGGCGATATCGGCGGTCTCGGCGTCACGGATTTCGCCGATCATCACGATGTTCGGGGCCTGTCGCAAAATCGAACGGAGCGCGGCGGAAAAGTCGAGCCCCACATCTTTATTCACCTGCACCTGATTAATCCCGGACATCTGATACTCCACGGGATCTTCAACCGTGATGATCTTACGGTCAGGAAGGTTGATCTGTCCCAGACAGGCGTACAAGGTTGTCGTCTTGCCGGACCCCGTCGGCCCGGTCACCAGCAACACGCCGTCCGGCAGACTGATCAGGCGCTCAAACTTGTTCTGGTCGTCCGAGAGGAACCCCAGCTGCGGCAACCCCAGCGAAAGGTTCGACTTGTCCAAAATACGCATCACGATGCTCTCGCCGTGATTGGTCGGCACCGACGACACGCGCAGATCGAGATCCCGTCCCTGAACCTTGACTTGAATACGTCCGTCCTGCGGGATACGCTTTTCGGAGATCTTCATGTTCGACATGATTTTCACGCGGCTGAGAATCGCCGCCTGCAACCGCTTGGGCGGAGTGTCCACCTGCCGCAGCACGCCGTCGACGCGATACCGCACGCGGAAAACCCGCTCCATCGGTTCCAAATGGATATCTGACGCACGCATCTTGCACGCCTCGGTGATGATCATGCTGACCAGCCGGATGACCGGCGCATCCGAATCAGAAGCTTCCTGCCCGCCTCCGACCTTCTCCTTTTCGGCCACATCGATATCGCTATCAGACATCGCGCCATAGATGTTCTCGAATTCCTCCGGATAGAGCTTGTCGATGGCGGCTTTAACCTCGGCGCGCGGTGCCACCACGGCTTCCACATTCATTTTGAGCACATACCGCAGGCTGTCCACCGTGTCATAGCCCATGGGATCGCTCAGCGCGACGGTCACCGAACCTTCTGCGAACCGGACGGGCACCACGCTATACTTACGCGCCACCTCCGTGGAAATCACGTCCTTGACCGCAGGTTCAATGGCATCCGCGTTCACATGCACGTATTCCATGCCGAACTGTGCGGCGATCATCGCCAACACGTCGTCTTCCGTCACCGCGCCCGTCTGGATCAAAATATCGAGCGTCGTCTCACCCTCTTGTTTAATCGAATTCAGGACCGTTTCGATTTGCCCAGGCGACACATACCCCTGCTCCTGCAAGAGTTGCAAGACATAATCGTCGTTTGATGTCACAGTCGTTCTCCTCTCAACGTGTTGCCGCCCGCTAAACCCGCTCCGCCAACTTCTCCGTCACCAGCTTGCCGACCTGCTGCGGGGCCGCCTTGCCATGACTCAGCTTCATCACCTGCCCCACCAAGAACCCCGCCGCCGCTTTCTTCCCGGCTTTATAATCCTCAACCGACTTTGGGTTCTCCCGGATCGCCTGCTCCACAAACGCCTCCAGCGTCCCGGCATCGCTCACCTGCCCCAACCCGCGCGCATGCACCAAAACCCCCGGCATCCCGCCGTTGTTAAACAGTTCGGGCAACAGCTCTTTGGCCGTCGGCCCATTGATCGCGCGCCCGTTCACCAGCGCGACCAGCTCGGCCAGCGCCTCAGGCGTCAGCGCGCACTGCGTGATCGTCTTGCCCGTCTCGGACAACAGCCGCATGATCTCCGTCATGAACCAGTTGGACACGGTCTTGCCTTGGCCCTGACCGCACAGCCGCGCCGCAGCCTCGAAGAAGTCGGCGTTTTCTTTCGCATCCGCCAGCACTCCCGCATCGTACTCGGGAATACCGTATTCCGCCATCATCCGCACACGCCGCATCGACGGCAGCTCCGGCAGAAGGGCGCGCCAGGCCTCGACCTGCTCTGCGCTCAACACGATCGGCACCAGGTCCGGCTCCGGAAAATAGCGGTAGTCGTGCGCGTTTTCTTTCGTGCGCATCGGTTGCGTTTCGCCCAGTTCCGCTTCCCAGCGTCTCGTCTCCTGCACAATCACACCGCCATGACTCACCGCACCCAGCTGCCTCGCGATCTCGTACTCCAACGCGGCATAGATCCCTTTGAAGGTGTTCATGTTCTTGATCTCCACCTTCGTGCCGAGCGCCTCTTGCCCCTCGGGACGCACGCTGATGTTGACGTCCGAACGCATGTTCCCCTCTTCGAGGTTGCAATCGCTCACCCCCGCATAGACCAGAATCTGTTTCAACGACTGCAGATAGGCCATCGCCTCCTCCGGCGATGACAGGCCCGGCTCAGAGACGATCTCCATCAGCGGCGTGCCGCACCGGTTGAAATCCACGCCGCTGAACCGCGCAGAGTGGTTGATCTTGGCCGCATCCTCCTCCAGATGGATATGGTTAATGCGGATCCGCTTCTGTCCCTCGGGCATCTGGATCGTGACCCCTCCGCCCAAACAGAGCGGCTTGGCCTGTTGCGAGATCTGATAATCCTTCGACATGTCCGGGTAAAAATAGTTTTTGCGGTCGAACGTGCTGACACGGTTGATCTCGCACCCCAGCATCAGTCCGGACATGACCGTCAGCTTAACCGCCTCCCGGTTCATCACCGGCAAAGCTCCGGGATACCCAAGGCAGACCGGGCAGACATTGGTATTGGACTCCGTCCCGAACGCCAGGCTGCACCCGCAAAACATTTTGGTACGGGTCTTGAGCTGGACATGCGTCTCAAGCCCGATGGTGATCAGATACCCGCTCACTGCCGGACCTCCTGCTCGTATGCGTATGCCGCACGCAGGATCTTGTCCTCGCCGAACGCAGGACCCAACACCTGCACGCCCACAGGCAGTCCTGAAAGCGTTTTCCCGCAGGGAACCGAGAGTCCGCAGATGCCGGCCAGGTTCGCGGGCACCGTGAAAATGTCGCCCAGATACATCTTGAGCGGATCGTTGCACGTCTCGCCAATGCGGTAAGCAGGCGTCGGGGCGACCGGCGTCATCAGCACATCGCAGACCCCGAAGGCCTTCACAAAATCCTGCCGGACCAGCGTGCGGACCTTTTGCGCCCGCCCGTAATAGGCGTCGTAGTACCCGCTGCTCAACACATACGTCCCCAAAATGATGCGGCGTTTGACTTCGGTGCCGAACCCCTCGGCGCGGCTCTTGGCGTACAGGTCAAGCACGGACTCGGGATGGGGCGTCCTGTGCCCGTAACGGACGCCGTCAAAACGCGCCAGATTGGCCGAGGCCTCGGCCGTCGCGATGATATAATAGACGGCGACCGCATATTCGGTGTGCGGCAGGCTCACCTCGACGATCTCCGCACCCGCCGCCGCACAGCCGTCCACCGCCTTGCGCACGCACGCCGTCACTTCAGGGTCCGAGCCTTCGATGTAGTATTCTTTCGGCAACCCGATCCGCAGCCCCTTCAATCCGCCCCGCAAGGCCGCGCAGTAGTCCGGGACCGGCATGTCCAAGGTGGTGCCGTCGTGCGGGTCGCAACCCGCCAGCGGCTGCAAAAGCATCGCGGCGTCTTCGACCGTTTTCGTGACCGGCCCCACCTGATCCAGCGATGACGCGTACGCCGTCACCCCGTAACGCGACACACGCCCGTAAGAAGGCTTCACTCCCACGCATCCGCAAAAAGAGGCCGGCTGCCGGATGGATCCTCCGGTGTCTGTGCCCAGCGCGGCGACCGCCTCGCCGCCTGCCACCGCCGCCGCCGAACCGCCGCTCGAACCGCCCGGCACGCGCGTCACGTCGTGCGGGTTGCGGGTGATTTTGAACGCCGACCCTTCCGTCGAGGAGCCCATCGCAAACTCGTCCATGTTGGTGCGTCCGGCAAAAACCACGCCCGCCTCGCGCAACCGGGCAGAGACCGTGGCGTCATAGGGCGACACATACCCCTCCATCTGTTTCGATGCGCACGTGCACGGCTGACCTTTCACATTGATCAGATCCTTGACCGCCACCGGCACGCCGAGCAACGCGCCCTTGCGCCCCGCCGCCCGCGCGTCATCGGCCGCCTTTGCCTGTTGCAGCGCGCCATGGGCGTCCACGCTCAGATAGGCGTTGAGCGCGCCGTCCTCCCGCTCGATTGTTTCGAGTAACGCACGCGTCAATTCTACCGAAGAAAAATCCCCTCTTCTCAGCCCCTCCGCCGCCGCACAGAGTGTCAATCCCGAAAAAACCGGTTTCATCTCGTCCTAACTCCTCATCCCTAACGCCTCCGCAAGACCGCTAGGCGTCTTCCACAATCTTCGGGAGCTTGAAGTCAAACCCAGCCCTCTCCGGGGCATTCGCCAAAAAACATTCGCGGGGCAACGACGGCACCACCACGTCCTCGCGGAACACATTGACGCGTGCCTGACCATGCAACGTCGGCTCAATGCCGCTGACATCGAGCCCGGCGATCTTCTCGACATACCCGACGATCATCTCCAACTGCTGTTGGAACGTGTGTTCCTCATCCGGCGTCAACTCCAGACGCGCCAGTCCGGCCACATAGGCCACATCAATCTTATGGCTCACCCATCTCTCCTCGCCCACCGGGCGGTGGAACTCTTAAAATAAACCGGATTTATAATACCCTTTTGAGCTTTCCGGCACAATTCAAATGAGCGGGACGGGCAAAAGAAAAGACCGGTCCCCTCCCGTCTCCAGACGGACAGTCGCCGACCGCAACGTCCGACGCCAAACGAGCCTCTTTATATACGAAAAAACCGGGGGGGATGTGTGACATCCGCCCCGGCTTCAGCTCATTTGGGGAAGGCGCTTATTCCTGACCGAAACCTTTTCCAGACAGGTACTCGAGCACCTTGCCGACTGACGTCAGCTTCTCGGCGTCCTCGTCCGGGATTTCCGCACCGAACTCCTCTTCAAACGCCATGATCAGCTCGACGGTGTCCAGCGAGTCCGCGCCCAGATCATCGATGAACGATGCCTCCGGCGTGACCTGCTCGGCATTGACGCCCAACTGCTCAACAATGATCTCTTTGACCCGCTCTTCGAGTTTGCTTGACATGTACTCTCTCCTTGACCTAGTTTCCCTTAGTGTGGCCACGGCCCGAGCCGCGCCTCATCATCACATGACCATACCGCCATTCACACTCAGCACTTGACCCGTCACATACGAGGCTTCGTCCGAAGCCAGGAACGCGACTGCCCGCGCAATATCCTCCGGTTCGCCGAAGCGTCCCAGCGGAATGTTCGCCAGCATTTTGTCACGCACGTCCTGAGAAAGCGCATCCGTCATTTTTGATGAAATGAACCCGGGTGCAACCGCATTGACGCGCACTCCGCGGGAGGCCAACTCCCGCGCCGTCGATTTGGTCAATGCGATAACCCCTGCTTTCGACGCCGCATAATTACACTGACCGGCGTTGCCGATCAAGCCAATTATTGACGCGATATTGACAATCGCTCCGCTGCGTTGCTTCATCATGTGCTTGGCAACGGCGCGCGAAAAAAGGAACGTGCCCTTCAGGTTGACGCGGAGAACCGCATCCCAGTCTTCATCCGTCATCCGCACCAGCAGCGTATCCTTGGTGATGCCCGCATTGTTGACCATGACGTCGACCTTGCCGAACGTCTTGATCACCTCGGCGATAGACGCGTTGACCGCTTCGCCGTTTCCGACGTCCACGGCCAGCGGCAACGCCTTGCGTCCCAGCCCCTGCACAGCAGCCGCCGTATCGGCAAGCCACTCAACCTGCAAATCGCACACGGCCACATCGGCGCCCAGAGCCGCCAGTTTCTCGGCGATCTGACGCCCGATGCCGCGCGCGGCACCGGTCACCACCGCCACTTTTCCTTCAAACGAACCCATGCCTATCATCCCTTCCTTAATCCATACACCGCGGGGCACCCACCGCTCAAGCCTGTTCGGCTTGACAGAACACATCCAAGGACGCCCCATCCTGAATCGAGGCCGTCTGGACAGTCTTGTCGATCCGCTTGATCAGCCCCGAAAGCACTTTACCGGGACCGAACTCGACAAACTCAGCCAGGCCCGCCCCAACCGCACACTTCACGCAGTCGGACCAGCGCACCGGTTCGGTCACCTGCCGCAACATCGCGTCCTTGATCGCCGCCGGATCGTCGCCGTGCAACGCGCCGCTCACGTTCGCGAGCACCGGCATCTGCGGAGCCCGGAACGTCACGCCGTCGAGCACCGACGCCAGTTTGGCGCGTGCCGACGCCATCAGCGGGGAATGGAAAGCGCCCGCCACGTTCAGCACAATGGCCTTCACGCCCAGCCCGGACGCCACCGTCGCCGCAGTCGCCACCCCCTCCTTGAGACCGGAGAGCACGACTTGCGTGTCGGAATTGATATTGGCGACCGTGATCCCAGCCTTGTCGCAAATGGTCTGCAGTTGCTCACCCGAAGCGCCCATGATACTGATCATGCCGCCCGCCTGCTCCTCGCACGCCTGCTGCATAAAACGCCCGCGTGCCTCGAGCACCGTCAGCGCCGATTCAAAATCCAAAACGCCCGCCACATGCAAGGCCGTCCACTCCCCGAGGCTGAGCCCCGCGGCCATTTGGAAGGTCAGGTTAGGGCACCGCTTCCGGAGGGTACGGAAAGCCGCCACGCTCACCGTGAAGATCGCAGGCTGGCAGATGTTGGATCTGGTCAACTCTTCCGCCGGCCCTTCAAAACAGACCTTCGCGAGATCGAACCCCAACACCGCATTGGCATGCGCAAACAGCGCGGCGGCATCGGCGTCCGCAGCAAAATCCTTCCCCATGCCGGGCACTTGGGCACCCTGCCCGGCAAAAACACAAACTTTTCCGCTCATGTGCGTCTCCTCTTCGCTTGTTCCCGCAACTGCACCTTAAGACCTAGTCGGGCGTTTGAGGTGGCGCAGTTTGACACATTTATGAAAATTGTCAAACTCAAAACATTCTCAAAAATTGCTTTTAGGATATCACAGCACTCAAACCAATGCGACAGGAAAAATAGGCGTTACTCGCTCGTCGCACCCCTCACTCGGAACCATCGACAGGCTCCATATCCGCAATGCGCTTGGCGATCAACTCCGTCAGGTTGTTGGAGGCTGCGGCTGCACCGGCGATGATCGCGTGGAATATCGCGCGGTACGTCGAAGAGCCGTGCGTAATGATAACCGTGCCCGGCACACCGAGCAAAGGTGCGCCCCCGTAAATCTCGGGGTCCATACGGTGCTTGAGCGTCTCCAGCGCGCCTTTGAGCAACAGCGCGCCGAGCAGCCTCACCGGATGCCGGAAAAACTCTTTTTTCATCCAGTATCCCACCGCATGCGCCACGCTCTCGGTGGTTTTAAGCACCACGTTGCCCACGAAACCGTCGCACACCACCACATCGGTCTTGCCCAGAAAGAGGTCGTGCCCCTCCACGTTCCCGCGGAATTTCACGGCCGTCTTCTGAATCAGGTGGAACGCCTTCTTGGTCATCTCGTTGCCCTTGCAGTCTTCTGTCCCGATGCTGAGCAACCCAACCACCGGCTCCGTCCGCTTGAGCACCGCGCTGGAATAGGCGCTGCCCATCACGGCAAACTGCGCGAGCCACGTCTCGTGACAGTCCGTGTTCGCGCCCGCGTCCAGCAACAGAAGCGGACGCTTGGGCTGGCGCGTCGGCAGGACCGTCGCGATCGCGGGGCGCAACACCCCGGGCGTGCGCCCCAGGCAGAACACGGCCGCCGCCGCAACCGCACCCGAATTGCCGGCCGAAACCATCGCGTCGGCCTCCCTGCCCTTCACAAGATCCATGCAGATGTTGATGGAGCAGAGTTTTTTCTTGCGCACCGCCGTCACCGGCGACTCGTCCATCCCGATCGACTCCGGAGCATGAACCACTTTCAGGCGGCTGAAGTCGGCCTTGGGATACTTGGCCAACTCCTCGCGGATGACCGCTTCGTCCCCGACCAGCAGGATACAAGAAACCTCTTTCAGTTTAAGAGAAGCCTCCACTGCGCCATGAACAATCTCATGAGGCGCGTGGTCACCACCCATCACATCAAGGGCAATTCGCATCGTGAAGTCCTCACTCGGCACTCTCGCAAGCAAAGGGTTCCCGCAAACAGCGGGAACCCTTCCGAACGCTCAAACCATCAGCCGCTCGCGCATCGGCAATGCGCCTATTCCGAAACCGTCAGCACCTTGCGCCCCCTGTACATCCCGCAGGAAGGGCACACGCGATGCGCCTGTTGCGATGCGCCGCAACTCGGGCACGCCTGCACCTGGGCGACTTCCGCCTTGATGTGTCCCTTGCGCTGATTCTTACGCATTTTCGACTTTTTCCGTTTTGGTACGGCCATTTTTCTCTCCTTATTCTACCCGTACGCGGCATCTCCCGCGCAGCATAAAAAATCACTCCAGCGCGCCCAGCGCCGCCCAGCGTCCGTTTTCCCCCTTTTTACGGCACGAACACACCGCCGTATTCAGGTTCGCGCCACACGCCAAGCACAACCCCCGGCACGCCTCGCTACAAACCGGATATCCCGGAAGGGCAAGCATGATAGCTTCCCGCATCTCTCCGGTCAAGTCCAGGAAGTCGGTCAACGCATTTATTTCAACCGAACAGACGAATTCGGTATCCACGGCCTCGGTCTCAAAAGTGGCCGCACAACGCGAACACACGCACCGCAACCGTTGCCGCACCTCCCCGCGCGCCAGCAATTCCGTACCGGCAATCTCGACCTTCAGCGCATAGACGATCCCGCCCACCGGCTCCACAAACTCGCTGTCGCCCAAGTCCAACGCGTCCGGACCGGTCTCGCCTTCGTACCACTCGCCACCCTTGTCAAGCCGGGCGACATCAACGGTCAAATGCCCCTGTGTTTCCAACTCCGCCTCCTGCCCGGACATGCTGCTCCGGATGGCTGCACATGTGCGCCTCAATGTATTTTTTGACAGGCCGGGGCACAAACGAATCCGTGTCCCCACCGTACCGTGCGATTTCCCGGATCGTGCTCGCCGTCACATAACTGTAGTTCTCGTTCGGCATCATGAACAGGGTCTCGATCTCCGGCGCGAGTTTCCGGTTGGTCAGCGCCATCTGGAACTCGTATTCGAAATCGGAGTACACCCTCAACCCGCGCACCACCACGCCGACCTTGCGGCGGCGACAGTAGTCCACCAGCAGGCAATCCAGCCGGTCGATCTCGACATTCCCCATTCCAGCCTCGTCCACGCTCTCGCGGATCATGGCCATGCGCGCGTGAAGGTCAAACATGCCCGTCGCTTTGATCGACACGCCCGCCACCACCACGATCACTTTGTCGAAAAGCGTCGCGCTCCGCCGCAACAGGTCGAAATGCCCCAGTGTCAACGGATCGAACGTTCCAGGATAAACAGCTATTCTTTCCATACATTCTTCTTTCGCAGCGTACGGGTGAACCGATGGGACCAACCGGACCGGATCACCCGCCCCGTTCGGCTTCTGGTTTCTTTTCCAGCTTGTATACCGCCAGCCGCGTGTGCCCATAGATCCGGTCGCGCAACAGTTCCCAATCGGGCACGTCCTCCGCCCGGCGGGCTTCGGGCATCTCCGCCACAAAAATCCCGCCCGGCCGCAACACCGTGTTGGCGACCAATAGCCCCATGAGATCCGCGAAACCCGTCTCGCGGCCGACCACATACGGCGGATCCGCAAAAACAATATCGGCCTGCCGCCCGCGCCCAGGCCCCTTGAGCCAGCGGGCCACCTCGCAACAGGCGATCTCCCCCTGCCCGGGAGCCAGCGCCGCGACATTCTCTTTCAGCAGCGCAAGGTTGCGCGGCTCCTTCTCAACCCAAACCACACTTCGGGCGCCGCGGCTGTACGCCTCAAGCCCCACAGCGCCCGACCCGGCGTACAGGTCAATGAACACCGCATCGGGGACCACGCTCACAAGGATGGAAAACAACGCTTCCCTCACCCGGTCTTGCGTGGGTCTCACCGCGTCGCCCCGCGGCACCTTCAGCTTCCGCCCGCACAACTCTCCGCCCGAAATTCGCATACACGGTGTACTATACCGGAAAAGGACGCATGCGCGCAACTCCCGCATTGCCGAGATCGAGGCGCGGTTTTGCGCTTGGCCTCACGGTACAGAACAGGTATTCTAATGGCCTCTCAAATTTTGTAACCTTTGGAGATTATGAAAACTCTTGCTTTACGCCTTTACGGCGAAAATGACCTGCGTCTGGAGCGTTTCGAACTTCCCGAAATCACCGATGACGAGATTCTGGCCGACATCGTCACCAACAGCATCTGCATGTCGGACTACAAGGCAACCATCCAGGGCGCCAACCACAAGCGCGTCCCGAAGGATATTGCCACCCACCCCATCATCCTCGGTCACGAGTTCTGCGGGAAGCTCCTCAAGGTCGGCAAAAACTGGCAGCATAAGTTCCGCGTGGGCCAGAAGTACGGGGTCCAGCCCGCGCTCAACATCCCCGGTCACGAGCACTGGGCGCCCGGCTACTCCTTCCGCTGGATCGGCGGCGACGCCACGCGCATCGTGATCCCGAAAGAGGTGCTTGAACTCGATTGCCTGCTCACCTACGACGGCGACGCGTATTACAAGTCGTCCATCGCCGAGCCGGTCTCCTGCATCGTCGGCGCATACCGCTCCAATTACCATTTCAAGCCGGGCGAGTACGTCCACGAGATGGGCCTCAAGAAAGGCGGTTCGATGGTCATCCTCGCCGGCGGAGGCCCCATGGGGCTCAGCGCCATCGACCTCGCCCTGCACGGCCCGGAGAACCGCCCCGGGCGGCTCGTCATCACGGACATCGACCAGGCCCGCCTTGACCGCGCCGCACAGATCTTCCCGGTCGCGCACGCCAAAACGTGCGGCGTCGACCTGATTTACCTCAACACCGGCAAGACGGCCACCCCCGTCGACGCCATCAAAGCGGTCAACAACGGCGTGGGGTACGACGATGTCTTTGTCTTCGCGCCGGTGCCCGCGCTGATCGAGCAGGCTTCCGCGCTGACCGGTTACCTGGGCTGCCTGAATTTCTTCGCGGGCCCCGCGCACGCCGATTTCAAAGCCCCCATCAATTTCTACGACGTCCATTACATGGGACACCATGTCGTCGGCTCTTCGGGCGGCAACACCAAAGACCTGCAGGACTCCATGAACTACGCGGCGCAAGGATTGATCACGCCCTCCGTCATGATCACCCACGTCGGAGGCATCGATTCCGTGGCCGAAACCACAAAAATCCTGCCCACGGTCCCGGGCGGCAAAAAGCTGGTCTACACCCACGTCTCCATGCCCATGACCGCCATCACCGATTTCGAAAAACTCGGCGGGAAAGATCCCTATTTCGCCGCGCTGGCCGAAATCTGCGGGCGCAACAAGAACCTCTGGTGCTCGGAGGCGGAGACCTACGTGCTCAAACACGCGCCGCGCCTCGAAGAGGACTCGGTGCCCTGAACATGATCGCCTTTTTGCACGGCACACTGGTGGAAAAGACCCCGTCCGTCGTCACCCTCGACGTCCACGGTGTCGGCTATCAAGTGTTCATCTCGTTGAACACCTATGACCGTCTGCCCGCAACCGGCGCGGCATGCCGCCTGCTCACCTACCACCACGTCCGTGAAGACGCCCACCTTCTCTTCGGGTTCGCGCAACCCGAGGAGAAGAGCATGTTCGAACGCCTGATCACCGTGAGCGGCATCGGGGCCAAACTCGCGCTCAGCGTCCTGAGCGGACTCAGCGTGTCCGAACTGAGCCTGGCGATTACGGAAAACAACGTCAAACGCATCAGTTCCGTCCACGGCATCGGTAAAAAGACCGCCGAGCGCATCATCGTCGAACTGCGCGACAAGATCGACCCGCTGGAGGCGCTCGCCGGACATGCGGCGGGCAACGGCGATCCGGCAAGGAACGACATGCTGCGCGACGCGATTCTCGCGTTGGGTTCGCTCGGGTTCCCGCAGGAACAGGCCCGCAAGATGGTGCAAGCCGTCCTCGATGCCGAGGCCGAAATCAAAGACACCGAAACTTTGCTGCGCAAAGCACTCAGCAGCAAGTAAGCGCGGCCCCCGGGGCCGCGCGGCCGCAGCCGCGCCCCCTCTTCACCCTTACAGCGCGGCAGCGACCAGGTCGCCCACCTGCGTTGTCGTGAAACCCATCTGGTTGGCCATTTGGCTCTTCATTTTTGGCGTCGTGGCCATGATGGCTGCCTCAATGGCATTTCCCGCGGCCTCTTCCCCAAGGGCGTTCAGCATCATCGCGCCCGCGCCGATGGCCGCGACCGGGTTGATCGCGTTCTTGCCGGTCCACATCGGCGCCGTGCCGCCGATCGGCTCGAACATGCTCACCCCACCGGGGTTGATGTTGCCGCCCGCCGCCACACCGAGCCCCCCCTGCGTGATCGCCGCAAGGTCGGTGATGATGTCGCCGAACATGTTCTCGGTTACGATCACGTCAAACATCTCGGGGCTTGCCACCATGTAGAGGCACGTCGCGTCCACGTGGTAGTACTCGCGCTTCACATCCGGAAATTCCGCGCCGACTTCGGCGAAAACGCGGTTCCACAGCTCATACATGTAGGTCAGCACGTTCGACTTGCCGACCAGCGCCAGCGTGTTGGCGGAGCCCACGCCGCGCGCTTTCTTGCCGTGCTTGCGGGCATATTCGAACGCGTACCGGATACAGCGCTCCACCTGGGCGTAGGAGTACACCATCTCCTGCACGGCCACCTCATCCTTCGTGCCCTTGCGGGAAAGTCCGCCGATCCCGGTGTAGAGCCCCCCGCTGTTCTCGCGGATCACGCAGTAGTCAATCTCGTCCGGGCCTTTGTCCCGAAGCGGGCTCCCGACGCCGGGGTAGAGCTTCACGGGGCGCAAGTTGATGTACTGATCCAACTCGAAACGGAGCCGGAGCAACACGCCCTTTTCGAGAATGCCGGGCTTCACATCGACGTGGCCGATCGCGCCGAGATAGATGGCGTCGAACGTGCGCAGTTCCGCAAGCACGGAATCGGGCAAGGTCTCCCCCGTGGCGAGGTAACGCGTGCCGCCAAGGTCATAGGACACCTTCTGAAACTTGAACCCGAACTTCTGCGCGGCGGCATCCAGCACCTTGCAGCCCTCACCGATCACTTCCGGCCCCGTCCCGTCTCCCGGCAGAACCGCGATTTTGTACGTCTTGGACATGCGCTCCCCTTTTGAAAACGCGTTTTCTTCCGTTTACCTGCCAGGCCCCATCACGGACCTGAAGTCCGCTTCCACCGCCAGCTCGTCGCCGACATAGGCCTTGCCGTGCTGAATGGCCATGCGGGAAGTGACCCTGATGTTGTCGACTTCCATGCGCACCTTTTCATTCGGGCGGACCTGACGGCGGAACTTCGCATTATCGACGCCGACCAACAGGAACACGCCGCCTTTGATAAGGCCGGAAGCGACCAGGCCCGCGCCCCCGCACTGCGCGATGGTCTCGATCAGAATCACTCCGGGAACAACGGGGTACTCCGGGAAATGTCCCTGGAAGAACCACATGTCAGCCCCATAGGTCATCTCGGCGACATAGCGCTTCTGATCCGAGTAGAGCAGCTTATCGACAAACAGAAACGGTTTGCGGTGCGGCAGAAGATCCTCGACCGGCCCGTCATATCCCTTGCCGTCTTCCACCAGTTGCTTCGGTTGGACTTTTTCTTCGCTCATTTGCATCCTCTGTTTTTTTCTGCCGCGCGCGCCAGTGCCCGCTCGGCAAGGTTCAACTCGTCAAACCGCTTTGATCGCGAGCACGCCATTGTGGCCGCCAAACCCGAGCGACGTCGAAACGGCCGCGCGGACCGGCGCTTCAACGCCTTTGTTCGGCACGACATTCAGGTCGCACGCGGGATCGGGGCTCTCGTAATTGATGGTCGGCGGATAGAAGCCGTCACGGATCGCCAACGTGCAGATCACCGCCTCAAGCGCTCCCGCCGCACCCAACAGATGGCCGGTCATACTCTTGGTGGAAGACATCTTCAGTTTATACGCGTGTTCGCCAAACACCGCTTTAACCGCCTTCGTCTCCATGGCGTCGTTGAGCAACGTCGACGTGCCGTGCGCGTTGACATAGTCGACATCTCCGGGAGCGAGCCCGGCGTCTTTAAGCGCCAGGGTGATGGCGCGGATCGCGCCCGTGGCTTCGGGATCAGGAGCGGTCAGGTGGTAGGCGTCACCGGAAGCGCCGTAGCCGGCGAGTTCGGCGTACACGCGGGCGTTGCGCGCCTTGGCATGCGCCTCAGACTCAAGGATCATGATCGCCGCGCCCTCGGCCATGATAAAGCCGTCGCGCCCGGCATCGAACGGGCGGCACGCCTTCTCGGGCATGTCGTTGCTCTTGGTGCTGAGCGCCTTCATGGAACAGAAACCGCCCACGCAATACTCGGTGACGGTCGCCTCGGTGCCGCCGGCGATCACAACATCCGCGCGGCCCGCGCGGATCATGTCTAGCGCAATGCCGAGCGCGTCGGTGCTCGAGGCACAGGCGGTGACCACCGTGTGAACCGCGCCCTTGGCGTTGAGCGCAATGGAAATGTTGCCGGCAGCCTCATTGGCGATCAGCTTGGGAATCAGCATGGGCGACAAGCGGCCCGGGCCGCGGTCAAACAGGATGCGGTACCCCTCCTCGTCCACCTCCTTGCCACCGATGCCGTTGCCGATCATGACGGCCACACGCTCGGGATCCGCGCCCCCTTCGGCCAGGCCCGCATCTTGCCACGCCTGTTTGGCCGCGGCCACCCCGTACTGGGTGAAGAGCGCCATGCGCCGCGCCTCTTTGGCATCCACATATTTCGAAACATCGAAATTCTTGATCTCGCCCGAGACCTTGGAGTCCACACGCGACGGATCAAACCGGGTGGTGCGCCCGATGCCGCTGACGCCGCTGCGGATGTTGCCCCACATTTCACCGACGGTGTTGCCGACCGGCGAAATCACGCCCAGCCCTGTGATGAATACTCTTGTTTTACCGCTCATACGACAGTTCTACTCCTTACTTTTCCGTTACGGTTTTTCCTGCGCATGTCGCACTGGGACACACTTCGGATTTCGGCTTGCCCGCCAACCCTCTCCACCTCATCAGAATCCCGGCATACGTCAGTCCCGCACCGAACCCGACCATCGCGATCAAGTCGTCGTCCTTAATCGCGTTGGTGCGGATCGCGGCGTCCAACGCCAAGGGGATTGAAGCGGCGGACGTGTTGCCGGTCGTCTCCATGTTCATGTAAAACGTCGTCATCGGCACCTTCATGCGCCGCGCCACCGCTTCGACGATGCGCGCGTTGGCCTGGTGCGGAAGCACGCACGCCAAATCGCCGAACGTGTATCCTGAACGCTTCAGCAAACCGCACAAAATCTCGTCGAAAACCTTAACTGCGAAATTGAATACCGCGCGGCCATTCATCTGCAGCGTATGCTGCAGCCACGGGCCGGTCGCGAGATCACGCGAACCGCCCTCGCGGTAAATCAGCATCGCCCCGGAACCGTCCGCCTTGAGGATCGAATGCCAGATACCGCCCGGCACATCGCTGGCTTCCAACACCACCGCACCCGCAGCGTCACCGAACAGGATACACGAGTTGCGGTCTGTCCAATCAATGATCCGCGACATCATATCGGCACCGATCACCAGCGTCGGGCACGGGTTGACCTGCATCATGCCGCGCGCAGCCTCCAGCGCGTAAATGAACCCCGTGCACGCCGCCTGCAAATCGAAGGCCGCTGCGTTTTTCGCGCCGATCGCCTCCTGCACCAGACACGCCGTTGAAGGGAACGAATGGTAGTCGGACGTCGATGTGGCCACCACGATTAGCCCGATCTGATCCGGCGTCAGCCCCGCCGATTGAATCGCTTGGCGTGCGGCCTGCACCGCCATCGCCGACGTGGTTTCATCGTCCGCAGCGATATGACGGCTGCGGATCCCCGTGTGTGTGAAAATCCATTCGTCTGTTGTATCCAGTTTCTCCGCCAATTCCGCGTTGGTCACAACACGTTTAGGCAGATACGATCCCGTACCTGTGATATGCACAAACATGCCTAGCCCTTTCGGTCACAAAGACAGGTTGTCATGATGACATTTTTCTTGATTTTGTCAACATGGAAACGCCCAACCTTTGTTCAAATTATTCTACACTCACACCGCTCAAAAAACACCCCGAAAGTGCAACACCCCGATTCCTCGTCCCGCCCCGCCCTTGACAGGTTCAACCGGTTTTGTATACCGTTATGCAAAAGAAGGAAACAACCACCATGGTACCCAACATGCGCACCCATCGCCGAATCCGGCTCGCCGGAACCTTGGCATTCGTAATTGCCCTGTCACCGCAAAGCTGGGGCGCGCCGCAACTGGGTGACGCGGACTTCCCGAAACCCTCGCCGTCGGCGCGGCACACCGCGAAAGTCGAGGCGGTCAAATCGGGCGCCTACGACCTGGCACTGATCGGGGATTCAATCTTCCACACGCTCGATCGCTTCGGCGGCAAGTACGCGCCGCTGGAAGCCGTCTGGAACAAGCATTACGCGCCGCGCCGCGCGATCAATCTGGGTTACAGCGGCCATCGCACCGAACAGATTATCTGGAACCTCCAAAACGGCGAGCTGGATTTTAAGACGCCGCCGAAGGTCGCCCTCCTCCTGATCGGGACGAATAATGCGGATGACCGGAATTTCAAAAAGGCCCATACGGCGGAAGAGATTTTTGCGGGCACGAAAGTGATCGTGGATCTGATCCGCAACCGGCTGCCGTCAACGAAAATCATCGTGCTGCGCATTTTCCCGCGCGGCGGCGATTCCGAGAACGGGGTCAGCAAACCCGTCTTCCATTCATCCGCCGCGTGCATCGAGACCTGTCGCCGCGCGGGCGAACTAACGAAGCAGCTGGCGGACGGCAAGCAGGTGTTCTGGCTCGACATCAATCACATGTTCCTGCGCCCGGACGGCACCGTCAACACGGATATGCTGTGGGATCTGCTTCACCCCAGCCCCGCCGGTGCAGAAGCGTGCGCGCAGGCCATCGAACCGCTGCTTTCACAGCTCATGGGCGACACGCCGATCATTGACCCGAAGCCATAGAGCGGTTTTGGATACTGTGTGGCCGTTTCTGGCAAGGACGCCTCCCCGAGGCGTCCGCGGCGGGTTCGCGGAATCCACCCTACCTCATCAGGCATCGGTCATACCAAAACTCAAACGCTCTTGTAGTCAACACACTCACAATCTTAGTTTTTTCACCACGATTTCCGACAGCTTCGCTTCGGCGGGGAGAAATCCGAGATTGGTATCACTCGTGCCTTGCCGACCGACAATGCCAATAAAAAACACGTCGTTGCAGCACCTGAACAAACAGCAGATTGACGAATGATGAGTTCCGAATCATGGAGGAGAGAGTCCTGACTGCGTATGGGGTGATTTCCTTCGACATTCTGCGGTTCAGTATTCGGCAATCTGCGGTTCAATTGGGGTGCGGGCTGTGCCCAGCCCCCTACTTTCCGGCCAGAACCAACTTGACGTGGTTGGCATAGGCGCCGCGCGGATCGTTGGCATAGGCGCGCAGCACTTTCCCGCCGCGGCCTTCAAAGTCGCCGAGCCGGTACAGGGCACGCGCGACCGCCAACTCACGCAGGCAGGCGGAACGCTCCTTGTCGCCTTCCCGGTTCGCATAGTTCGGGATCACCGGCAGCTTGGCCTGCATGGCGAACGCGT
Source organism: Kiritimatiellia bacterium (assembly GCA_028700415.1). GTDB lineage: Bacteria > Verrucomicrobiota > Kiritimatiellia > RFP12 > UBA1067 > JALHET01. The sequence continues at coordinate 51,429 of JAQVSS010000001.1, forward strand.
GCCCGCTCACGCCTTCTTTCGCAAGCAGCGCTCCCAGCACCGGCGCGGCCGACGTGTCACCGATCAGCTCCAGCGCCATCGCGACCGCGCGGAAATGCGAAAACTCATTCGTGGCGCTCAGCGACTGCGCTTTCTCAAACAGCGCCGGCAGCGCCAGCTTCGATTTGGCACGTCCGAGCGCAATCACATAACTGTCCACCCAGCTCACGCTGCGGTTGAACTGCCCCATGCCGCGGTAATTCCAGCCCGTGTCCCATGACAAGCCCTTCACCTTTTCGATCAATTCCTTCGCGCCGTCCGCCTGCCCCATCATGCCGAGCACGTGCGCGTAGACAAACCGCGCCCCGGGCGTGGGTGCTTTCGCGTAGGCGTCCTTGAGCTGCGGCAAGCTGCGCCCGTAGTCGGCCAGCACCACCGCGAGCCCCTGATAATTGTTCGTAAGCGTCGCGACCGCCCCGGCGAACGCGGCGTCCGGCAGCGGGAAAGAATCCTTCATGGCGAGCACCGCTTCCGGCACGATTCCCTTCTCGACCAGATGCCGTTGCAGCGCACGCATGTCCACGTTGCGCGCCGTCACGCCCGCTTTCACCGCCATGGCAGCCGCCGTACCCGCCGCATACCCCTGGTTCTGCACATCGGGCTGCATGCGGAGAATCGGCATGGCGTCGCGGTGCGCGCTGATGCCCAGCCCCGTCACCAGCAGCCCCTCCAGTTTCTTCGGCAGCAGACAGCGGTACGGCAGGTTCACTTTCATGCCCTTGTGCCCCGGATCTTCTATGAAAAACTGCTCATGCACCGTGTGCCCGTGCGAGTCGAAGTTGCTGAACGGCTGCACCACCACGTCCGGATAGGTGCGCCCGTTCACCACGTCCAGCGGCGACATGAAGAACGCGCCGACCAGCCGACGCCGCTCTCGGCTGTTGATGACCTGCGCCTGATCCCAGATACCCGCGCCCATGCTGCAACGCGAACGCAGCGCGAAAAAGCAGAGGTCGGCCGCATCGGTGTCGTCCAGAAACCCGATGTCCGTGTTCGTGTAGCTCGCGCCCATGTTGCGCGGCGTCTGTCCAACCCCCTGCAGCGCGACTTCGGCGGAGGTGATGAACTCGGTCTCCTCTCCCGCCAGCGCGGCCAGCTCGGCATTCCCCGTGCCGTCGATCGCGACCCTGCAGCGGATCACCCCGCGCCCGCCGTCCGGCGTCAGCACCACCACGCCGGTCAGGCGGCCGTTCTCGACGATCACGCCGTTCACCATGGTGCCGTACCACACCTCGGCCCCGGCCTTGCGGCTCTGGCTGCGGTACCACTCCGACTTGCACTGGGAGAAGACCGCACCGGTTTCCTTGACGCCTCTGTCGATCTCACAGGTGAAGCCCACCCGGTTACCCCAGTAGTAGAGGCCGATCAGTCCGTCGGTCTGCACGCCGCCCATCTGGTAAATGTATTCGCACACGATGGTCCTGACCCCCTGCCGCGCGGCCGCGATGCCCGCGGGAGCGCCGCCCGTGCCCGCGCCTGCGACCAGCACCTCGCACTCGGCCAGCACCGGCAACTCGCGAGCTTCTGCCAGCACCGTGCCCGACGCATTGCTCAAATACGAGGGCAAGCCCTTGGCGTGTTCGCCGACCGCCACGCCGGCGCGCGGCGCCAACAGATTCCCGCCGACGCGCACGTCTTTCACAGCGGGGCGCTGCGCCGCGACCTTGGCCGCTTCCACGCCAACCCGCTCGCCCAAAGCCATCAGGTTGCCGGGTTTCATCACCTGCTCCGCCGCCTGACGCGACACATCCGCCATGGCGCCGAGCACAAACAGATACTCCGTTCCAGCAGGCTGGAAGGCTTTCAGATCCAAAGCGTCCACTCCCTGCCACGGAGCCTGAGACGAGGCCTTGCCCGTGATGCGGTCCGGGGGAACCAGCGAAAGCGTGTCCGCCGACTCCAACTGCGAGGGCACAAAGGTTAAGTCGCGCGCCTTCTGTTCCGCCTCGGCGAAAGACCGCCCCGAACCGTCCTTCATCGGCAGATCGATCTCGCACATGAACATGCGGCCCCGAATCGTATCGGGCATGCCTTTGGGAGCTTTGATGCCGGTCACGCGAGCGTTGTAAAGCCCGAACAGTTCCTTGACGCGCACGCCTTCGGCACGCGGGGCTTCCCCCGCCACCACCATGCGCGTAAACGTATACGTGCCTGCTGCGAACGGCGTGGCCTGCCCGCCCGCCGCACGCGCCAACAGCCCGCGCTCCGTCGCGTCGATCACCACCTTGGCCCTGATGACCTGACGCCCGCTGCGGTTCGCGATCACGACGCCCGCGATTTTTCCGGATGCGTCCCTCAACGGTTCAGTCGCGTGTGTGCCGGTCAGGAACGGGATGCCCGCGTTGAGCAGCGCCTCATCCAACGTTTTCTTCACCTTGAGCGGCGTAGTCCGGTCCGCCACATCCGCACCGGCCCCGGTGAACATCAATTTGGACAGCCCGCACCGCGTGTCCTCCTCGGCATCCATCCGCAAACGCAGTTTGCCGGCCATGTCCTCGCCCAAGTACGGGCGCGGCGCGGCCACGAACACCTTTGCGCCCGCTTCCGCCGCCTTGCGCGCCGCCGCCACGGCGCCGGAGGAGCCCCCGACCACCACGACATCCACATCCTGAACGAGCGGCAGCGTTTTCTCTTGCTCCACGATGCCGGCCGCAGCCGCACAAGCGAGGCAACCCGCCAAGGCACCAACCGGCCATATTCCCTTTGACATATTTTTTCCGTTTCTCCGCCTCAGCGCCGGCACTTGCCGAAAACCAGACGCCGCGCGGCCAGCAAAAACAGGTCGAACAGCATGCGTCCACCGCTGGAGAAAACCTTCACCGTCGAGTGCCCGCTGTAATCCCAGTCGACGGGGACTTCCTCAACCCGATACCCCAAATCGCGCGCCAAGGCGATCATCTCCACGTCGAACGCGAACCGCCTTGTACGCAGCCGCCCAAAGACCTCTTTGGCCGGACCCGCGCGGAACAGCTTAAAGCCGCACTGCGTGTCGCGGATGCCCCGCACGCCCGCCGCACGCACAAGCAGGTTGAAAATCCGGCTCAGCACCCTGCGGTGCAACGGCGGCGGCCTGCCGATATGCGCGCCTCGCACGGCGCGCGAACCGCAGGCCATGTCTGCCCCCGCATCAACCGCGGCCTTCAGACGAAGCCAGTCTTCCAGCGGCGTCGAGAGATCCGCGTCGGACATCAGCACCAGATCCCCCTGAGCCGCCAACACGCCGGTCTTCACGGCATATCCCTTGCCCCGGTTAACAGGGTAACGGATCAACTGCAGCCGCGGCGTACCGCCTTTTGAGATAAAGTCCCGGATGACCTCCGAACACGGGTCAGGCGAACCGTCATCGACAAAGATCGCGTCGGCCACCGCATGCTCCGACGCGTCCACAAAAGCCGCCACCTTCTTCAACGACTCGGCGAGCCGCAGGTGCTCCTTATAAACAGGAATGACCAGAGTCAACCGCATGTCCCATTCCCCATCTTTTTCCCGAAAAAGCCCTCGCCACCGCCGTCTATGCGCCGGTCAAGACGGCAAACGCCTCCCGGCTGTTTCTCGCCGCCAGCAAGGCCTCAAGCCGCTCACCCGCCAGCAGCTGCTTCAAAACCGCCTCGATCTCGCCATATGCCGCAGCCGCCGAAACCGGGTAAAGAACCATCACACAGACGCGGGGCGTCCCCCCCTGCGAACCAGGCCCTTTCGCGCTGACGCCCAGCGCGGCGACCATCCGGTCCACACTCTGCGTCTGCACGGGAAACACCACGGCCGACTCGCCAATCGCGACGGGCGGGCGTTCCGAGGAAACCTGCACGTCTTTGCGGGCTTCCTCCAGCGAGCCAACAGTGCCGCTGCGCGTGCATAAGGCCAACAGCAGGGTCAAGACCTGTCCCCGCTCACTCGTGGGCAGGTCAAGCGCGATGCTTTGCCACGCCAGACAGTTGGCCAAGGCCGTCTGCCGGCCGCGCCGCGGCACTGCCCGCTCGGCCCCCGTCAGCACCCCAAACATGTCCTCCGGCGTGTCGCACGCCAACAGGTCGGCACGCCCCTGCTCGTCAAGCAACCGGCACAGCTCGGCAATGACCTGCAGCTGCGGCGTCCCCGCATGCTCAGGCGCCAACACCAGCACGACGATGCGGGTCGGGCGGCCATCGGCCGCGCCGAATTCCAGCCCCTCTTTTTTCAGCCCCACCGCGCAGACCAGTTGCCGCACGGCATCCGTCCGCGCATGAGGCATGGCAACGCCGTACTCCAATCCGGTGGAGAGGCTCTGCTCGCGGTCGAGCACCGCTTGAAGCGCACGCGCCCGGTCCGACACAAGCCCGTTTTCAAAAAGCGCATTCACCAACTCCGAAATGACGCCCTGCCGAGTCGTTGCCAAAAGCCGCGGCTTACACGTCTCCGCCACAATCCGGTTACGCAGGACACCCGACGCGACGCCGCCCTTCACCTGGGAGGGCTGCATGCTTTTGCGCAGCAGCACATCGTCCAGCGGCCTGCGCAATTCACGCAAGCTTTGCTCCACGCCTGACGACAGCTCAAGCATCACCGTGTTCACCAGCGGGCGCTCGCGCTCGGAACACTCGAAGACGACCTCGCCCTCGCGGCTATACAGGTGGATCACCTGCGTCTCCCGGCTGATCCGGTAGAGGGTCTCATGCCGGTTGAGCAGCTGCGCGTAGAACCCCTCGTCCTCAAAGATCTCCACCACCCGGCTCACCATCATCAGCGCCGCCTGGTGGGACTGGAATTGAAAAACGACCCGGACCGGATCAGGGAGCACATAGCGGCCACGCATCCCGTTCCCGCCCCACATAAACAGCCGGTCGGTCAGAAACGGCATGCACACGCAGGAGGACGCCACCAGAAGGATCACCCCAAAAAGGAAGCCCTCCGGCAGCGCCACCACTCCCATCACCGCCGCCAACAGCGCCAGCGACAACCCGCCGCGCGGCAGCGTCACCACGCCCACACGCAAACACCCGAACGCGTTCAGCCCGGCCGTCGCCGCCGCCGCCGAACATCCCGCAAACTTCGCCAAAACCGCCGCGCCGGCAAACAGCGCGGCAGCGCCCAGCACCGCCTCGTTCGCCAGCAGGTTGGGGTTCAAACGCATACCCAGTGTCGCAAAACAGGCGGGCACCAGCACCATGCTGACGAAATCGAGCCGTTCGCGTATCTCATGCCGGAAATCCGTGGATGAGAACGCGATGCCCATCACGTACGCTCCCGACATCACCGGCAACCCGCAGGTGCCCATCACGCCCCCCGCCATCAGCAGGCAGGCCGCCGAAACCACAAACGCCCGCGCATAATTTTTTTCCCGCATCGCCAACGCATTCATATGCCGGGCGATCGGGATACCGAAAAGCGCCACCGCACCAAATCCCAGCACCGTCCGCACCACCATTTTCACGATCAGCACGCCGGAACTCTCAGTCCCCTGCGCCACCGCTTCAGCCACACCGGCGGCGACGGTGAAAAAAAGCAACCCCAAAACGTTATCGGTCATCGCCGCCGTAAACGCCACCGCTCCCGCAGGCGATTCCAGACGCTGCCGGGCCGCCAACATGCGGGCCAACACGCCCACAGAGGTTACCGACACCACCGTGCTGACCAGCAACGCCTGCGGCGCCACCCACGTCAGCGGGGTTCCCGTCAACGTTCCCGACACGCGCACCAGCACGGCAAGCACCACCCCGAACGAGAAAAGGAAACCGCACAACCCCGCCGCAACGCCTCCCGCCGAATACCGCCGGACCTGGCGCAGGTCGGTGTCGAGCCCGGTCAGGAAAAAAAGCACAACCAGCGTGACCGTCATCACCCCGTTGAGCGGGCTTTGCGCAGCCAAAAGTCCGCCGACATCGCCCATCAGCCCGTCGGGGAAGAACGGCAAGGCCAACCCGCCCAACAGATACGGCCCGACCAACACACCCGCGGTCAGCTCACCCAACACCACCGGCAGATGCCCGCGCTCAAAGAGCGCGCCCCCGACTTTGGCGGCGAAAACCAGGACCCCCAGTTGCAGGATGAACCGCGCGGACGACACGGTTATCGCCGGATGCGCCGCGCCCGCTTCACCGGCCCAAACGGCCGTCACGGGAAAGGCCAACGCGGCAAGGACAACCGCCATCTTTTTTATGCCCCGTGTGTGCATAGCCACCTTGTGCGGACTGTTTACCCATTCTGCCGATTAATCAGCGCGGCGGCCACTCCCGCGCCAAACCCGTTGTCGATATTCACCACCGTCACGCCAGCGGCGCAGGAATTGAGCATGCCGAGCAAGGCGGCGACCCCTTGGAAACTCGCGCCGTAGCCCACGCTGGTGGGCACAGCGATCACCGGTTTGTCGGTGAGCCCGCCCACCACGGACGGCAACGCGCCTTCCATGCCCGCCACCACCACAATCACCTGCGCATCCGCAAACCGATCCAGGCGCGAAAGCAGCCGGTGCAGACCTGCCACACCCACATCGAAAATTCGCTCGACCCGCGCGCCCAGCCGCTCCGCGGTCACTGCCGCCTCCTCCGCCACCGCGATATCGGAAGTCCCGGCGCAAAGCACCGCAACCTTTCCCGTCCGCATGGGCAGCGGAGCCACATCACACGTCAGGATCCGCGCGTCCGCCCGATAGACCGCCCCGGACAACTCCGCGCAGACGGCATCCGCCTGTTCCGGCGTCACACGCGTGGCAAAAGCGTTTTGCCCCGCCGCATTCAAGGCGCGCATGATGGCGGCGATCTGCCCCGCGGTTTTGCCCGCGCCGTAGATCACTTCCGGCATGCCCCGCCGGTGCTGGCGATCATAATCCGGTTTCGCAAAATGGAGGTCATCGTTCATTGCGTTTCTTTTGGGAAAAATCGTTGGATGCCCGTCACCAAGGCATTGAAACTTTTGGATGTGTTGCGAGTCAGCGACAAATGAGGTGCAATGGAGCGCGAACCGGATATGTGCTGGTATTTTCCGCATGTCAATTTCTCAAGTTCGTCACTCGGATTAACGATCTCGTCAGGCACACGGTATTTCGCCTTGACCGCCGACCTTGAAAGATTGGTGATACAAAGGCCTTTTTCCACGGCGGACAAATCGCCGAAATAGAAACTTTCAAGTTCACGGCAGGCGATACGGACGAGAATGGGATGCTTCCCTGTTTCGCGGCACAACCGGTTCAGCCGCTCTTTAACTTCCGTACACACGCTGGAATCCTGATCTCTCATGACGAGAAAAACTGAATCCGGGTTCTGCCAATTTCTTATTTTCCGCACCAGTTGTTTTTCCAAGTCCTGCTTACCCTCAAAAACAATATAAAACGGAGCGACCGCTTTGGGCAAAATTCTGGGCAAGACAACGGCCAGCAGGGCTTTTGCAGATTCCTCTTCCAAAAGGCAGACAAAGTGAGTCATTGAGGGTCAGCAGCTCCAAAGAATCCTTGTTTCCACAGGTACCCCATCTGGTCGCCATCCTCCATGTAGGCAGCGACCTGCTTGTTCTCTGAAGCACGTTGGATTTTTGTGTACCCCCCTTGTTTTTCCAGCCAGAAGACCTCGTCAAGCTTGGCCGCGTTCAGGAAATCGGGACTGTGGGTGGAAACGAAAACCTGTCCGCCCCGGTTCGCATAGGATCTGAACTCCTCGGCCAATTCGGCAAGCAGTTTGGGATACAACTGGTTTTCCGGTTCCTCCACGCACAACAGCGGATGGGGAGCCGGATCATGGAGCAGGATGAGATACGCCAACATCTTGATTGTTCCGTCCGAAACGTATCGTGCGAGGAAGGGGTCTTCAAAGGCACCGTCTCGGAAACGCAACAACACCCGCCCTTCCTCAGTCGTTTTGGCATCAACGGAAGATATTCCGGGAATCCGACGCTTCAAGGCTTCGAGAATCACGTCAAATGTTTTCTTGTGACGCTGATAGAGATATTGCGTGACCAGCGACAGGTTCTCCCCTTCACGAGACAGGTGCTCCGCATATCCCGCCTCCTGTTCAGGTCGCGCCCGGCTGATGTGAAAATCGGAAACATGCCAATTCTCAATCAGTGTCCCGAGGGCGACAACGGCCGGGAATCGCTGGAACTGCGCGAGCCCTTTGACCGCGAGAATATCCTTAGACTTGAGCGTCTGCCGTTCACGTTGTAATTCACTCTCGTCGTGGAAAGAATCCAAATCCACTTCGTTGATGACGGCCTCACCCGTGCCGTTCGAAAAGTCCAGAAAATGCCACGGTTGCCCCCGTCGCCCCCGTCGGTATTTAAGAACCTCACGTTCGACAACGACTTCCCCCCTCGTCTGATGAATAGTCACCGCGTACGTAATCAACGGCGATTTAGGATTATCACGGAATTTCAGTTCGATTTCAATTGGTCCGTTGGTGCCCCGACTGACCACCTCCTCGAAACCGCGCGCACCCCCCAGTTTTGCAAGCGCGGTTGTCACATTGTCGGTTAATGCGTCTTTCAAAAAGCCGAACAGACTAAAGAGTGTGCTTTTGCCCGACCCATTGGCACCGACAAGCACACAGAAACTCGGAATGTCACGCATTTCAACATCCCGGAATGCTCTAAAATTTTTCAGCCGGATGGCTTCGATTCTCATTTCGTTTACCCCTTCACAGCAGCGCTTCTTCGAGCTTGGCCTTGAGCTGGTCGAGCGTCAGACGCTCCTGTTGCATGGTGTCGCGGTCGCGCAGGGTCACCGTGCCGTCGTCCAGCGTCTGAAAATCGATGGTCACGCACCACGGCGTGCCGATCTCGTCCTGACGGCGATAGCGACGGCCGATCGCGCCGCCCTCGTCCCAGAACGCGGCGCAGCGGCGGCGCAGGTGCCCGAAGATCTCGCGGGCCTTGTTGTAGACCTCAGGCTTGTTCTTGACCAGCGGGAAAACAGCGACCTTCACCGGCGCGATGCGCGGGCTGAAGTGCATGACGACGCGCACGTCCTCTTTGCCCTTCTCGTCCGTCAGCTTCTGCTCCTCGTAGGCGTTGCAGAGCAGCGCCAGCATCATGCGGTCCACGCCCGCGGAGGGTTCGATCACATGCGGGACGTACTTGCCCTCGAAGAGTTTCGCCACGAAGGCGCGGGCCGCCTCGGCATCCTTGCCGCGTGTGGCCCACTCGGCCGACACCTTCGCGGTGAAGGCGGCCTTGGCCGCCTCGTCCAGTTTCGCGGCGGCCAGCTTGAGCGGCTCGTCGAAGACCTCCATGCTCTTGCCGCTGTGCTTCTGGTGCTGCGTGAGGTCGAAGTCCGAGCGCGCGGCGATCCCTTCAAGCTCCTGCACGCCGAAGGGGAAACTGTATTCGATGTCCACGCAGGCGCGGGCGTAGTGGGCGAGTTCCTCGGGCTTCTGCCAGTACTCCACAAACGAATCCTTGGGCAGTCCGCACGCCTGAATCCACGCTTTGCGCTGCTCAACCCAATATTTGTGCCACACCTCCCAGCCCCACGACGCCTGCGGAACCGAGAGATCCGGGCTGTCGGCCATGGTCGTGACGGTGCCGCAGATCAGCTCGACCGCCTCGTCAGGCCGGATGAAGAACTCCAGTTCCATCTGCTCGAACTCGCGCGAGCGGAAAGTATAGTTGCGGGGCGTCACCTCGTTGCGGAACGATTTGCCCATCTGCGCGATGCCGAACGGCACCTGCTGACGGCTGGTGACCTGCACGTTCTGGAACTGCGCGAAGATCGCCTGCGCGGTCTCGGGCCGCAGGTACGCGACGTTGGCGGGATCGTCCACCGGGCCGACGACGGTCTTGAACATCAGGTTGAAGGGGCGCGGCTCGGTCAACTCGCCGCCGCAGTAGGGACACGGCGTCACTGCGGGCTGGGAGCCTTTCGCGTTAGCGAGCAGCACGTAGAGCGCCTGCGCGTCCGCGTAAGCGGCGGGATCCGCCTTGATCTTCTCGAATGCCGCAGTCAATGCGTCCGCGTCACGTACGGCGGCGAGGTTCGGGGCAAGGCCTTTGGCCTTTCCTTTACACCAGCCCGCCACCTTGCCCGCGTCCACACCCCCAACAATCAGCGCGGCCAAGCCCTGTCCGATTTCGCCGTCCGCCAGAATGTCCCAGACCTGGTCCGCACGCATCAGTTTTTTGCAGGACTTGCAGGTGCTCATGGGATCCGAAAACGTGTCGAGGTGGCCGGACGCCTTCCAGATGGCCGGGTGCATGATGATGGTGGCATCAAGACCCGCCACATCCTCGCGGTTGCGGACCGTGGTCTTCCACCAGTCCTCCTTGATGTTGCGCTTCATCTCGCAGCCCAAAGGCCCGTAATCCCAAAATCCGTTGATCCCGCCATAAATCTCGGAACTGTGGAAAATAAACCCGCGGCGCTTGCACAGCGAAGAAATGACATCCAGACTATTCGTGGTCGGCATAAGAATCCTTCATGACTGACCGCATTCAAAATAATGCGGGCTTAAAGCGTTGCATTTTCACCCAAACCGCATCGGTTAGGCAAGTGAAATATGCCCCTGATCTGCGCGGGAAAACGGCTTTTCACAAAGGCGGGCACAACGCCGCTCAGAACGCCCGTTTGGCGACGGGCGTCAACAGGTAAGCCTTGAAGGCGAAATCCGGGCGGAAGTGCGGGACAGGGATTGAGAGCACGCTGTCCTGCGTCCGCACATCGAAACGGCGCACAGCGGTTCCGGTCGCCGTCTCAAAAAACTCCACGCGGAAAATACCGGGCGTGAGCCCGTCTATCGCGATGGTCAGGTGGCCGGCCTCAGGCGGCGGCTCCGCCGCACGCGCAAACCGTGTGGGATAGATGTAACCGCGCGCCTTTTCCGGCGAGGCCGTGCAGACCGCATTGAATTTCTTAAGCAGGCTTTGATCCCCATTGTCCGGCACGCTCAGCGTCACCGGAACCCGCTTCGCGGCGGTGTCGCGCGGATCCGTGTTCTCCATAAACCTCTTCACGGCGGTGTACTGGACATAAAGGTTGTTCTCATCGACCACCTGCCACCACCAGAACATGGGCACCCCCGCCAGCGGCACGCACGCGCCGACCCAGAGCGCGGCATGCTGCTCGATCATCAAATGCTCGCGCCCCGCCGCCATTGGCGAGCCCCCAAACTCCGTAATGAGAATGGGTTTGTTGTAGGCCGCACCCGCATCGGCGGTGCTTGCGGCCAAGGCAATGATGCGTTCCGGCTGGCCGTGATGGTAGGCGTCAAGGGGCGTGAAATCCATCTCGGGCAGGTTGCAGAGCACAGGGTTAAGAAACGTATAGTCGTTGGAGATGTGGGAAGAGACCAGATGCCCGTAAGGGTCGATCGTCTTGAGGTAGGCGCCTATCACCCGGCACCACTCGACAACCTCGGGAACGAAGTGGGTGCGGTGGTGGGTCTCATGCCCCGTCAGGTTCAGCTCGCTGCACAGCTCGTATCCGAAGATCACCGGGGCCCACCCCCAACGCGCTTGGGTATACCGGCAGAAACGCTTCTGCATCTCAATGGCGCGCCCGTCACTGAAGAATTCGAGCGGCATGGTCAACCAGCCGCCGGGGGTGGCTTTGTTGTAGGGATGCAGGTGCCACTCCGGGTCGCACCAGGAGCTGATGCGCCCGTGGTAGTTCAGCACCAAATTGAGATAGATACGGTGCTGGAAAGCGAGGTCGATGACGCGGTCCAATTCCCACGCATTGCCCATGTGGTAATCGTTCGCGCCATGGTAACCGCTCACGCCCTCGGTCCATTCCAGCCCGAGCGACCAGGCGCTCATCCAAACCTCGGCCATGTTTTCGCCCGCATCCTGCATGCGCTTGAAATATCGGCGGTAGGCGGTCGTACCTTCCTCCTTACGGAAAACCCAAGGGAACTTGTCGTCCATCCGCGAGTCGGTGGCGGAGCGCACGTTGTGGCCGATCGGGTAGTAGAGCGTCGCGTCGTCGAACTCGAAATACCGGCGGTCTTTTTGCGAAACGCGCACAAAACGCGGGGCATTTTCCGCAGGCGGGGCCGCGGTAAACCGCAGGGCATTCGTGACGATGGCTGTACCCAAGGCGTCGCGTGCGTACAGCGTGACCGCATGTTCGCCCGGCACACGCGGACAGAAGCGCACACGCCATTCCGGCTGACCATCCGGCTCGACCGGTTCGCCGAGTTCGTCCTCGAGCCGGTAGTGCGGCTGATAATAAAAGGCATGGACCGTGTTGGTCCTCCCGTCCGGAGTGGTGATGGTCGCGCCGGTGTCGATCTGCGTCGGGTCGAAAGGGTTGGCGTACCGGTCCGGCAAGTCGAAACGGGCCTCGTAAAGCGACAGCGCCTGAGCCGCACGGGTCACCGGGCGGATTTTCGCAATCACCGGCGGTCCGGCAACCTCCCGCGTCTCGAGGGTTGCGGACACGAGAACACACTTCCCGGTGAATGCTGTGTCCGAGAAGACACGGAAACCGACGGATTGCGGATTGAGACGCACGCGGTGATGCCACACGAGGGAGTGGCCCGGCGTCTGCCAGCCGGCGGCTCCCGGCTGAAAAGGGATCACCAGCGAATTGGTCTGACCTCCCGCCAGGGGAGTGGCAACCAGGTTCTGGTGCCAATAATCGTCGCGGTCTTTCAGCCACACCAGTGCCCTCGACTCGACAGGCGCGCCCGCAGGCCAGACGAGACTCAGGTGAAGCGCAGCGGCCTCAAGCCAGTTCGTGGCATGAGGCACATGCAGAGTCAGGTTACATTCGCCCGGGAAGACGAACCCCACCTCAAGCGGCAACGTCTGGGCCGCCCCCCCCTTGACAGGCGAAACGCCGAGCGGGACGGTTCCAGCCCACAACCGGAATACGGAAATCAGGGCAACGCCGACGACAGCGAACCGGTTTACGCTAAAGAATAACATATTGAATGACTGAGCAAACGGTATGCCAGCCGAACGGGACGACATAAAAAATATGCCCGCCCAAAAAGGGCGGGCCATGCGCCATATCATTGCGCCGCTTTCTTGGCCTTTTTCTCCATGCGCTTTTCTTTCAGCGTCTTGGTCGGTTTCTTTTTCTCTTCTTTCTTCGCGTCATGATTTTTGGCCATACCTCGCACCCTCCACTTGTGCCATACGTCACACCTCGTGTGTCGCACAGCGTTCTTTAGACATTACGGGTGAACAATAACAAGTGGCCGCGACCGTGTCAATGGGGCGCAGTCCGGAAGGGTTGACGTCCCCGCAAATGTCCGATAAATTATTTTTTGCATTCTGGATGTCGAACCGCGGAGCAGATCCGCTTGAAACCGGTCATGCCACACATACACCATACGTCCCATCGAACACACTCCGCAAGGCGGAGCCGCAACGCTGCCACTGAGGGCCATTCTCAACGAAGGGCCGTCATCACCGGCGGAAGCGGCTGTATCCTGGAGGCGGACGCGCAAGCGGAGGATCGCGGACAGTCCCGCCCCCATCGTTCACCCCGGGCCGCCGCAGCCGGCAAGAACGCCGCTGCCGCATGCGTCCTGTTCGCCTCCCTAGGGCTCGGCTGCGCGCTGGCCGCTGAAATCAACGTGTATGTGGAAAGCGCCCGTCCCGACCCCAGACTGATCCTGCTCGCCTCTATCTTCACATCCGCCGCGTTGGGGTTGGGCATCGCAGCGCTGATCTCTCAACTGCACACCTGGAGCCGCCGTGTCAGGAAACGCCTGCTGATCGGCTTGCCCCTAACGCTCTTCAGCCTCCTGGTCATCGCGGCCAACCGCTTCATCCCGCATGATCCGAACCGTCTCCCCCATGCGGATATCACGGCCGTTTCTTCCGCGCGTCCCGCGCCGGCAACCGGGGACGGGGCACTTATCAAATCCGGCTGGTACGGCGAACTTCAGCAGGACGGTTTGCTGTTGGTCATCACGTCCTTTCCCGACAGTTCCGAGGAAACCCGGCGCTTCAACCGGCGGACGCGCAGGCCGGTTTCCTATGCCACGCTCTCGGTCATCAACCTCGGCTGCCCGGTTCCGGCTGTCATGAAAACCCTGGAGGCCACCCTCCGGCTCGACTCCGGCGAAACCGTTCAGAGCCTTGCTGTCAAACCGCTGCTCGCACAAGACACGCAGGCCAACGCCGACCTCCTCAAACGCCTTGCCCTCCCACAAAAAATCCCCATCGGGACCATGCTCCCGGATATACCGCTCTGTCAAGAGCCCGGGTTCTCTTGGAAACGGGTTTCCGCCGTTATGGTGACGCTCGGGCCCCGCACGTTCGGCGTTCCTGGACGCCTGATGACCGCCGAAGAGAAGGCCGCCCTCATCGATTACACTGCAAAACGCCACCGCTCCAACAGCGCCACGAACCGTTCCGCCGAGGCCTGGTTCAAAGATTTCTGATTCCCGCGACAGGGCCGCCCCCCCGCGTTGCTTTCCGTTTGCCTCACGCGTGCTGGGCCGTTTACACTAACCGCATCGATCATCCTTCACGGAGGCGAACATGAAAATGGTTCTCTGCACACTGGCGGTCTGTCTTTCGGTTCTCGCATCCGTCTTCACCACCCGTGCGCTCGTGCGGGACGAGGGCAAGAGGATCAGGAGCTCGTTCACGAAAACCTTCCCCGACCCCGACAGCGCACAGAACCGGCAAGAGGCGTTTTTACAGAAACTGGATGCCCTCAACGCGCAGCTCGCCACCCTGAACCGGCGCCTGCCGCTGCTGGAGGAGAGTGCCGGACAGAGCCAGAGGGACACCGCTACAGCCGAACCCCTTCGCATCACGCTTCAAACGCTCTCGAAACGGACGGAGGGCGTCGCCTCTTCGCTCGCAAAACTTGACGCAATGCCGGGGCTTTTTTCAGAACTCACCACCTACCTCGACCAGTCTTTCGAACATCTTGAAGAAACCGTCACCGTGACCGCCCTCCCCGAAGCCCTCACCATGCGGATCGGGGCGATGGAAAAGAAGCTCACCGACATCGACAACTATTTCACCCCGCTCTACGCTTTCCTCGGTCTTGTTTACGACCCCGAAAAGAAAGACCTTCTGGCGGCCTATCCCTCCGTCGATGCGCGCATTTCCGCGCTCTCCACCCAACGCGCCGCCGTGCGTGCAGATATCGCCGACCTCCGGGAATGGCTCGCGCCGCACACCATCGAACCAGCCCGGCGCATACGTTGGACGAAGACGTGTGCCCAAGGGTGTGTAATCGGTCAGCGGGTGGGGCAAGCGTCCGCTTGTCCGGACGAGCAGACGCTCGTCCCTCCCGTGCCTTCGCGTCCAACACGCATCAGACCCGCCGCGGTTACCAAGGGTTTTATTGTCTTATTTTCTGCAATTCTGCAACAAGGGGGTTGCGCGGGATTCGACAAAAGAGTAAGGTGAAAACGTAAATGAAAGGAACGTTCCCGTCTTGCGCGGGGAGAAACACAGCATGTAGAGGGTGATTCCAAACCGATTTCGATTTTGCGCTTTCGCGTATTAAGCTTCGAATGAAAACCGCCAGTTTTCGGATTCAATCCGTTCCAGAAGCGAGATGCGCGGGGACGCGCCCCTGTGGCGCGGCCCCGCCCTCGTGTTTCTGGACGGGTGCCTGGCGGTACCTCATTCGAGGCACGAACCGGGGCTCGCGCCGGAGAAAATCAACGGCGTCGAGGCGTGGCGCGCGACCCTGCGCGCGGACGACGCCACCGGCGACATGGTTTTCCGCAACGCTGGCGGCAAGGCTTTCTGGGTAGTGGAGGCCGACGCCTCCGTCTACTCGGCGGACTGGGTCGCGCGGATCCACAGCGCGGACGGCGGATCTCTGGATTTTTCCGGCACGGCGCGGATGCTTGAGGAGCTGTCCGGGAAAGCCGCCGGCATAACTGTTCCCGAGGAGGCTTTATACCGGGCGGCATGGCTGGCGACGCGGCAGTATTTCCTGCCCTCCCACGTGGAAATGGCCTTCACCTTTGTCCTGGCGGAAGACCTCCCTGACTACCGGGCCGCCGGGGCGGCGGAGGCGGAGATTCTCCCTCGCGGGGCGATGGCCTTGTCCGCCCCAGCCCCGCTGACCGGCCTGACGGTGACGGGGATCGCCGCCGGGACGGACGGGGTCTCGCTGTCCGCCGGCTGGCCGGCGGGCACCGTTTTTTCCGGCGGAGCGCTGGACGTCTTCTTCACCCCCTCGCTGGCCCCCGCCGCCTGGACGAACCTCGTGCGGGCCGGCGTCGACCCCGCGACGAACGGGCTGGCCGTCGCCGTCCCTCGCGCCCTGCTGCCGCCCGCGCCGGAGCCGTGGCCGGTCACAGCCGTCACCAACATCGTCCCCTCCTCATACGATCCCGGCGTCCTCATCACGAACATCGTGATCACCTCGCCGCCCGTGCCGGGCGAGGCCGGCTTCTTCCGCCTCGCCGACCTCGCGGACACCGACTCCGACGGCCTGACCGACGCGTTCGAGAACTGGACATCCCACACCGGCCCGCTCGATCCCGACTCGGACAACGACGGGCTGACGGACGGTGCCTGTCACCCAGCAGGAAGTCGGAAATCTCTGGGGAAAGGTCGCCGCCCACGAGGCGGCGCACATGTTAGGTCTGGTAAAACCAGGTGATATTTTAGGTGGTGATGCGGAATGGCATAATCAGAATCCGGCGGGAGTTCAGGTCATGGATGGAGGAGAAACCAACACGCTTGAACAACGGTTCCAACGTGGAAGTGCCGTGCCTTGGACATGGCTGCTCCTGAACGAAGCTTATCTACGATTCGCGCTGCCGAGACAATAGGGGAAGGGTGAACAATGAGAAAGACATTAAGCATAGTCAGTTTTATGAGCGTTTTCGTCGTCTCCTCCGTGGTCGCGGAGGAAAACGCGAGCCCCGAGGAGGAACGAAAAGCGGCACTACGAAGGGTACATGAGATGATGCGGAGTCCTACTCCGTTTACCATCGATCAGAGGCAAGAGCTTCAGGAATGGGGTAAGCTTGAGCAGAAATTACCCTACAGAGGGAAACCTTATATCCGTATGGGGACACTCGGCCAGCAGGCCAAGCTCTGCGACTGGGTCATCATCGGGCGGGTCTCGCATGTCGAAAGGGGGGGCAGCCTCTTTAAAGATTACCCGATAACCTTGACGTTAGACATCGAAACCAATCTGTTCGGCAAGCTGGAGCAGGACAGCGTGAAGATTAATCTCATGAAATGGGATTTCGGCGCGGGGAACGAGGACTTGACCGCGAGGTTCATGCGGTCATACCATGCCGGCGAACGGTTTCTGGTTTTCCTCGTTCGCGGCCGCGCTCCTGTCCTGTTTGACATACTGTTATTCTCGTTTGAGAAATCGGCTCACAGAAAAGAGTTCGGCGATCAGCCGGTCCTCCTTTATGATTCGCTTGGCCTATTCGGGCTGGACAGTGGGGAGGTTGAGCGGGAGGTGCTTTTGGCGACAGACGGCTATCTCACCTGTCTGAGAAAGGAGAAGCGCGACTTAGAAAACTATTACCGGTTGTTGCGGCGGCTGGAACGCTCCCCCGTCGAACGCATCAGGGATGACGCGAAAACTGATCTCGTGAACCTGCTTTCAACCCCGGTAATCGTTGAAAAGGTCTTGGCTGACGAAACCGTCGATGAAGGTATCAGAGATTACGCCCGGTTTGTCTTGGAGACTCAAAAGAAAAAGGGAATGACGACTCACTGACGGGGTTTAAGCGTGATGATCCTCAACCTCCAGCCTTTCGTCATCACTGTGATCCAGATCATGTATGATGACGATCAGGCTGTGTTTTTCTGGAACGTCGATCTCACCTGCCGCTATGTGTTCACCAATACCCCCCCACGCTCGCCAACTTTGTGACTGGCATACAGCACAATGGTGGTGGAGGCGGAGAAGCTTATGCGCTCGACAACCCCGGTAGGTTCGTAAACAGCCAAGCCCTGAACGTAAACTGGACGCATGCCCCGGACGGCGACGGCCTGCCGAACTTCGACGAGTACCGCTACTGCACCAGCCCCGCCACCAACGACACGGACGGCGATGGCGTCTCGGATGGGGACGAGATCCCCCACAGCCCCGGCTCCTGCCCCAACGACGCCTCGGACAGCGGCGACCCGGCGAACTGCGTCACGCTGAGGCTGACCGTGGGCGACCCGAGCGGGAGCCACTCGGAGCGCTGGAACCTCAACATCCTCGAGTACCCATCCGGGCGTCTGGTGTACCACCACTGCGACGGCGGGTTCGGAACGCCCGGCTCGGCGGAGTACGCGCTGGTCAAGGGCAAGGCGTACGCGTTCAGGCTGCGGTGGGTCGCCACCAACCTCGGGTACAACCCCGACTTCGACTGGCGGTGCCTCGTCAACGACTCGAACCTGGCCGGGGCACGCCCCGCCCTCTACGGGACGGGCGCCGTCATCGTCGAGGATCCCGACCAGCTTCTGACGGAGGAGACGCACGGCAATGACACCAACATCACGCTCGGGCGCGAGGGCCGGATCATCGTGCCGAAGGTTGAATTTTTCGAGTCGGCGTGGACGGACTACAACTTCTCGCCGTCGCTCGGGGAAAGCGGCAGTCTCGGCGTCAGGGTTCTGCCGCCGCCGCCCGAAGGCGGCTATGCGGGGCTGTCATTTAAACTGGAAGCCGTCCGGGAAACCGAAAACAGCGGCGAGCAGCACATCGACTGGGTAACCGTCGGTTCCGATTCGACGCCGGACTCCAGACCGTTGGCGTTCAGTTCCCTGACGTTCGACTGGGACGGCGTTCCCTCTTCCTCGGCGCCGCAGGCCAACGGGCGCGACTCGTTCCAGGGCTTGTCCGACTCCGCCGTCCGCATCCTCCCCGCCGCGACGGCGGGGCAGCCCGTGCCGCCCCCGTTCGTCACCGCAGTGGCCAAAATCGTTTTGGACAGCGACCAGACCACGGTGTGCGAGGCCCGCGAAAGGGCCGTCACAGAATCGCATTGCATTCCCCCCCTGAAAACAGCAAACTGGTGTCCCATGGAACAGCCGTTATCCCTCAAATATTTCAAGGCCAAATCCGTCTGGCGCGATGTCGCCGACGCCGCCCGCACCACGATCCGCATGGAGGAGGGCGACAAAGAACCCGGACATGGCTGGAAGCGGCGCATCCTGCTCTCGGAGCACTCCCCGATCCGCCAGATGATTTTCAAGTGGAAGTGGATCAACCTCAAATACTGGGTCAGCGTGCATTTCGTCCGCCACAAAATCGGCATCGAACATTTCGTCAGCACCCAGCGGACCGACCGCACGGGCGTAAACCGCGACGAGCTCTCACAGGCCGCCCTCGTCAACCACGAGTGTTTCGCGAACGCGCAAGCCCTGATTTTCATCTCCCGCAAACGGCTCTGCCGCCAGGCTTCCCCTGAAACCACCGCCGCATGGAAGCTCGTGTTGGACGAGGTGCAGAAATGCGAACCCGAACTCTTCAGCGTCTGTGTGCCCGAGTGCGTCTACCGCGGCTTCTGCCCCGAATTCAAAACCTGCGGCTACACCGAGACCGACGCCTTCAAAAAAGCGCTCGCCGTTTACCGCGACAAAACCTAAAAAATATCCGCATTTTATTGATAGATCCCCCGTCCGTTTGGTAAATTTAGATGAACTTTTTCTGAAGCCGTTGGAAACCTCATGGAATACCTACTTCTCATTATCAGCGCCGTTCTGGTCAACAATTTTGTGCTGAGCCGTTTTCTGGGCTGTTGCCCTTTCTTGGGCGTCTCAAAAAAACTCTCCACCGCCCTCGGCATGTCGGGCGCGGTGATTTTCGTGATGGCGCTCGCCTCGGCCGCAACCTGGTGCCTGCAGAAATTCCTGTTGGAGCCGCTCGGCCTTGATAAGTTTCTGCAAACGCTCTCCTTCATCCTCGTGATCGCCTCGCTGGTGCAACTCATTGACATCGTGATGAAGCGTTTCGCACCGCCCCTGCATGCCGCGCTCGGCATCTTCCTCCCGCTCATCACCACCAATTGCGCCGTGCTCGGCGTGTCTGTGCTGAACATGCAGGAAGGCTACGGGTTTGTGAAGTCGGTGGTCTTTGGCACAGCGGCAGCAGTCGGCTTCTCCCTAGCCTTGCTGATTTTCACCGGCCTGCGCGAAAAGATTGAGCGCGCCGACCCGCCGCGCTGCTTTAAAGGCGTATCCATCGCACTCGTCACCGCCGGCCTTCTCAGCCTCGCTTTCATGGGCTTCAGCGGCCTTGTCAAGTAGAGGCGCACGGCCTGTTCCTTTTAAAAAACCTGTAACCCGCAACCTGTAATCTTCCTCTTTCCCATGGACCCCATCATCCTCAACTCCACTCTTTGGATCGGCGGCATCGGCCTTGTCAGCGCGGTCGCGTTAGCCATTGCCGAAAAGTATCTCAGCACGCCGGAAGATCCCCGGATCGGCAAAGTGACGGAACTGCTGCCCGGCGCAAATTGCGGCGGGTGCGGCTTCGCGGGCTGCGCCGACTATGCCCGCGCAATCGTGACACAGGATGCGGAGTGCAATCAATGCGCCCCCGGCGGTGCGGCCAGCGCCACTGCCATCGCCGCTTTCCTCGGGCGCACGGTGGCCGCCTTGGAGAAACGGAGCGCGCTCGTGCTCTGCTGCGGCGACGACACCGAGGCCACCCGCCGCGCCGACTACAACGGCATCAACGACTGCGCGGCAGCCCAAGCCACCGCCGGCGGCGACAAGGGCTGCACCTACGGATGCCTCGGCTACGGCACCTGTGCCCGCGTCTGCCCGGTCAACGCCATCTCGGTCGTCAACGGCCTCGCCCGGGTCGACAAGGACAAATGCATCGCCTGCGGAAAGTGCGTCGCCGCCTGTCCCCGCAAAATCATCAGGCTCGTGCCCGCCGACGCCGGGATCCACGTGCTGTGCAGTTCCAAGGACAAGGGGCCCGCCGTGAAAAAAGTCTGCGGCACCGGCTGCATCGGCTGCCGGATCTGCACCAAATTCGCGGACGGCGCCATCGCGATGGACGGTTTCCTCGCGGTCGTCGATTATTCCAAACCGTTGACCAACGAAGAAACCATCGCGAAATGCCCGGCCCACTGCATCCGCAAAGCATGAACCAACACTCTCTCATGAACACCACCCCCTCACCTTTCACCTTTAGCGGCGGCATCCACCCCTCCTACAACAAGGGACTTTCCTCGGGGTCGCCCATCCGCGAACTGCCCCTGCCCGCCCGCCTGGTCGTGCCGCTCTCGCAGCATCTCGGAGCGCCCGCCAAACCCATCGTCCAGATCGGCGACAGTGTCAAGGCCGGCCAGCTCATCGCCGGGCAGAACGGTTTCATCTCCGCGCCGGCACACGCGCCCGCCAGCGGCAAGGTCGCGGCCCTCGAAGAGACCCTCACCGCCTCCGGACGAACCTGCGGCGCGGTCGTCATCGAAACCTCCGGCCCGCAAGAGTGGCAACTGCTCCCTCCCCTCCCGGACTGGCGGGCCGCCGACAAGAAAGACCTGGCCGCCCGCATCGGCGAGGCCGGCGTCGTCGGCATGGGCGGCGCGGGTTTCCCCACGCGCGTCAAGCTCTCCCCGCCCGCCGACAAGCCCATCGACACGGTGATCCTCAACGGCGCCGAGTGTGAGCCCTACCTCACCTCCGACCACCGGATGATGCTCGAATACGCCAAGGAGATCCGGGCCGGCGCCGAGATCATCCGCCATATCCTGGGGGCGAAGTCCCTGCGCGTCGCCATCGAGGACAACAAGCCCGACGCCATCGAAGCCATGGAGAAGGCCTTCCAAGAAGTCGACGGCGACGTCGCCGTCACCGTGCTGCGCACGAGTTATCCCCAAGGCTCGGAAAAGCAGCAGATCTACTCGGTTACCGGGCGCGAGGTGCCGCGCGGCGGCCTGCCCATGGACGTCGGCTGCGTGGTCGAGAACGTCAGCACCGCTTACGCCGTTTACGATGCCGTGGTCAACGGGCGCCCCCTCGTGCGCCGCGTGATCTCCGTCACCGGCGACGCCGTCGCGCAGCCCTCGAACCTGCTCGCCCCCTGCGGCACCCTCTACAGCGACCTTGTGGCGGCCTGCGGCGGGCTGAGAGGAAAAGCGGCCAAGGTCATCTCAGGGGGACCCATGATGGGTTTTGCGGTCAGCTCCCTCAATGTCCCAACCGGCAAAACCGCTTCCGGCCTGCTCCTTCTCTCCGCAAGCAAGGTCTCCTGCTACACCTCTCAGGCGTGCATCTCCTGCGGCCGCTGCGTGGAGGCCTGCCCCATGCGCCTCGCTCCCGCCGAACTCAGCCAGTGCATCGAGGCCGACGATATCGAAGGCGCGGAGCAGGTCGCGCTCATGGACTGCATCGAGTGCGGCTCGTGCGCTTTCGTCTGCCCCGCCCACCGCCCTTTGGTCCACCATATGCGCCGCGCCAAGGCCATCGTCATGGCCAAACGCGCCGCCGCAAAAAAATAGGGCAGCCTGTGAACCTGGAACCCATAACCCGTAACGAGTAACCTGCACCTCTTTAACTCTCCCCCCACCCCATGAAACCCGAATCCCCCGCCGATCTCTACATCGTCAGTTCATCGCCGCACACCCATTCCGGCGAATCAGTCAGAT